>NZ_QYUP01000119.1 GCF_003590855.1 Massilia cavernae
GCACTTCGGTCAAGAGCGGCGAGCCGGTGCTGGACCTGATCCTGCAGCACTTCCCGGTGACCGCCCAGATCGTCCTCGCGGCCACCTTGCTGTCCTGCCTGATCGCGCTCCCGGCCGGCATGTTTGCCGCATGGCGGCAGAACCGCTGGCCCGACCTGACCATCGTCTCGAGCGCGATTTTCATGGTGTCGATCCCGAGCTTCTGGGCTGGCATCATGCTGATCTGGCTGTTCGGGGTAAAGCTCAACTGGCTGCCCACATTCGGCTTTGAATCGTTCGCCACGGTTGGCTGGCCTGCCATTCAATACATGGTGTTGCCGGTCATCGCGATTACCCTGACCGAGATTGCCGCCCTGTCGCGGATGATGCGCGCGAGCACGATCGACGTCCTGCGGCTCGAATATATCGCGCATGCCCGCGCCAAGGGACTGCCGGAAAGCCGCGTGATGTTGCGGCATGCATTCCCGAATGCGTTCGGCCCGACGCTGACGGTGATCGGGCTGGTGCTCGGCCACCTGCTGTCGGGCGCGGCCGTGATCGAGACCGTGTTTACACTGCCCGGCATCGGGCGCCTGCTGGTCGAGAGCATTTATGCGCGCGACTATCCGGTGGTGCAGGGTTGCCTGCTGTTCGTGGCCCTCCTGTATGTCTTCGTCAATCTGGTAATCGACCTGCTGTATCCGCTGTTCGATCCACGCATCAAGCTCTAGGCCTTGACATCCTCCCCTTCGTGAACGAAAGGGGATTCCCACTGCTGGCGTCTGATGCCCCAGACGGAAGCCGGACTGAAAGAGCCCAGCTTCTTATTCAATCCGCAGGATATCTCTCGACCTCGCCTAAGGCGACTGCGGATTGGAAAAAGCGGTACTGGTAAATCATGCCCAGCGCGTAATCGCATACTGAAGCACTTATGGAGTTTGACCGTGAACCAACACCAAAGTTCAAAACATTTTTTTACTTGGACGGCTGCGGGCGCTACGCGCCCGGCTCCTTTCACTCCCTGCCCTGAAGTACAGGGTTTCTCGGAGCAATTCTGATGAAACTCAACTTCAAACGCGTCAACCTTGTCATCGGCGTCCTGTTCGTCGGCCTGGTGCTGTTCCTGGCAATCGCCGGTTTCATCTACACGCCTTATGATCCGGTCGATGGCGACCTGATGGCCAAGTTTGGCGCGCCCTCATGGGATCACCTGCTGGGCACCGACGAGTTCGGGCGCGACGTGCTGTCGCGCATCATGGCCGGGGCCGGCGTGAGCGTGGCGGTCAGCCTGGGCACCGTGCTGTTCGCTACCCTGGCCGGCACCTTCATCGGCGTACTCACCGGCTACCTGGGCGGCTGGACCGATCGCATCGTGATGATCTTCCTCGAGTCGCTGATGGCATTTCCGGGCCTGCTGCTGGCGCTGGGCATCATGGCCATCATCGGCCCGTCCAAACTCGGCGTGGTGCTGGCGCTGGGCCTGGCGTACACGCCGTCGGTGGCGCGCATCGCCCGCGCTACCGTGTTCTCCCTGCGCCAGCGCGATTTCGTGATCGCGTCCCAGGCCATGGGCAACAGCGGCCTGTGGACCGTCGCGCGCCACATCCTGCCCAACTGCGTGGCGCCGCTGATCATTTTCTCGACCTCGCTGTTCGGCTCGGCGCTGCTGTCGGAGAGCGCACTGAGTTTTCTCGGACTCGGCGTGCCGCCGCCAGCGCCGTCCTGGGGCGGCATGCTGTCCGATGCCCGCAACTCGATGGAGCAGGCGATCTGGCTGTCGGTGTTCCCCGGTGCAATGATTTCGTTTGCCCTGCTGGGTATCAACATGCTGGGCGATGCAGTGCGCGACCTGCTTGATCCGCGCATGAAAGGAGCGATGTGATGAGCGAGCTGTTATTGAGCGTGCGCGACCTGACGATCGCGTTTCCCTGCCCGCAAAACGGTTCTAGGGCCGTGGTCAACCAGATCGGCTTCGACCTCGCCGCCGGCCAGTCGCTGGCGATCGTCGGCGAGTCCGGCAGCGGCAAGACGATGATCGGCAAAGCGCTGCTGGGCCTGCTGCCGGATGCGGCAACGGTGCAGCGCGGCAGCGCCTGCTTCAACGGCCGCGACTTGTTCCAGAATACGCCGGCGCAATGGCGCGCCTTGCGCGGCACCGAAATCGGCATGGTGTTCCAGGAACCGATGGTGTCGCTGAATCCTGCGTTCCGGATCGGCGACCAGCTGACCGAAGGCCTGGTCTGCCGGCGCGGGCTGTCGCGCCAGCAGGCCCGTACGCAAGCGATCGCGATGCTGGAACGGGTGCTGGTGCGCAATCCGCGCGACTGCATGCAGCGCTTTCCGCATGAGTTTTCGGGCGGCATGCGCCAGCGCATCATGCTGGCCGCGGTGATGCTGCTCAAGCCGAAGCTGCTGATCGCCGACGAACCGACCACCGCGCTCGATTGCGTGGTCCAGAAAGAAGTGCTGGACCTGATGCTGGAGCTGACGGTGCAGGAAGGCACCGCGCTGATTTTTGTCAGCCACAACCTGTCGCTGGTGGCCGAATACACCGAGCGCGTGCTGGTCATGCGGCGCGGCGATGCGGTGGAAACCGGCCCGGTGCGCCAGGTCCTGTCGCGCCCTGCCCACGAGTACACGCTCAAGCTGCTCGATGCGCTGCCCAAGCGCGACCCCGATGCCGTGCCGCCGCTGCCGAAGCCTCCCATCCTGGAAGTGAACAACCTGACCGTCGACTACGAGTCGCGCCACGGCTGGTGGGGCAAGCGCATGCTGCGTGCGGTGCATGCGACCTCGTTCTCGGTGTCGCCCGGCGAGACGCTGGCCATCGTCGGCGAATCCGGCAGCGGCAAGACCACCCTGACCAAGGCCATCCTCGGCCTGCTCAAGCCATCGGGCGGCGCTATCCGTTTCGAGGGCAAGGACCTGCTGGCCGCCAGCAAGGATGAAATCCGGGCCGCGCGGCGCCGCATCCAGATGGTGTTCCAGGACCCGTACTCGTCGCTCGATCCGCGCATGCAAGTAGGCGCCCTGGTCGCGGAAGGACTGCGGCTGGACCGCAGCCTGAGCGCGGCCGAACGCAGGGCGCGCGTCAGGAAAGCGCTGGATGATGTCCAGCTGGGTGGCGATTTTTCTGAGCGCTACATCCACGAGCTGTCCGGCGGGCAGCGGCAGCGGGTTGCGATCGCGCGTGCGCTGGTGGTACGGCCGGACATCATCATCGCCGACGAGCCGGTCTCCGCGCTGGACGTGACGGTGCAAAAGCAGGTGCTCGATATCCTGGTCTCGCTGCAGGATGCATATGGCTTTGCCTGCCTGCTGATCTCGCATGACCTCGGCGTGGTGGAACAGATCGCGGACCGCGTGATCGTCATGCTGCGCGGCCACGTGGTAGAGGAGGGCACGCGCGACCAGGTGTTCGATGCGCCCTGCCATCCATATACCCAGCGCCTGCTGCAGGCCGTGCCTGAACTGTATGGCAACCGCGAGGACGGTTTCCGCGTCGAGACGCGCAAGCTGCCGCCGGCGCGCCGCGACCTGCAGTATTTTCAGCCGGAGGCGGACGGCGATCGCGCCCGCAGCCTGGTTCCAGTCGCTACCCGCCCCGAGCCCGGCGGAGGCAACCCGCCGCACCGCGCGGCGGTGCTTGCCTGAATGGCAGCGTCGCACGACCCAGCCACACAGCCACGCACTTTCATTCCAGCTTCGGGTTGTCGAAGCACAGGCGCAATCGCAGCCAGCTGCCGCGCCTGGAATCCTGCGCCCTGCGCCAACCCGTCCGAGGAGAACATCATGTATGTAGTACGTCCCGTAGAGATGGCAGACTTGCCGCGGCTGGAGATGCTATGCCGGCGTGACAACCAGCGCGTGCACACGCTGCCGCAATCGCGCCATGGGCTTGCCGCGCTGGTCGAGCAGTCGGTCGCCTCGTTCCAGAGCCGTCCGGCGCTGCCGGCCGACGAACGCTATACCTTCGTACTCGAATCGGCCGCCGATGGCGCGCTCGCGGGCACCGCCTCGCTGGTGGCGCAAGCCGGCGGGGGCGCGAGCTTCCTCGCGTTCAGGCAGGACATGATGCAACAGGTCTCGCCCGATCTGGATGTGAGCAATAATGTCGACATGCTGATGCTGTGTTCGGACCTGAGCGGGTACTCGCAGCTGGCCGGCTACCATGCGCCTGGCCCCGCCATCGGCCATGAGCACAAATGCCTGCTCGGGCGTGCCCGCCTGATGTATGCCGCGCTGGCGCCGCAGCGTTTCGCCCACAAGTTTTTCGCGTCCTTGCCGGGAGCGACCGACGGCAGCAAGCGCTCGCCGTTCTGGGATGCAATCGGCCGTAACTTTTTCCACATGGATTTCATGCAGGTGGAGAAGCTGCTCGGCGGCGCGCGCAATCGCGCGCTGATCGCCGGCTTGATGCCGCACTATCCGGTGTATGTCTCGCTGTTGCCGGCCGACGCAAGGGCTGCGCTGGCGACGGTCGATCCGCTTGCACGGGGCGGGTTCGAGATGCTGTGCGACGAGGGTTTCGAAGCGAACGATTACGTCGATATCTGCGACGGTGGACCCTTGCTCCAGGCCAGCCGGCACGCACTCAAATCGTACTCGTCGTCGATGCGGCGAGGCGTGTCGCAGCGCGAACACGCCAGCGCGGCAGGCGCCCGGCGCTACCTGGTCTGCAATGCGCGCGAACAGGGCTTCCGTGCGATTGCCGCTGCCTCCGATCCGGTCGAGCAGCAGGAATTTATCACCTTGACGCTTGAAGAACGGCGCTTGCTGGACGTTGGCGCTGGCGACGAGGTCGTTTGCATTCAATTATGAGATCACCATGTTAATCGTACGAAACGCCGGGCCGGCTGACCTCGACGCCGTTCTTGAACTTGCGCGCCAGGTTGGCCCCGGCATGACCACCCTGAAAGCGGATCGGGGCGCGCTCGAACGGCGCCTGGAAATCGCATCCGCTTCGTTTGACGGCACGGCAAGCGCGAGCGAGTGCGACTACGTGTTCGTGATGGAAGACAGCGCCAACCAGCGCGTGGCCGGCATGTGCGCGATCAAGGGAGCGGTCGGCCTCGATGAGCCGTTCTACAGCTACCGCCTTGGCACCCTGGTCCATTCGAGCGTGGAGGCGAATCGCCTTGCAAGTATGCAGGCGCTGTACCTGTGCTATGACATGACCGGTTGCGCCGAGCTGTGCTCGCTGTTCCTGCATCCGGACTACCGCAAGGGCATGAACGGCAAACTGTTGTCGAAGAGCCGCTTCCTGTTCATCGCACAATTTCCCGAACTATTCTCCGAGAAAATCTTCGCCGAGATGCGCGGCTTTCAGGATCCCGATGGCAGCGCGCCGTTCTGGGAGAGCCTGGGGCGGCACTTCTTCAAGATGGATTTCCATGCGGCCGACGACTTGTGCGGGCAGGGCGGGAAATCCTTCATCTCGCAACTGATGCCGAGACACCCCTTGTACACCGCCTTCCTCACGCCCGAAGCGCGCGCGGCGATCGGCAAAACCCATGTGGATACCGCGCCCGCGCGCCGCCTGCTGGAACAGGAGGGCTTGTGCTACGAGGGCTACGTCGATATCTTCGACGGCGGCCCGGTGCTGCAGGCGCGGGTGAGCGCGCTGCGCGCCAGCAGGGAAAGCGCCTTGGCGATACTGGAAGCGGGGGATAGGGCGGCGCCGCCCGCTGCGACGCGCCTGATCGCGACCACCGCGATGCAAGACTTCCGCGTCATCGCCGCGCCTGCCGGGCCGGAGAGCGGGCGCCTGGTCCTGCCGCAAGGCCATCTGGATGCGCTCGCTTGCAGCGCAGGCGACCCAGTGCGCACGATGCCGATTGACGCCATGGCGAGCGTCGCGCAAAAAATCTGATACGGGCATTGCAAATATCCTGCACTCGGTCTATATTGTATTAAATCGTGAATAAAAACATTCCGTAAATACCAAATGAAGGAACCGCAGCACGATTGAAGTGAATTTATTGAGCCAATAATACATAACCCTGTTTACCGAAGGAACGACAGTGAACCAATCAATGACTTTGTGGCGCAAGCTGGCGCTGATGTGCATGACCATCCTTGCCGCCCTGTGCGCGTCGGCCCAGGCTGCGCCGGCCGCATCGCCCACCGACGCGGGCACCACGACGCTGGTGCTGGAATACCATGCGGCGCCTGCGAACCGCTTGGCATTGCGCCAGTTCATGCAGGGTGAAGGCTTGCAACAGCTGGAACGCTGGAAGCGCGAAGGCTTCCTGCGCGAGTACAAGGTGCTGTTCAACCGCTTTGTCGATAACAAGAACTGGGACATGCTGACCCTGCTGAATTTCCCTGATGCCAAAACCGCGGCCAAGTGGAAGGAAGTCGAGGCCAACATGCCTGCCGGCTTGCCGCCACAGGCACTGGCACTGGTCAGTGAGATCGACACCAATCCGGGCGACCTCTACCTCCAGGGCGGCACCAGCAAGGGTTCCGGCGTGTATGTGGTGATTCCGTACGATTACCTGGTCCCCACCGATAAATACCTGAGCTACCTGCGCGGCTATCTGACGCCCCAGCTGGACGGCTGGCTGAAGGAGGGGGTGCTGAACCAGTACAGCGTCTATTTCGGCCGCTATGTGGTGGGCCGCCACTGGTCCGCGCTGATGATCTACGAGTACAACGGCGACGAAGGCCTGGGCCTGCGCGAGCAAACCCAGGCGAAAGTACGCGCGACGCTGGTGGAAACCAATCCCGACTGGGTCAACTGGAGCAAGGACAAGGGCCAGTACCGCATCAACCGCCAGTACATCATCGCTGACGAGCTCAAGGCTAAGTAAGCAATCCACGCCGCAAATTTGAGGAGATACGCATGAAAACGACCACCCCTGCCGCAGCGCTGCATTACGACCGCAAGACGATCTGGTTTCACTGGGTGACTGCGGTGCTTGTCGTGCTGCTTTGGCTGAGCGCGCAATTCATCGACTATTTTCCGAAGGGGCCATCCCGCTGGAATATGCTGGGCGTGCACCTGACCATGGGTGTTGCTCTGGCAGTTATCCTGGCCTGCCGCCTGCGCTGGAAGAGCATGGCCAGGAATGCGCGCGGCCTGGGGCCGCAGCCGGTATCGTCCAGACTGGCCAGCGCCGGACATGCGCTGCTGTATGTGATCCTGATTGTTGCCATCGTGCTGGGGTTTGCCAATACGTGGGTACGGGGCGAGTGGGTGTTCAATTTCTTCAAGATTCCGGCTTTCGACCCCGGCAACAAGGAATTGCGCAAGGCGGCTGGCCAGGTGCATCTGATCGCGGCGTATGCGATCCTGGCGCTGGCCGGCGTGCACGCGGTGATTGCGTTCTTCCACCAGTACGCACTGCGTGACCGCCTGATGGAACGCATGCTTCCATCGACCGGGAAAAAATAAGGTGGCGTGGGTGAGGTACTTCTGATGCGCGCAGTTCAGTGGAAGGCACTCGCGCCGCTTCTGCTGGCGGCCCTCGCAGGCAGCGCGGCGGCCACCGAGGACACCGGGACCCCGGGCAATGGAATGTGGGAAATAAATGTCGGCATCGGCGGCCAGCGCAGCAGCGGCATGTGGGAGCTGACCGCGCCCGAAACCGACTTCAATTACGGCTGGGGCGAGAATGCCCAGCTGGTGCTGGGACTGCAGCGGGTGCAACTGCGCGAACGCGGCCAGGACCCGGTGCGCGGCTGGGGCAGCGCGACGGCGGGCGTCAAATGGCGCTTCGCCGACCAGGACAAGAGCGGGATCGACCTGGCGCTGTTCCCGGCCTTCAGCTGGAACCCGTCGTCCAGTGCGGAGCGGCGCGGCCTGGTGGAACCGGGGCGCAGCCTGGTGCTGCCGCTGGTCGTCGGGTTCAGGCGCGGCGGCACCGGCTGGTATGCCGAGGCCGGCCGCAACCTGATCGAGGACGGCGACGATGAATGGCTGGCCGGGTTCAAGGTCACGCACGCCTGCCTGCCGTCGGTGGAGTGCAGGGTCGAGCTGCAGCACAGCGTCGTGCGGCGCCAGTTCGGCCACACCGAGGCCAGCGCCGGCTTCAAGTGGAGCCTTTCCGGGAACCTGATCCTGCAGGCGAGCGCCGGGCGCGACCTGCATCCGCACGACGCCACCCAAAATCAGGTGGTTGTGTATATCGGCATCCAGCTGTTGCGCTGACTAGCTCCGCCTGGCGGCGGATACGGCGACAAAACATGACAACGACAAACACGGCGCCGGGCTTTCCGGACCGAATGCGACCTGCTGGGTGAACGCCAGGTCCCGGCAGCGGGGCGCGGTATTGCCGAACTTGTGCTTGAAAAAGGATGGGTGAGCGGAGCGCAGCTCGACGAGCTCCTGCAGCCGGAACCGCTGACCATGCCGCGTGGACCCAGGATGCGCTGCTCCCGTTCGACGACGAAGGCCGGGGTCTGCTGCTAATGCCGCTAAGTTAAGCCGCTCAAGTTCGGGGACACAAGTTCGGGGACAGACCCGGGGACAGACCCCAACATCGGGGACAGACCCCAGACGTGGGGTCTGTCCCCGATGTATCCCGAGATCGTGCCGCCGAATCGGATCCTTATTTTTTACCCGTAGCTTCTTTCCAGCGTTTGATGAATGCCAGCCGCTTGGACTGCTCCATCGAAGCGAGGATGGAAGGATGGACTGGAATCGGCTTCAGCCTGGCGCCGTGCAAGCGGACAAGTCCGGCCGCCGTTGCTTCGCCTAGTACGTCCGCGCGAATCGAAAACAGCTGCGCGTCGTTGGCGATGATGGTCTGTCCGCGTTTCGACAGCGTGTAGTCAAGCCACAGCTTGGCGGCGTTCGGATTGCGCGCTGTCTTGTTGATCGACATCACGCGCGACAGCACCAGCACATAGTCGGACGGTACCGCATAGCCCAGCGAGGTATCCTGCTTCGCCCGAGCGTGGACATACGAACCCAGAATGTTATAGCCGATCAGCTGCTCGCCCGACGAAATGCGCTCCATCATCGTCCCATTCGAGGACTGCACGCGCACGCCGGCCTTGCCCATTGCCGCCGCCAAGTCCCAGAACTGCTTGTTCTCCATCGAATCGTGGGTGGTCAGCAGGAAGCCGACGCCCGACTTTTCGATATCGTAGGTGGTGACCTTGTCCTTGTACTTGTCCGGCTTTGCCTTCAGGAGCGCCAGCAGGGCGGCGTGTGACGCCGGCACATCGCCGGCCGGCACCAGGCGCTTGTTGTAGACGATCACCGCGGGTTCAAACGTGGTGCCGAATGCCATGTCCTGGTAGTTGGCCCAGGCTGGAATCGCAGCCGCTTCCGGTGACTTGTAGGGCAGCGCGAAGCCCTCGGCCACCAGCTTCATCTGCAGGTCCATTCCCGAGTTCCACAGCAAGTCGGCGGAGCTGCCGCCGGCTGCCGCTTCCGAGATGAAGCGGCTGTACATTTCGGTCGAGTTCATGTCGTTGTACTCGACCTTGATGTCCGGGTACATGGCTTTGAAGTCCTTGAGCAGCGAGCCGGCAATCTTGGTGTCGGTGGTGGCGTAGATGACCAGGCGGCCTTCTTTCTTCGCCGCTTCGACGGTCTTTGCGTAGGCAGCGGGATAGCCCGCAGGGACCTGGGCCGCGCTGAACGGCGCGGCCAGGATGGAGGCCGACGCGAGCAGCGTGGCAAGCAGTTTCGGGGATGTCATGATGTTGTCTCCTGGTGGTGTCATAAAGGAGCGGCCGGCGCAACCACTGCGCCGTCGATCCGGTGGTGCGCCAGCGACCTGGCGACAAAACCCGTCTGTTTCATTTCTTCGATGAAGGCGGACAGGAAGCGCCATGCTTCGTCGCTGTACTGTCCTGGAATTCCCATGGCCTGGTTGATCACCATGAAGCGGCCGTCCAGCACGCGCAGGCCGGGGAAGCGTTGCGCGTCGTGTTCCAGTTGCTGGCGCACGCCGGCGGCCACTTCGAGCTGCTGCTCGATGAAGGTGTCGACCACGGTGGGCGAGGTAGGGGCGCGCACGATCTGCGCGTGTTTCAGCGAGCGGCTCAGGTGCAGGTCGTAGGCGCTGCCCGCGCCGACCGTGACGCGGTTGCCCAACTGGTCCACATCGTCGTTGCTGGCGACCGGCGAGCCGGCGCGCACAAGGTAGCTGCCCTCGATCTGCACATATGGATGCGAGAAGCGGATGCCTTCGCCGCGCAACGGGTCGAGCGCCACGAAGCCGATATCGACGTCGCGGTTTTTCAGCGCCTCGGCCGCCTTTCCGGCTGCGTCGAACAGCACCAGTTCGATCTCGACGCCAAGGCGTCTGGCAAATTCGGTGGCAAGGTCGACCGATACGCCGGCTGGCTTGGCCGAGGGGGCCGGCTGCCTGGCCAGGATAGGGTTGCCAAGGTTTATCGAAGCGCGCAGCTTGCCGGCGCTTGCGAATTCCCTGACCAGCTTGTCGCTGGTGGTTTCCATTTTATCTCCAGTTCGATTATGCGAATTCATTATTGCACTTTTTGGAGATTAAATGCAATAATGATCGTACCATGCGAACAAATGATCCCATCTACCCTGCCGCCCAGCTGGCGTTGAACGGCTTGACTTATCAGCTGGTCGACTTGCCCGCCTTGTTCGGCGAGCGCCTGTACCGCCTGCCGGTCGTGCTACGTATATTGCTGGAGAATACAATCCGCAATAGAGAGGGGGCGGAGCGGGATCATGCCGTGGCGGCGCTGTTCGGCTGGCTGGAGCACGGCAGCAGCGAAGCCGAGATCGCCTTCCAGCCGGGCCGGGTGCTGATGCACGATACGACCGCCACTCCCGCGCTGGTCGACATCGCCGCGATGCGCGATGCGCTGGCCGAGGCCGGGGCCGATCCCGCGTTGCTGAACCCGATGCTGCCGGTGGACGTGTCGGTCGACCATTCGCTGGCGGTGGAAGCGTACGCGCAGGCGGACGCCGCCAGTGTCAACCTGGGCTATGAAATGCGCCGCAACGCCGAGCGCTATCGCTTCCTGCGCTGGGCCTCGAAGGCACTCGATGGCGTGCGCATCCACCCGCCCGGCACCGGCATCATGCACACCATCAACCTGGAACAACTGGCCACCGTGGTCGCAACGGAACCGGGCAATGAGAGTCGGCCCGGCTGGCTGGTGCCCGATACGCTGATCGGCACCGACAGCCACACGCCGATGATCAACGGCATCGGCGTGCTGGGCTGGGGAGTCGGGGGGCTGGAGGCGCAGACCGTCATGTTCGGCATGCCGACCATGCTGCGCATTCCCGCCGTCGTTGGCGTGCGGCTGAGCGGGACGCTGCGTGCCCCGGCTATGTCGACCGACTTGGCGCTGACCGTCACGCAGCGTTTGCGGGCCTTGGGCGTGGCCGGCGACTTCGTTGAATTCTTCGGTCCTGGGGTGTCCGGGCTGAGTGCCGGCGATCGCGCGGTGGTGGCGAACATGGCGCCGGAATATGGCGCTACCACCGGCTACTTTGCGATCGACGAGCAAACCTTGGACTACTTGCGTACAACCGGCCGCAGCGAAGTGCAGATCGCGCTGGTGCGTGCCTATGCACAGCAGGTGGGGCTGTGGAACGACCCGGCCGGCGAAGCGCGCTACACCAGGGTGGTCGAGATCTGCCTCGACCAGATCGGCATCGAGGTCGCGGGACCGGCGCGGCCGCAGGACCGGCTTCACTATGCGCAGACCGCGGCAGCATTGCACGCGCTTGGCTTTGTGGCGCAATCGGCATCCGGCGCGCTGCCGCTGCATCCGGTCGCCATCGCGGCGATCACCAGTTGCACCAATACCTCCGACCCACGGCTGCTGATTGCCGCCGGGCTGCTTGCCAGGAAGGCGCGCCAGCTTGGACTGAAACCGGCGGCGTGGGTGAAAACCTCGCTGGCGCCGGGATCGCCGGCGGCGGCCTCCTACCTCAAGCGGGCCGGTTTGCTGGACGAGCTCGACGCACTGGGATTCGGCATCGTCGGCTTCGGCTGCACGACCTGCATCGGCAATTCGGGACCGCTCACGGCGCCGATCCGCGACATGCTGCGGGCCGGCAGCGGCAAGCCGGTGGCGATGTTGTCGGGCAACCGCAATTTCCCGGGGCGGGTGCATCCCGATCTCGACCTTGGCTTCATCATGTCGCCGCCGCTGGTCATTGCGTTTGCGCTCGCCGGCGACGCGGCGCTCGACCTGAGCAGCGATCCGGTCCAGTTCGCTCCGGACGGCACGCCGGTCTACCTCGGCGACCTGTGGCCCGATAGCGACGAGCTGGATCGCTACGTGCGGCTGGCCGGCGACCCCGGCGATTTCAGGCGCGACTTCGAGAATGCATCGCTAAACCCGGTGTGGCATGCAATGGAAGCGCCGGACTCGCCACTGTACCCATGGGATCCGGCGTCGAACTACCTGCAGCGTCCGCCGTTTGCCGCTGCATCGCAGGGCAGCCTGCTCGGCGCCTATACCGCGTATCCCTTGCTGGTGCTGGGCGACGACGTTACCACCGACCATATCTCGCCGGCCAGCGCGATCCCGCCCGACAGCTTGGTGGCCGACTACCTGGTACAGCGTGGCGAGGACCGGGGCGACCTGAATGTATTCGCATCGCGCCGCGGGAACTGGCAGGTCATGCTGCGCGCAGCCTTCCACAATCGCACCCTGGTCAATCATCTGCAAGGCGGGATACCGCTGGCGCATACGCTGCATGTTCCGTCCGGGCAGCTGCTGCCGATCTGGGAAGCAGCCCAGCGCTATCGCGACGAAGGCGATTCCGTGGTGCTGGTTGCGGGCGAACGGTATGGCACCGGCTCATCGCGCGACTGGGCCGCGAAGGGCTTGCGCCTGCTCGGCGTGCGCGCGGTACTGGCCGTCAGTTTCGAACGCATCCACCGCTCGAACCTGATCGGCATGGGCATCCTGCCGCTGCGGGTGCCGGCCGGCGCCCTGTCCGGCGCGGCCGCATTAAGGCCGGGCGACCGGATTGCGCTCAGTGCCGAGGCGGCCTCGCTGCGGCCGCGCATGGCTGTCCAGGTCCGGCTTCACAGGCGCGATGGCAGGACGGACATCGTCGAGGCGGTCGCGGCCATCGAGACTTTGCTTGAGCTGAAGCTGCTCGGCGATGGCGGGGTTATGCCTTCCATACTCAAACAGGGCATTCAGGGAATCACACGGCCGTGACGGAGATCCAGCAGATGTGCCGCATGCCGGGTCCTAATGAGTGAACCTCAATTCTATGTTGTGCCATAACGCATCCTTTGGAAATATAAGTTGTTGATTTAGTACATGTTTATTGTTCCCTAGGACAAAAATGGGTTAAGAGTCACTCGCATTCGGATGAGATAGCATTTAAGATGGATTCGAATACGTTACAAACGGAAGGTGAGACATCATGCGCCGCCCAATCGTTATCGTTCCTGCCTGCACCCGCGAACTGGGGAACCACCCCTACCACGCAGTGCAGTGCAAGTACATCGACGCTGTCGTCCAGGGAGCTGGCTGCGCGCCCCTGATCATGCCGGCGCTGGGCGACGCATCCGACTTTGAAACCGCGCTTGCGGTCGCCGACGGCATCATGCTGACCGGCTCTGCGTCGAACGTCCATTCCAGCTACTATCAGCAGGACCTGCGCGACCCGGCGCTGCCGCTCGATCCGGCGCGCGACGCCACCACCTTGCCCCTGATCCGTGCCGCCCTCAAGCGCGGCGTGCCGATCTTTGCTGTCTGCCGCGGCTTCCAGGAGATGAACGTGGCGCTCGGCGGCAGCCTGCACCAGGCGGTGCAGGAGGTCGAGGGCATGATGGACCACCGCGAAAATCCGGCCGACACGCTCGACAACCAGTACCGGCCCAAGCACCCGGTCGACCTGGTTGCCGGCGGCCTGATGCAGCGCATCCTCGACGGCGCCAGTGAGATCGTCGTCAACTCCCTGCACGGCCAGGGCATCGACCGCCAAGGCAAGGGCATCGCCATCGAAGCCACCGCGCACGACGGACTGGTGGAGGCGTTTTCCGTACCCGGCGTGCCGTTTGCGCTGGCCGTCCAGTGGCACCCGGAGTGGCACCTGATGCAGAACCCCGATTCGCTGCGGCTGTTCCGCGCCTTCGGCGAGGCTTGCCGCGCCTATCAGAAACAACGCCCGGAGCCCGCATGATGAATCCCTGCCAGAAGTTCGCCGCCTGCCGCGTGCCTTAGCGCCGCTCCCGACCTGCGTTTCACGCGCGCCCGTGGCCGTTTTTCCCGGCGCTCCGAGCAAGACAATCGAGAGAGCATCATGGCAATACGAGAGAACTTCACTTACACCGATATGGATTTGTGGCTCAATGAAAAGCGAGTCACCGAAATTGAATGCCTGGTCCCCGACCTGACCGGCGTCGCGCGCGGGAAGATCCTGCCGCGCGCCAAATTCACCCAGGACCGCGGCATGCGCATCCCGGAAGCGGTGCTGGGCATGACCGTGACCGGCAACTACCCGGTCAACGACGGCCCCTACGACCGCGCCATTTCCGCCACCGACCGCGACATGATCCTGAAGGCCGATCCCACCACCATTACGATGGTGCCGTGGGCCGCCGACCCGACCGGACAGGTCATCCACGACTGCTACTTCGCCGACGGCAAACTGGTCGACTTCGCGCCGCGCACCGTGCTGCGCCGCGTGCTCAAGCTGTACGACGACAAGGGCTGGAAGCCTGTGGTCGCGCCCGAACTCGAGTTCTACCTGACCGCCAAGAACATCGACCCCGACCTGCCGCTGAAGGCCCCGATCGGGCGCAGCGGCCGGGCCGAAACCAGCCGCCAGGTGTACAGCATCGACGCGGTCAACGAGTTCGACCCGCTGTTCGAGGACATCTACGACTACTGCGAAATGATGAACCTCGACGTCGACACCCTGATCCACGAGATCGGCGCCGGCCAGATGGAGATCAACTTCCTGCACGGCGACCCGATGGGCCTTGCCGACAAGGTGTTCTACTTCAAGCGCACCTTGCGCGAAGCGGCGCTCAAGCATGACATGTACGCCACCTTCATGGCCAAGCCGATGGCGGGCGAGCCGGGATCCGCGATGCATGTGCACCAGAGCGTGGTGGACGCCGCGACGGGCCTGAACATCTTCAGCAACGAAGACGGTTCCGCATCGAGCCTCTTCAAGCACTACATCGGCGGCCTGCAGCGCTACATGCCGTCGGCGATGGCGATCGTCGCTCCCTACGTCAATTCGTACCGCCGCATCGTGCGCCACACTGCCGCGCCGATCAACATCCAGTGGGGCCTGGACAACCGCACCGTCGGTTTCCGCGTGCCGGAATCGGGCGTGCAGGACCGCCGCGTCGAGAACCGCATCATCGGCGCCGACGCCAACCCCTACCTGGCGCTGGCCGTCACGCTGGCCTGCGGCTACCTCGGCATGACCGAACAGCTCGACCCGACCCCGATGATGGGGGGCAGTGCCTACGACTTGCCGTTCGAGCTGCCGCAAGGCCTGCCCGAGGCGCTGGCGCTGCTGCGCGGCGAAGACAAGCTGCGCACCGTGCTGGGCGAGCGCTTCATCGACGTCTACGCGGCCATCAAGGACCTGGAGCACCAGGAATTCATGACCGTCATCAGTCCGTGGGAACGTGAGCACCTGCTGCTGCACGTCTGACGGACCGAGAACAATGGGAGGAAATCATGACGACGAATACACCCGACGCGGCGTTTCTCGCATCCATCAAGACACCACAGCAGGACTTCGACACGGCCGCGATTCGCCAACTGGATTCGGCCCACTTCCTGCACCCGTTCACCGACCACGGCTCGCTCGCGGAAAAAGGCGCGCGCGTGATGGTGCGCGGTGAAGGCATCTACCTGTGGGATTCGGAAGGCCACAAGATCCTCGACGGCATGTCGGGACTGTGGTGCGTGAACGTGGGCTACGGCCGCACCAGCATCTCGCAGGCGGTGTACCGCCAGATGGAGACGCTGCCGTTCTATAACAGCTTCTTCAACACCACCAACGTGCCGGCGGTGACCCTGGCGGCGCAGCTGGCGCAACTGGCGCCGGCGCCGTTCAAGCACGTATTCTTCACCAGCTCGGGCTCCGAGGCCAACGACACCAACGTGCGGCTGGTGCGGCGCTACTGGGACCTGCTGGGCCACCCGGAACGCCACACCATCATCGGCCGCGTCAACGGCTACCACGGCAGCACCATGGCCGGGGCTTCGCTGGGCGGAATGGCGGGAATGCACGCGCAGGGCGGGCTGCCGATACCGGGCATCGTCCACATCGGCCAGCCCAACTATGCCGAAGCGCCGAAGGGCATGACGGAGGCCGAATTCGGCATCGTGGCTGCCGGCTGGCTGGAACAGAAAATCCTCGAACTGGGGCCGGACAAGGTGGCGGCCTTCATCGGCGAGCCGGTGCAGGGAGCGGGTGGCGTGATCATCCCGCCGCCGACCTACTGGCCCGAAATCCAGCGCATCTGCGACAAGTACGACGTGCTGCTGATCGCCGACGAAGTGATCACCGGCTTCGGCCGGCTGGGCACCTGGTTCGGCTCGGAACTGATGCAGATCCAGCCCGACCTGATCACCTTCGCCAAGGGCGTCACCTCAGGCTATGTTCCGCTCGGCGGCGTGCTGGTGGGCAGCCGCGTGGCGCACGTGCTGATCGAGAAGGGCGGCGAGTTCAATCACGGCTTCACCTACTCCGGCCACCCGGTCGCCTGCGCGGCGGCGCTGGAGAACCTGCGCATCATCCAGGACGAGCAGCTGGTGAACGCGGTGGCGGTCGATACGGGACCTTACCTGAAGCAGAAGTTCGCGTCGCTCTCCGACCATCCGCTGGTGGGGCATGCCGACAGCCTTGGTTTCGTGGCGGGCCTGAACCTGGTGCGCAAGAAGGCGGAGCACCTGCACGACTGCGTGCCGTTCGACCAGGCGCTGCATGTGGGGATGATCTGCCGCGGCTACATGTTCGCCAACGGGATCATCATGCGCGCGGTGGGTGACCGCATGATCGTCGCGCCGCCACTGGTGATGACGCAGGCGCAGGTGGACGAGATGGTGGACAGGATCCGCCAGAGCCTGGATGACACCCTGGCGGACCTGATAAAGCGGGGCTGGGTCTAGAGTTCCCGGCGGTTCTGCAGCACCTGAGGCGCCAGCGAACCGGCGATGATGCCGATGAAAGCGGCGATCAGGCCGGCCAGCTGGCCCGGGAACAGTTCGCCCAGGGGCGAGACCTGCGGGAAGAACAGGATCCAGGTGCCGATGCCCAGCGTTACCGATGCAATCGCGCCCTGGGTGGTGGCGCGCTTCCAGTACAGGCCCATTACCAGCGGCACGAACGCGGCCACCAGGGTTACCTGGTAGGCGGTCGATACCAGTTCGTAGATCGAGGTGCCCCTCATGGCGATGGCATACGCCAGCACCAGCGCCGCGAAGGCGACGATGGAGATGCGGGTGGCGAGCAGCTGCTGGCGGTCGGTCATGCCGGGACGAAGGTGCTTGAGAATGTTCTCGACGAAGCTGGTGGAAGGCGCCAGCAGCGTTGCCGACGAGGTGCTCTTGATCGCGGAGAGCAGCGCGCCAAAGAAGATGATCTGCATGCCCAGCGGCATCTTGGTCAGCACGAAGGTCGGCAGCAGGCGCTGGTAGTCGTTCTTGGCCAGCTCAAGGCCGGCGTCGCCCAGCACCAGCACCGCGCTGGCCACGATGAACATCGGGACGAAGGCGAACATGATGTAGCTGGCGCCGCCGATGATGGCGCCGGCGCGCGCGGTCGGCGCGTCCTTGGCCGACATCACGCGCTGGAACACGTCCTGCTGCGGGATACTGCCGAACATCATGGTCACGCCGGCGGCGATGAACATCGCGATGTCGGTGAAGGTCGGCGGCGGCAGGAAGTTCCACAGGTTGCGCTGTTCGGCCATCGCCAGCACGTTGCCGGCGCCGCCGGCCAGGTCGGCCGAGACGAAGGCGATGATGGTCAGGCCGATCACCAGCACGATCATCTGGATGAAGTCGGTGAACGCCACGGCCAGGAAGCCGCCGATGACGACGTAGATCAGCACCGCCAACGTACCGACGATCATGCCGACGGCTTCGGACATGGCGCCGTTGGTCAGCACCGTGAACACCAGGCCGAGGGCGGTGATCTGCGCGGCGACCCATCCAAGGTAGCTGAGGATGATCGCGACGGAGCAGAATACCTCGATGCCGCTGCCATAGCGCTTGCGGAAGTAGTCGCCGATGGTGAGCAGGTGGAGCTTGTATAGACGGGCCGCGAAGAACATGCCGACCAGGATCAGGCAGGTGCCGGCGCCGAACGGATCTTCGACAATCGCGTTCAGGCCGCCCTCGACGAATCTTGCCGGGATGCCCATCACCGTCTCGGCGCCGAACCAGGTCGCGAAGGTGGTGGTGACCACCATGACCAGCGGCAGGCTGCGGCCCGCGATCGCGAAGTCGGTGGTGTTTTTGATGCGGGTTCCGGCCCATACGCCCACCGCGAGCGTGCCGAGCAAGTAGATTACGACAGAGGTTATCAGTGTGTAATTCATCAGATTTGGTCCGAGAAACCTTGTCCTTCAGGACGGGGAGTGAAAAGAGGAGCCGACTGCGCAGCAGTCGATGCCTTGGATTTAAGAGTGGAACCATGGTCGACAATGGCTGTCGAACCTGGATGAAACTGGTTTACCGCTACCGCGTCAAGTCGCTGACTGGCTTGCTGAACAAGCAGGCCCGGGCAGTCAACTTTGTCTGGAACTACTGCAACGACAGGCAAAAGGATGCGCTGCGTTTCGGTCGCCGCTGGCATACCGGTTTTGATCTGATCAAGCTCACCACGGGATGCAGCAAGGAGCTTGGCCTTCACTCGGGTACGGTCAACGACGTGTGCCAGCAGTACGCCAGGTCGCGCTCCCAGTCGCATCGGCCCTACCTTCGCTATCGCGGCAGGAAGACCTTGGGCTGGGTGCCGTTGAAAGGGCGTGAGCTGAAACGCGAAGGCAATGCTTTCCGCTTCGCCGGCAATACCTTCCGCGTGTTCTATTCGCGCGCGCTGCCCGAGGGCAAAATCACCGACGGGACCAACTTCTCGCGCGACCGGTGCGGCAACTGGTTCCTCAATATCGTCCTTGAAGTACCGGCGCCGCCTGCCCGCTTGCCGGTGCGCGGTGTGGGAATCGACCTTGGCCTGAAAGACCTGGCCACACTGAGCGACGGCAGCCGCATCGCGGCGCCTCAGATCTACCGTGCCAGCGAGGCGGCGCTGGCGGTGGCCCAGCGCGCCCGTAAGAAGAAGCGGGTCGCGGTGCTCCACGCCAAGATCGCCAATCGCCGCCGCCATTACCTGCACACATGCACCAGCGCCATCGTCGGCGCGTTCGACTATATTGTGGTTGGAAATATCAATGCAGCGGCTCTCGCCAGAACCAGCATGGCGAAGTCCGTCTACGATGTCGGCTGGTCGTCCTTCCGAGCACAACTGGCGTACAAGGCTGTTAAGCATGGCGCCTGGTTTGAAGAAGTGAACGAGAGCTTTACCACCCAGATCTGCTCGAATTGCGGCGCAGTTCCCGATTCGAGGCCGAAAGGTATCGCAGATCTTGGAATAAGAGAATGGCGTTGCTGTGATTGCGGAGCGGTACATGATCGTGATATCAATGCTGCTTTAAACATTCTCCGTCGCGGACGTGCGACGCTAGCTGTAGGAATCCCCGATCGCTAGGTCGGGGGGGACGTCAAGTATCTTTGCTATTTATAAAATATAACCGGGACAAAACACGGGCAGGACGCAATTTCCCGTCTGGAAAATCCGCGATTATAGCGGTAGAACCCGGGTGGAATGACGATGTAGGCTGAAAAATGTCGCACTTGCATCACAATGCGAGGGCGGGTAATCCTAACTTCAGGAGCGAAACATGGCACTTTGGCATGAGCGCGCGGAAGCGCTGAAAATCGACGGACGCGCCTTCATCGGCGGGCGCCGGGTGTGGGCGCAGTCGGAACAGCAGTTCGAGGACATCTCCCCGGTCGACGGACGCCGGCTGGGCATGGTGGCGCGCTGCGGTGCGCAGGACGTGGATGCGGCCGTTGCCGCGGCCCGCGCCGCCTTCGAGGACAGGCGCTGGGCCGGCATGCCTCCGGCATCGCGCAAGCGCACCCTGATCAAGTTCGCCGAGCTGATGATGAAGCACGGCGAGGAGCTGGCGCTGCTCGAAACCCTCGACATGGGCAAACCGATCAAGTATAGCCAGAGCATCGATGTGCCGCTGGCGGCCAACTGCATCCGCTGGTACGGCGAGGCGATCGACAAGGTCTACGGTGAGATCGCGCCCACAGGCGATTCCAGCCTGGCGTTGATCACGCGCGAGCCGGTTGGCGTGGTGGCGGCCATCGTCCCGTGGAATTACCCGATGCTGATGGCCGCGTGGAAGATCGGGCCGGCGCTCGCGGCGGGCAACAGCCTGGTGCTCAAGCCATCCGAAAAATCGCCGCTGACGGCCTTGCGGCTGGCGGAGATCGCGATGGAGGCGGGGCTGCCGGACGGCGTGTTCAACGTGGTGCCGGGGTACGGCAACGAGGCGGGCAGCGCGCTGGGAATGCACATGGATGTCGATGCGATCGGCTTCACCGGCTCAACGCGCACCGGCAAGCTGATACTGCAGATGGCCGGGCAGTCGAACCTGAAGCGCGCCTGGACCGAGCTTGGCGGCAAATCGGCCAATATCGTTTGCGCCGATTGTCCCGACCTCGATGCCGCGGTGAGTGCGGCGGTAGGTTCGATCTACTTCAACCAGGGCGAGAGCTGCAATGCGCCTTCGCGCCTGTTTGTCGAGGAATCGATCCGCGAAGAATTCCTTGAAAAAGCGCTGGCGTTGATCCCGCGCTATGCGCCGGGTGATCCGTTGGATGAGGCGACCATCATGGGCGCGATTGTCGACGAAACGCAGATGAAGACGGTGATGAGCTACATCCAGGCTGGCAAGGACGGCGGCGCGACGGTGCTGGCCGGAGGCGAGGCTGCGCGGCTCGGAAGCGGCGGCTACTATGTGGCGCCCACGCTGTTCGACAAGGTCGACAACAGCATGAAGATCGCGCAGGAGGAAATCTTCGGGCCGGTGCTGTCGGTGTTGTCGTTCACCGACGTGAACGAGGCGGTGAAGCAGGCGAATGCGACGCCATACGGGCTGGCGGCGGGGCTGTGGACGTCGGATATCAGCAAGGCGATCAAGGTGTCGCGGGCGCTGCGGGCGGGGACGGTGCACGTGAACCAGTACGACAGCGACGACATCACGGTGCCGTTCGGCGGCTACAAGCAGTCAGGCAACGGCCGCGACAAGTCGCTGCACGCATTCGACAAATATACGGAGTTGAAAACGACCTGGATCCAGATCTAACGGAATTGTTCGACGACGGTGTATCCACTCGCTGCGGATTCCATGAGCGCGAAGCCGTCGACAGCCCACTTGAGGGCCGGTCCTGGCTCCGGCACCTCCGCCTTCACGGCACGCCGCGCCAAGGTCACATGCGGCTTGTAAACCCGCTCTTCCACCGGCATCCGCAGCGACTCGAGCGCAGCACCAGTATCCTGATGAAGGCGTAAAAGCTGCTCCGGCGCGGAAAGCGGCTCCATCACCGCAATCCCGTGCGGCCACAGCTTCTGCACGCCAAACTCCAGCTCAAACGCCTCGGACCGCACCCGGCTTAGCGCCTCGCGCAACTCCAGAATCCGCCCCACGCTGACACTGCCCAGGAAATGCAGCGTCATATGCAAGCGTTCCGGCTTAACCGGCGACGACCCGCGCGGCCACTGCCACGCATCGCGCCATTCGCGCAGCGCATGGCGCACCTGCGCATCCGGCCACAGTGCGATAAACAGCCTTGCCTGCGGGTCGCCGTGCATGTCGATCCCTTAGAAGCAGTGCTCCGGCGCCGGGAAACTGCCGTCCCTGACCGCATCGACATACGCCGTCACCGCGGCCTCGATGCTGGTCTGCCCGTCCATGAAGTTTTTCACGAACTTGGCCTTACGGCCTGGGAACACGCCCAGCATGTCGTGCATGACCAGTACCTGGCCCGAGCAGTCAGGACCCGCGCCGATGCCGATGGTCGGAATCGCCAGCATTTCGGTCACTTCCTTGCCAAGGCCGGTCGGAATCGCCTCCAGCAGCACGATGGCGGCGCCGGCTTCGGCAACCACCAGCACATCGGCCTTCAGGCGTTCCGCGCTTTCGATGGTCTTGCCCTGCACCTTGTAGCCGCCCATCTGGTGCACCGACTGCGGCGTCAGGCCGAGGTGGGCGCAGACCGGGACGGCGCGGTCGGTCAGGAAGCGGATGGTGTCGGCCAGCCATGCACCGCCTTCGAGCTTGACCATGTGCGCGCCGGCCTGGATCAGCTGGACAGCATTGTTAAAGGCGGCTTCCGGCGTGCCGTAGGAACCGAACGGCATGTCGGCCATGACCATCGCGTTCTTGTTCCCGCGCGCGACCGAAGCGGTGTGGTAGACCATGTCGGCCATCGTGACGGGCAGCGTGGACTGGTGGCCCGCGCAGACCATGCCCAGCGAGTCGCCGATGAGCAGGATGTCGACGCCCACGCGGTCCATCAGGGACGCGAAGCTGGCGTCATAGCAGGTCAGCATCGAGATCTTGGTGCCCGCCGCGCGCATTGCGTTCAGCGATGGGATCGTGACCGCCTTGTTGACCACTGGTGGCTTGGAAGGTGCCGGAGTGTTCTCGCCGCCAGCCATGTCCTTACCCTGCAGGTATCCGCTCATATTTATCCTTTGATATCGAAATTGACGCCAACGCGCTAGTGTAATGCCAACCGCGAGACCTTGCCGGATCGGCTGCGGAAGGCGAAGGATCCGGGCTTGATGGTCAGGAGAGGCGGGTGACGCCCTGGCCATTGACGGCGGCGACAAAATGCTGCGCCGGGCCGCGGCCGGGAACCTGTATGCCGGGTGCGATCTCGAGCAGGGGAATCAGCACGAAGCCGCGTTCCAGCATGCGCGGATGCGGCACCTGGAGCGTGGGGGTGCCGATGATCTCGTCGCCATACAACAGCACGTCGAGGTCGAGCGTGCGCGGCGCGTTGCGGTACGGCCGTTCGCGGCCGTGCGCCAGTTCGATGGCGTTCAGCGCCGCCAGCAGCTCGTGCGCGCCAAGCGCGGTGTCGATGCTGGCCACTGCGTTGATGTAGTCGGGCCCCGACGAATCGATGGGGGCGGTGCTGTATTTGGACGAGCTGGCAAGCAGGCGCGTGCCGGGCAGCGCTGCAAGGCGCGCCAGCGCGTCGTCGACGTTGGCCAGCGCATCGCCCAGGTTGGCGCCGATGCCGATGTAGGCGATCATTCCTCGCTCGGCGCGCTTTCGGCCTCGGCGCCCGCGCCCTTGTTGCGCGGTGCGCGGCGCGGCGCGCGCTTGCGCTTGGCGCCCGCCGGCGCCGAGTTGGCGGCGACGACCAGGTGTTCGCGCTCGGTGGCGTCGCCTTCGTAGAACGCGGTCCACCACTCGCCCAGTTCCATCTCGATTTCACCGGACTCGCAGCGCAGCAGCAGGAAGTCGTAGCCGGCGCGGAAGCGCGGGTGTTCCAGCAGCTTGTACGGGGTCTTGCCGTTGCGGCGCTCGAAGCGCGGCTGCATCGACCAGATGTCGCGCATGTCGGAGGCGATGCGGCGCTGCAGCGCCAGTTGTTCGGTTTGCGAATCGAGCACGTCGTCCGCCGCCAGGTGCAGGGCAGGGATCGGCGATTCGCCGGCGGCGCGGTAGGCGGTCCACTTCTCGACCACCTGGTGCCATAGCAGCGAGGCAAACAGGAAGCCCGGCGACACGCCCTTGCCGGCCTTGACGCGGTTGTCGGTCGATTCCAGCGCCAGGGTGACGAACTTCATTCCGATCGGCTGCTCCAGCACGACGTCGAGCAGCGGCAGCAGGCCGTGGTGCAGGCCTTCCTTGCGCAGCTGCTGCAGGCAGGCCAGCGCGTGGCCGCTCATCAGGAGCTTGAGCATTTCGTCGAACACGCGTGCGGCAGGCACATTGTCGATCAGCGGCGCCATCACGGGAATCGGCTCGCGCGTGGTGGGCTCGATGGTGAACTGCAGCTTGGCCGCGAAGCGCACCACGCGCAGCATGCGCACCGGGTCTTCGCGGTAGCGCGCTTCCGGCTGGCCGATGATGCGCAAGATCTTGTCGCGGATGTCGGCGATGCCGCCGTGGTAGTCCAGCACTTCCTGCGTGGCAGGGTCGTAGTACATCGCGTTGATGGTGAAGTCGCGGCGCATCGCGTCTTCGTGCTGCGGCCCGAAGCTATTGTCGCGCAGGACGCGGCCGTGTTCATCCTTGGGCGCGTTGGCGGCGCCGGCGCCGCGGAAGGTGGTCACCTCCAGCAGGTCCTGGCCGAACATCACGTGCACGATCTGGAAGCGGCGCCCGATGATGAAGGCGCGGCGGAACAGCTTCTTCACTTCTTCCGGCGTGGCGTTGGTGGCGATGTCGAAGTCCTTCGGCTTCACCCCCAGCAGCAGGTCGCGTACGGCGCCGCCCACCACGAAGGCCTTGAAGCCGGCTTCCTGCAAGGTTTGCGTCACGCGGATCGCGTTCGACGACAGCAGCTTCGGGTCGATTCCGTGTTCGGCTGCGCCCAGGATCAGGGGTTCGGTCGGGTCGCGCTGGTCTTTAACGCCAAGGAACTTGCGGATTAATTTTTTAATCATTGAATAAGTGAAGTGAAGGCCAGCCAAGGTTCGCCGCGTGCGCCGCCAGGGCAGCGTTCGGGTTGGTCGCGACAGGGTGGGTGACGACGGACAGCAGCGGGATGTCGTTATGCGAATCGCTGTAGAAGTGGCTGCGTTCGAACGCGGAAAGCGGCTTGCCGATTTTTTCAAGCCAGGCGTGGGTATGCACCACCTTGCCGGGGCCGGAGGTCGGCACGCCCAGCAGCTTGCCAGTGATGTTGCCCTGCGCGTCTTCCTCGGGAATCGCGGCAATCAGGTGTTCGACACCCAGCGCCTGCGCGATCGGCGCGGTGACGAAGCGGTTTGTTGCGGTGATGATGGCCACCAGGTCACCCTGGTCGAGATGGCGCAGCAGCAGGTCGAGCGCGCGCCGGCGGATGGCCGGCTTGATGACTTCGGCCATGAACTGCTCGTGCATCGCATTGAGCTGGGTGCGCGGGAAGCGCGCCAGCGTGCCGAGCGCGAATTCGAGGTATTCGGCCGGGTCCAGCGTGCCTGCCTGGTACTGGGCGAAGAATTCGTCGTTGCGGCGCTTGAATTCCACCGGATCTACGGCGCCGGTGCGGACCAGGAACTGGCCCCATTCGTAATCCGAATCGATCGGAAGGAGGGTGTGGTCGAGGTCGAACAGCGCCAGGTTTTTCATTCTTTCGGTTCCGATTGAAGCAGCAAATCGCGCAGCAGCGGCAGCGTGACCGGGCGCTGGGTCTCCAGCGAATATTGGTCAAGTGCGTCGAGCATCGTCGATAGCGAGCGCATATCGCGCTTGAAGTGGGATAGCAGGTAGGGTAACACGGAGGCCGACAGCGTCAGTCCGCGCGACTCGGCGGCATGGGTGAGGGCGGCGATCTTCTCGTCGTCCGACAGCCCGTGGATCTGGTAGATCAGGCCCCAGCCCATGCGGGTGCGCAGGTCTTCGCGCACGTGCAGCACAGCCGGCGGCACCGGGCCGGTGCTGACCATGTAGGCGCCGTGCTCGCGGATCTGGTTGAACAGGGCGAAGGCGTCGATCTGGGCCCGGCTCGAGAGCAGGTTGCAGTCGTCCAGCAGGTACAGGGAGATATCGGGGCTGTAGGCGAAGTCGGCGGCCGGGGCGTCGGCGGCGATGTAGCGCGAGCCGGGCGTGGCGGCCAGCGCCTGCAGCAGGTGGGTCTTGCCGGCGGCGGCCTCGCCCCACAGGTAGGCGAAATGTTCGCGCGACGAACGCTCGGCGAACTGATGCATCAGATGCGCCAGTTCGGCGTTCTGTCCCACCTCGAACGAATCGAGGCTTTGCGCCTGGTCTGCGCCTAGATCGAGCACCAGCTGTTTCATGGCGTTCGTTTCATCCTGAATTCCCTGCTTTCCGCATCATTTGCATCCGGCATTATAAAAGCTGTTGCCCTGGCCCGTGGAATTCCCAGCTGGCAGGATGCGAATGAAAAGGGCATGTATGTGTTGTAATCTCGGTAAACCGGCTGCGGGCGGGGCATTTTGATAAAATAGCGGATTGACCAGTTCCTGGCCTCGGCGGCACGCCGAAATGGCCGGGCTGATTCACCGCCTTCTATTTTACCGCCTCCGCTGCGAAATACACCATGAGCCAACCTTCAAATGTTTCCCTTTCCTACCGCGATGCCGGCGTCGATATCGATGCGGGCGACGCCCTGGTCGAAGCAATCAAGCCGTTTGCCAAGCGCACCATGCGCGAAGGTGTCATGGGCGGGCTTGGCGGCTTCGGCGCCATGTTCGAGATCAGCAAGAAGTACAAGGAGCCAGTCCTGGTCTCCGGCACCGACGGCGTCGGCACCAAACTCCGCCTCGCCTTCGACCTGAACCGCCATGACACGGTCGGCATCGACCTGGTCGCGATGAGCGTCAACGACATCCTGGTGCAGGGCGCCGAGCCGCTGTTCTTCCTCGACTACTTCGCATGCGGCAAGCTGGACGTGCCGACCGCCACCGCCGTCGTCAAGGGCATCGCCCAGGGCTGCGAGCAGGCAGGCTGCGCGCTGATCGGCGGCGAAACCGCCGAGATGCCGAGCATGTACCCCGCCGGCGAATACGACCTGGCCGGCTTCGCGGTCGGCGCGGTCGAAAAGTCGCAGATCATCGACGGCACCAAGATCGTTCCGGGCGACGTCATTCTCGGCCTGGCATCGTCGGGCGTGCACTCGAACGGCTACTCGCTGGTCCGCAAGATCATCGAAGTGGCCAAGCCTGACCTGGAAGCCGACTTCCACGGCCGCAAGCTGTCGGACGTGCTGATGGAGCCAACCCGCATCTACGTCAAGCCGCTGCTGGCGCTGATGGCCTCGATGGAAGTCAAGGGCATGGTGCACATCACCGGCGGCGGCCTGGTGGAAAACGTGCCGCGCGTACTGCAGCCGAACGTCACCGCGGTGCTGGATTCGAAGGCATGGACCATGCCGCCGCTGTTCCAGTGGCTGCAGCAGCATGGCGGCGTGGCCGACGCCGAGATGCACCGCGTGTTCAACTGCGGTATCGGCATGATCGTCATCGTCTCGAAGGAAAATGCGGATGCGGCGTTTGCGCAGCTGCAGGCGGCTGGTGAGACTGTGTACCGCGTCGGCGCTATTCGCGAACGTCAGGGCGACGAGCACCAGACCATTGTCGAATAAGTCTTCGGCAGCAATGAACATAACGGCGCCTTCGTGGCGCCGTTTGTTTAGGTGCTCGGCAATCAACACGAGCGATCAGATTGCATATTCAGCATGGATTCCCGCGGAGCCGCCGAGGCGTGCGCGGGAAGTCGGGTCCGCCAATGGCGGGCACGACGGACCTGGTGCCACGGGTCCTAAACTTGTCGTTCCCGCGGAAGCCTCGGCGGCCCCGCGGGAACCCATGCTGACTCATCGAAGTCGTGCGAGCCGCTTAGCACGATCAGCGAACGCTTTCTCCATAGCGAGCGTTTCGGTTTCGTGAGTGCTCACTTGTTGAGGATTTTTTCCACCGGCGCTGGCCTCAGTCGGTACGCATCCGGCATGTGCGATCCGAGCAAAGGCCGCAGGTACAGGCGGAACGCGTCGGTCACGTCGGTGCCTTCGGCGCTCAGGAACTCGTCCTCCATCACGCGGGTCTTGCCTGCCACCGCTTCAAGCGGCATCAGTTCATAGTCGACCGAGTAGTAACCAGTGCGCTTGATCGCCACCGACCCGTCGCGGTCGCCCCACATTGCGAATTGCACCGCTTTCTCGCCGACCTCGCGCGCCTCGCGCTGGTCAACGTCCGACACGCAGCCGATGAAGGAGCGCTGCAGGTAGCCGAAGGTATCGCCGCGTACCCGCTTGATGCCCAGCTTCGATTTGATCTCGTCGCACAGCAAATCGGCCAGCGCGCCGGTGCCGGACAGCTGCACGTTGCCGTGCGCATCGCGCTCGACTTCCTTGGCCAGCAGCGTCGCAATTGCCTCGCCCGATTCATCGTGGATGCCTTCGGACACCGCGATCACGCAACGGCCATGGCGCTCGTAAGCTGCCTTCACATCGGCCAGGAACTTCTCCAGGTCGAACACGCGCTCAGGCACGTAGATCAGGTGCGGCCCGTCGTCCGGGAACTTCTTGCCCAGCGCGGAAGCGGCGGTCAGGAAGCCCGCATGCCGGCCCATGACGACGCCGACGTAGATGCCCGGCAGCGAAGCGTTGTCGAGGTTCGCACCTGCGAACGCCTGCGCCACGAAGCGTGCGGCCGACGGGAAGCCCGGCGTGTGGTCGTTGCCGACCAAATCGTTGTCGATGGTCTTGGGAATGTGGATGCAGCGCAGTGGGTAACCTGCCTTGCGCGCCTCTTCGCTGACGATACGCACAGTGTCGGACGAGTCGTTTCCGCCGATGTAGAAGAAGTGCTCGATCTCGTGCGCGCGCAGCACCTCGAAGATCTTGTGGCAATAGGCCAGGTCGGGCTTGTCGCGGGTGGAGCCAAGCGCCGAAGACGGTGTATTGGCCACCAGCTCCAGGTTGTGGCTGGTCTCCTGCGTCAGGTCGACGAAATCCTCGTTGACGATGCCGCGCACGCCGTGCAGTGCGCCATAGATCCGCGTCACGTGGCGGAAGCGCCGCGCTTCGAGCACGACGCCGGCCAGCGACTGGTTGATCACGGCGGTAGGCCCGCCTCCCTGTGCGACGAGGATTTTTCCGGACGACATGCGCAGCTCCTTGGACAAGTGTTGGCGATGCCGTCCAGATTACCGCAAAACTGCCGCTGTGTTACGGCTTGCCGATATGCTTGTCGAGGAATTTTTCGACACGGGTCCAATAGTCGTACTTATTTTCCGGCACCACCCAGCCGTGTCCTTCCCTCGGGTACGCGATCCATTCGACGTTCGGATTGTTCTTCTTCACGGCCGCGTGGAAGCGTTCGCCGTAGCGCAGCGGCACGCGCCGGTCGGCGCCGCCGAAGGACAACAGCAGCGGCTGGGTAATCCGGCCGGCGTGTTCGAGCGGCGACGCCGCCTTCAACAGCGCCGCCTCCTTGTCCGGGTCGCCGATCAGTTGCGGCACTACATACTTGCGGTAGCGCTCCATCGTCTCTCCCTCCGTGAACCAGCCTGGCTCGGTCAGAATGCTCATCTCGGTCACCGCGTAACTGGCGATGCCGCACTTGAAGATGTCTCGGTCCTTCGCCAGTCCCATCAGCGCCGCATACCCGCCGTAGCTGGCGCCGACGATGCAGACCCGATTCGGATCTGCCACGCCCTGCGCCACTGCCCATTTCGCGCCGTCGGCCAGGTCGTCCTGCATCGCCATGCCGTACTGCTTCCAGCCAGCGCGGAAGTGCGCATGGCCGAAGCCCCGGCTTCCGCGGAATTCCGGCTCAATCACGGCATAGCCGCGCGAGGCGAGGAACTGCGGCACCTGGGTCCATCCCCAGCTGCTGCCTCGGATGAACGGGCCGCCGTGCACCAGCACGATCAGCGGCAGGCCGGTGCGCTGTCCACCCGGCGGCAACGTGAGCACTGCCGGCACCTGCAGCCCGTCGCGCGCTGCGTAGCTTACCGTCTGCTGGCGGCCCATTTGCGAGGCCTTGATGCCCGGCCGGCTGGCGCCTACCGGCTTGATCGCGCCGGTCTCGGAATTGAACAGCGACCAGGCCTTCGGCTGCACGTCGGAATACGATTCCACCAGCACCCATGGCGTTTCCGGCCGCGCCGGCAGCGACACCAGGTTGACGGTGTCCGGCAGGCGCTGGTCGATCCTGGCCTGCATCGCCTTCATGCCCTCGTCGAACCACACGGTATTCTCACCATCAGTGGTCACCCGCACGCCCAGCAGCTTGCCCTGGCCGATGATGAGTCGACCGCTGAAGTCGTGGTCCTCGGTCACCACCAGCGGCTTGCCGCTTACCTTGCCGGCGGCGAGGTCGAAGGCGTGCACGGCCGTTTTGTCCTTGCCGGCGGCGGCAACGACGTACAGGATGCCGTCCGGACCGAATGCGAGCGGGCGTATGACGTCCTGCTTGCCGATGAAGGTGCCGAAGCTGGCGCTCTTGCGCCATTCGCCGCTGGCGTGGTCGCGGTAATGGATGCTGGCGATGCCGTCGTCGGCGGCGACGGCCAGGCGCGGTTCGCCGCGTTCGTCCAGCAGCCACGATTGGGCATGGTCCGGCCGCGGCACCAGCGCCGTCTTGCCGGAATAGGTATCGAGGCGCATCAGGTTGACGTGGCTGATGCCGTCCACGCCGGCGAAGTTCGGGCTGTAGACGTACACGCTGTCGGAATCCTGTGCGCCGTCCTGGTTCATCATGAAGGTCGTCACCTTCTGCACCTTCTGCGGACGGCCGGAGTTGTTGGAAGGGCCCGGGTAGCTGCGCCGCTCCGCCAGCAGCCGCAGCTTGCCGCCGTTGCGGTCGACAGCGTACAGCCCCGGGCCATACTGCCAGTCCGCCTGTCCCACGGTCAGGTCGATGGTGTCGAAGATCAGGCGTCCCTTGTTCACCCAGCGCACCTTGCCGATGTCGACGTCGGTGAAGCGCGTGCTGCTGATCACCTTGTCGGTGGCCAGGTCGATCACGGTCAGCGCCGACCGCTGCCCCCGCTTGGCGACGCGCATGGCCAGCGAACGGCCATCGGGCGACAGCACCGCGCCGTCAAGTTCTGCGTTCTCGAAAAAGCGTTCGACCGGAGAACGTGCGTCGGCGGCGTACGCGGCAGGGAAGCCACCGGCGACAAGGGCAAACACGCAAAGACCGATGGCGCGGGTGAAGGGCAGGGACATGGATTCTCCGGTTACTTGGATTGAGTGCCGGATGGCCCGATATGGCGATCGAGGAACTTCTCGACGCGGGACCAGAAGTCCACGCGGGTCTTCGGCTGGGTCCAGCCGTGGCCTTCGTCGTCGTACACGATCAGTTCCACATCTGGATTCCCTGGCTTGACCGCATCGTAGAACTTGCGGCCGTGGTAATGCGGGACGCGCTGGTCGACGCCGCCGTAGGCCATCAACAGCGGCTGCTTGATGCGCGCCGCCTGTTCCAGTGGCGATGTGGCCTTGAAGCGGGCCGCATCTTCCTTGGGATCGCCGATCAGGACCGGCATGCCGTACTGCTTGTAGGTCTGGCCTGCGTCGTCGATGGCGCTGCCGTGGCCGGTGAAGAGGAGGTTGATGTCGGTGACGCCAATCCAGTTGATGCCGCATTTGTACAGGTCAGGATCGTTCACCAGGCCCATCAGCGTGGCGTAGCCGCCGTAGCTGGCGCCGGCGATGCAGATGCGCTTCGGATCGGCGATGCCCTGTGCGATGGCCCAGCGCGTGCCGTCGGCGATATCGTTCTGCATCGCCAGGCCCCATTGCTTCCAGCCGGCGCGGAAGTGCCTCTCGCCGTAGCCTTTGCTGCCGCGGAATTCAGGTTCGAGCACAGCATAGCCGCGCGAGGCGAGGAACTGCACATCGGATTTCCAGCCCCATTCTCCGCCGCGCACATGTGGGCCGCCATGGACCAGCACGACCATCGGCAGGTCCTTGCGCTTGCCTCCCTTCGGTATCGTCAGCCAGGCGGGAATGTCCATGCCGTCGCGCGTCTTGTAGCGCACCAGTTCCTGGCTTGCCATCTGCGATGCCACGATCCTTTCATGGAAGTCGCCGACCTTGTTCAGCTTGCCGGTCTCGGCGTTGAACAGCGCAATAGTGGTCGGCTGCACGTCGGAATACGAGGTGACCAGCACCCACGGCGTCTCCGCGCGGGCGGCGACGTCGAGCAGGTTCACCGTCGATGGCAGCAGGGCATCCACCTTGGCCTGGAGCGCTTTCATGTCGGGGCCGAACCAGGCGGTCGCGCGTGCGTCGCTCAGGTAGCGCACGCCCAGCAGCTTGTCGCGGCTGGTGACCAGGCTGCCGCTGAAATCGAAGTCGGCAAGCTTGATGACCGGCTGTGCGCTCACGCGGCCAGTGGCGAAGTCGAAAGTATGCAAGCCGGACTTGTCATCGGAACTCCAGGCGCTGACATAGAGCGTGCCGTCCGGGCCGAAGGCAACCGGGTTGAAGACGTTCTCATTGTCCTTGTACAGGTTGAACGAGGCCAGCTTGCGCCAGTTGCCGTCAGCCGGGTCGCGGTACATGAGGGTCTGGATGTCCTTGTCGACCAGCGTGGCCAGGCGCGGTTCGCCCTTGTGGTCGAGCGTCCATCCCTTGACCAGTCCCGGGCGCTTCACGTGCTCGGTGCGTCCGGTCAGGGTGTCAAGGCGCATCAGGTTAATGTATTCGACTTCGTCATTGTTGCCGTTGCCAAACTTCGCGTTGGTGATGTAGACCGATTTCGAATCCTGCCTGCCGAACTGCTGTACCAGGTAGTGGTCCGACCGCAGGATCGTATTGGTGCGACGGGAGGCATCGCGCGGCCCATCGCTGACGGCGATGAGTTGCATGAAGCCGCTGCCGTCGCGGTTCACCGCGAACAGGCCGGGCGCAAACTGGCGCGCCCCGGGGCCGAGCCGTTTGTCGTTGGTGTCGTACACGAGCCGCTCGTTGTCGATCCAGTAGAAGTTACCGATATCGGCAGACTGGAACTGCGCCACCACCTTGATCGCATTCTTGTCGAGGTCGACCACGGCGAGGCGGTCGCGCGTTCCCTTGCCGCCAAAGCGGACCGCCAGCGAACGTGCATCAGGCGCCAGCGCGGCCGAACTGAATTCCGGATTGTCGAAGAAGTATTCGATCGGTACCGGCGCCGCAGCCGGTGCCGGCGATTGGGAATGGGCCGCGGACAAGGATGCCAGGGCAAGCACGGCGGCGCTCACGGTCAACAAGAATGCTGTACGCATAAGTATGAGTTATTAATAAATGAATAACTCTCAGAATAACATTGCCCCGGTTGTATATGCCAGCTACTCCGGCGAGCGGATGTGGTCGACCAGCGCGTCGGAGCGGCGCCCCGGCGGTGCCGTCAGCAGGCTGACAACGATCATCACCGCGATCCCGGCAGGTACGCCGAAAATGCCCGCGGATATCGGCGCGATGTGGAACCACTGGCCGGCCGCCGAGCCGCCCGCCATCGGCAGCGTGTGCAGCATGTAATACACACAGACGACGAAGCCCGCGGCCATTCCGGCGATCGCGCCCTGATGGTTGGCGCGTTTCCAGAACACGCCCAGCACCAGCGCCGGGAACAGCGTCGACGCCGCGAGCGAGAACGCCGCCCCCACCAGCGACAGGATGTCGGCCGGTTTCTGCGAAGCGGCGTAGGCCGCGATGAAGGCCACCGCCAGCAGCAGCAGCTTGGAAATCGTCACCCGCTTCTGGGTCGATGCGGCCGGGTCGACCATCTTGTAATAGACGTCGTGCGACAGCGCGTTGGAGATCGCCAGCAGCAGGCCGTCCGCGGTCGACAGCGCGGCAGCCAGCCCGCCCGCCGCCATCAGCCCCGAGATCACATACGGCAGGCCGCCGATTTCGGGCGTGGCCAGCACCAGCACGTCGCCGTCGATGGCGATTTCGGCCAGCTGCAGGATGCCGTCGCGGTTGATGTCGGTGATGCTGATCAGGGGATTGACCTTGTCCACATTGGCCCAGTACGAGATCCAGTCGGGCAGGCGCGCGAATTCGGCGCCCACCAGCGAACTGTAGATGTCGTACTTGACCAGCACCGCCAGCGCCGGGATGGTCAGGTACACCAGCAAAATGAAGAACAGGGTCCAGAACACCGAGCCGCGGGTTTCGCGCACCGACGGCGTGGTGTAGGAGCGCATCAGGATGTGCGGCAGCGCGGCCGTGCCCAGCATCAGGCAGAACACCAAGGCGAGGAAGTTGTTGCGGCGGATATCGGACTGTTCGCGGTCTTCGCCGGGAAAGGGCGTGGCGTGCGGCACCGGCGCGCGCGAGCGGGCCAGGTTGGCGGCGCGCCTGGCGGTCCACAATTCCGCCGCCTCCTCGGCATCCTTCGGGTAGGCGGCAAGCGTCCGTTCGGCGGCGCGGATTTCGGCCAGCGAGGCATCGCGCAGGCGGACTTCGTCAAGCCTGCGCTGGGCGTCCACCTTGCCGCTTTCCCACGACGCCGGCAGCGCCGCCAGCCGGGCGCCGTAGTCGTCGGCGCGCTGGCGGAACACCGCGCGCACCTCCAGCTCCTTCGGATCGACGGCCAGCGCCGCCTCGCGCTGCGCCAGCTTGGGCATCACCGAGCCGTAGGCCAGCTGGGGCAGCGGGTTGTCCGCGTGCTTCACCGACAGCCACATGGTCGGTATCAGGAAGGCGACCAGGATGATGATGTACTGCGCCACCTGGGTCCAGGTGATGCCGCGCATCCCGCCCAGGAAGGAGCACACCAGGATGCTGGCCAGGCCGAGGAAAATTCCGACCGAGAAGTCGACGCCCGTGAAGCGCGAGGCGATCAGCCCCACCGCGTAGATCTGCGCCACCACGTAGGTGAACGACACGATGATGGTGGCGCCTACCGCCATCGCCCGCACCGGTCCGCCGCGCCCGCCCGCGCCGCCGCCGTAGCGCGCGGCCAGGAAGTCGGGGATGGTGTACTGGGCGAAGCGGCGCAGGTAGGGCGCGATCAGCAGCGCCACCAGGCAGTAGCCGCCGGTCCAGCCCATGATGTAGGCCAGGCCGTCGAAGCCGTGCAGGTACAGGCCGCCGGCCAGGCTGATGAAGCTGGCGGCCGAGATCCAGTCGGCCGCGGTGGCCATGCCGTTGAACAGCGACGGTACCCGCCGTCCCGCCACGTAGTACTCGGACACGTTGGAAGTGCGGCTGATGACGCCGATCGCCGCGTACAGCATGATGGTGGCGAACATGAAGGAATAGCCGATCCACAGGCGCGGCATGCCTTCCTGCTCCAGCAGCGCGATCGCGGCAATGAAGCCGCCGAAGCCGGCGGTGTACCAGAGATAGTAGCGGCGCAGCTTGAGGAAATAGGGAGAGGCGGTGATCATGCGATTTCCCGCTGGCGCTGCTCGAATTCGCGGTCGGCGCGCAGCATCACGGCGGCGTACACGCCGATGATGGCGAGGTAGGCCAGCGAGGCGCCTTGTGCGGCGAGGTAAAACGACAGCGGCCAGCCAAGGATGGACAGCCCGGCCAGCTCGCGCGCGAAGAACACCGTGCCGAAAGTGGTGGCAAACCAAAGCGCCAGCAGCAGTCCGGTGACGCGGCGGGTGCGGCGCCAGTGGGCGGCGCGCGCGGTCACCAGTTCGTGCATGCGGCGGGCGGCGAGGCCCGCGTCTTCGTGTTCTGCTGCTTCGGTCATTCGGCGTCCTCGATGGCGGCGGGCGGCGGCGGGAAGGTAACCCGCATCAGGCAGCCCGGCAGCTTGCGCGCGAAGCCGCGCGGATTGGAAAACACGTCGACCTCGGCGCCGTGCTGCTGCGCGATCTCGCGCACGATGGACAGCCCCAGCCCGCTGCCGCTGGCGCTGCTGCCCAGGATGCGGTAGAAGCGCTCGAACACGTTGGCGCGTTCGGCGGGCGCGATGCCGGGGCCGGTGTCTTCCACTTCCAGGATGGCCTGGCCGGCGTCGCTGCGCACCCGAACCGTGACGCTGCCGCCGGCCGGCGTGTAGCGGATCGCGTTGTCGATCAGGTTGGACAGCAGCTCGCGCAGCATCATCGCGTTGCCGTCGATGTTGACGCTGGTGTCGCCGGCTTCGAAGCCGAGGTCGATCCGGCTGGCGAACGAGGCCTGGACCCAATCCTGCACCACGCCGCGCGCCAGTTCGTTGAGGTCGATCTGCTCGAACGCCAGGCCGGTGTGCGGCTGGTTCTCGGCGCGCGCGAGTGCCAGCAGCTGGTTGACCAGGCGGGTGGCGGACTCCGAACTTTTGGCCAGCTGTTCGAGCGAGCGGTGGATTTCGTCCGGGTCGAGCTGGCGCAGCGCCAGTTCCGACTGCATGCGCATGCCGGCCAGCGGTGTCTTCATCTGGTGGGCGGCATCCGCGATGAAGCGCTTCTGCATGTCGATGGTCTGCGACAGGCGCCCGAGCATGTCGTTGAGCGAGCCGACCAGCGGCGAGATCTCTTCCGGCACCTGGCGCGAATCGATCGGCGACAGGTCGTCCGGCCGGCGCGCGCGGATGCGCGCCTGCAGTTCGGCCAGCGGCGACAGGCCGCGCGCCAGCGCGAACCACACCAGCGCAAGCACGATCGGCAGGATGATGAACTGGGGCAGGATCACGCCCTTGATGATTTCGTTGGCCAGGTGGGCGCGCTTGTCGAGCGTTTCGGCCACCTGCACCAGCGCGGCGTGAGGTGCGGTGTCCTGCGCGGCCGGGCGCAGGTTGACGTAGCTGAACGCCACTCGCACCTCGGCGCCGTGCATCACGTCGTCGCGGAAGTGCACGCCGCCGCTGCGGTAGTTCTCTGGGTCGGGAGGGCGCGGCAGGTCGCGGTCGCCGTCGACGTATTCGCCGCGCGGGCCAGCCACCTGGAAGTAGATGCTGTCGGTGTCGTCGGCGCGCAGGATGTCGCGCGCGCTGCCGGCCAGCCGCGCCACAGTGCGGCCGTCCACCTCGCGCACCTGTTGCGCCAGCACTGTCACGCTGTCTTCCAGCGCGTGGTCGAAAGGCTGGTTGGCGATCGACTTGGCCACCAGGTAGGTGATCGCGATACTCATTGGCCACAGCAGCAGCAGCGGCGCCAGCATCCAGTCGAGGATTTCGCCGAACAGCGAATGCTGGATGCTCTCTTCGGGTTCGGCGCCGGGCGGCTGGTACAGCTCGGGCGGCAGCGGCGGCTCGGTGGCGCCGGACAGCCCGGCGTCGCGCTCGTTCACTTCGAATCGGGAGGCAGGTCCGTGCCGGCGCGCGCGGCATCGGGGTATTTTTCAAGGCAGTAGCCCAGCCCGCGCACGGTGGCGATGCGCACGCCGCCCACCTCGATCTTCTTGCGCAGGCGATGCACGTACACCTCGATGGCGTTGTTGGACACTTCCTCGCCCCATTCGCACAGGTGGTCGACCAGCTGCTCCTTCGACACCAGCCGGCCGGTACGCGCCAAAAGAATCTCGAGCAGGCCCAGTTCGCGCGCCGACAGGTCGAGCATCTGGTCGTTGACGTAGGCGCTGCGGCCGACCTGGTCGTACACCAGCGGGCCATGGCGGATCACGGTGGGGCCGCCGCCGGCGCCGCGCCGGGTGAGGGCGCGCACCCGCGCTTCCAGCTCGGACAGGGCGAACGGCTTGGCCATGTAGTCGTCGGCGCCGAGGTCGAGGCCATTGACGCGCTGTTCGATCGAATCGGCGGCGGTGAGGATCAGCACCGGCAGCAGCGACGAGCGCGCGCGCAGGCGGCGCAGCACTTCGAGGCCGGACATGCGCGGCAGGCCAAGGTCGAGGATCAGCAGATCGAATTCCTGGGTGGACAGGGCGGTGTCGGCCTCCTGGCCGTTGCGCACGCAGTCGATCGCGTAGCCCGACTGGCGCAGGGAACGGGTCAGTCCGTCGGCAAGTACACTATCATCTTCGGCAAGTAAAATACGCATGAGGCACCGGAACAGTCGGGCTGGCAGGGAGGTCTATTGTGTTTCATTTTCCCCAACCCTGCGAGAGTAATCATGATTTTTGACCTATTCCGCGATATATGCAAGTAGCGCTTGCAAAGAACACTGTTTTTTTATACAGTATCGACTGATTCGAGTGAACCCGCCCTTTTTCAGACTGAAAGAAGATTATGGACGACAAAAAAAACGTGTTGAATGCCGCTGAAAAGGGCAAGGCGCTGGCCGCCGCCCTGGCGCAGATCGAAAAGCAGTTCGGCAAGGGTTCCGTCATGCGCATGGACGCCAGCACCCCGGTCGAGGAAGTCCAGACCGTGTCGACCGGCTCGCTGGGCCTCGACATCGCCCTCGGCGTCGGCGGCTTGCCGCGTGGCCGCATCGTCGAAATCTACGGCCCTGAATCCTCGGGTAAAACCACGCTGACCCTGCAGACCATCGCCCAAATGCAAAAGCTGGGCGGCACCTGCGCCTTCATCGACGCGGAGCACGCGCTCGACGTCACCTACGCACAAAAGCTGGGCATCAACCTGTCCGAGCTGCTCATTTCCCAGCCGGACACCGGCGAACAGGCGCTTGAAATCACCGACGCGCTGGTGCGCTCGGGTTCGGTCGACCTGGTGGTCATCGACTCGGTGGCGGCACTGACCCCGCGCGCCGAAATCGAAGGCGACATGGGCGACTCGCTGCCGGGGCTGCAGGCACGCCTGATGTCCCAGGCGCTGCGCAAGCTGACCGGCTCGATCAACCGCACCAACACGCTGGTCATCTTCATCAACCAGATCCGCATGAAGATCGGCGTGATGTTCGGCAGCCCGGAGACCACCACCGGCGGTAACGCGCTGAAGTTCTACGCGTCGGTACGCCTGGACATCCGCCGCACCGGCTCGATCAAGTCGGGTGACGAAGTGATCGGCAACGAAACCAAGGTCAAGGTCGTCAAGAACAAGATCGCGCCGCCGTTCAAGGAAGCGCACTTCGACATTCTTTATGGAGAAGGCACGTCGCGCGAAGGCGAAATCCTGGACCTGGGCGCCGACAACAAGGTCATCGAGAAGTCCGGTTCCTGGTACAGCTACAACGGCGAACGTATCGGCCAGGGCAAGGACAACGCGCGCATCTTCCTGAAGGAACGCCCGGCTCTGGCGCGCGAAATCGAAAACAAGGTACGCGCCGCGTTGGGCGTGCGCGAACTGCCGCCGCCAGTGGGCGAAGAAGCTGCACCAAAGGCAGCCAAGCTGAAAGCGGTTGCCGAGTAATCGGCGATGCGGCCCAAGCTTAGCCTGAAAGGCCGTGCCCTCCGCTACCTGTCGATGCGGGAGCACAGCCGGCTGGAACTGGGGCGCAAGCTGTCGCGGTATGCGGAAGAGGGCGACGACGTCGACGCCCTTCTGGATTTTCTAGAGAAGAACAACTGGCTGTCGCAGGAGCGTTTTTCCGAATCGCTGGTACACCGGCGGTCCGCGCGCTTCGGCAACAGCCGCATCATGGCCGAGCTGCAAAGCCACGGCGTGGGCGGCGAAGCCTTGCAGGAAGTGAAGGCCGAGCTGGCCGACACCGAATTAAAGCGCGCGCGCGATTTATGGCGGCGCAGGTTTGGCGAGGTCGCGACCGACCCGGCCGAGCGCAACAAGCAGATGCGATTCCTGATGCAGCGCGGTTTCTCGCAGCGCGCCATCTTTACCGCGCTGAAGGGTGAAGAGGACGACGACTGAAAGCGCCCGAGGCTTCCTGCGAGGCCGCCTTCCGTTGTTGATGGGCAGCCCGCGCCGCCCATCTCCTCACCAACAGCGGGCGGCCCCGCCGGCGGCAACGACCACGTTCCCGATGTTTTCCCGTTTCGGGAAGTCGATTCGGCGGATGCGCGGCCTCGGCGGCAGCCGCGTTATCCGCCCTACAGGTATTTCGGTTAGGAAACTGTAGGGCGGATAAGCGCCTGCGCGCATCCGCCGAACTTCGATGTCCTGCCTCTGAATTTGTTGGCTTACGGAAATTTTTGAGCTACATCAAAGATTTCCCGCACCCAAATCCCTATCCTGCCTATTGACTAAGATCAAAGACAGGATAGACCCATGCTCCGCAACCTCACCATCAAATCCCGCCTGCTGTTCGTCATCGGATTTATGTCGATCCTGCTCGTCAGCGGCGGCGTCATCGGCATTTTCAGCCTCGGCATGGCCAACCAGGCGATGAAATCCAACTACGAACACCGCCTCGTTCCCGTGGAATACCTCGACCAGGTGATCCGCATCGTCGACAAGAACCAGCTGTCCGTGGCGCTGGCCCTGACCAGCGACCCCGCCGCCATCGCGCGTGAAGTCGCCGACATCGAAAAGCGCGCCGCCCTGGTCGGCCAGATCTGGCAGCGTTACCAGGCCATCGCCCCTGTTGGCGAGGAGAAGGAAGTCGCTGACAAATTCATCGCCAGCCGCAGCAGGTATGTGGCGCAGGGCCTGAACCCCGCACTCGCCGCCCTGCGCGCCGGCGACATCGAAGCCGCGCGCCAGGTGCTGCACGGCCCGATGAAGCAGCTGTTCAAACCCGTGCAGGAAAACATGGACCTGCTGCTGCGCCACCAGATCGAACTGGCCCGCGCTGAATTCGAGGACAGCCAGCGCATCTACAAGCTGGTGCGCATCAGCTGCATCACCGGCATCGTCTTCGGCGTCATCATCTCCAGCCTGGTCGGCCTGTGGCTGATCCGCGCTATCTCGCGCCCGGTCGGCAAGGCAGTCAAGGTTGCCCGCAGCGTGGCCCAGGGCGACTTGACCCAGCAAATCGAAGTGAGCACCCAGGATGAAACCGGCCAGCTGATGGCCGCACTGAAGGACATGAACGCCAATCTTGTGGCCATGGTGCGCAAGGTCCATGCCGGGTCCGACGAAATCTCGTCCGCCTCGACCCAGATCGCCTCGCGCAACGCCGACCTCTCCGGCCGCACCGAGCAGCAGGCCAGCTCGCTGGAGGAAACCGCGGCGTCGATGGAGGAACTGACTTCCACCGTGCGCCAGAACGCCGACAACGCCCGCCAGGCCAACCAGCTGGCCCAGTCCGCGTCCGACGTGGCGCTCAAGGGCGGCGAGGTGGTGGCGCAGGTGGTCACCACCATGGGCTCGATCAACGCGTCGTCGACGAAGATCGTCGACATCATCGGGGTAATCGACAGCATCGCCTTCCAGACCAATATCCTCGCCTTGAACGCGGCAGTGGAGGCCGCCCGCGCCGGTGAACAGGGCAGGGGCTTTGCCGTGGTCGCCTCCGAGGTGCGCCACCTGGCCCAGCGCTCCGCGGCGGCCGCCGGCGAAATCAAGACCCTGATCGGCGATTCGGTGGACAAGGTCGAAAGCGGCACTCGCCTGGTCGACGAAGCTGGTGCCACGATGGCGGAGATCGTCGAGCGCGTGCGCCGCGTCACCGACATCATGGGCGAAATCACGTCGGCCAGCGCCGAGCAGAGTTCCGGCATCGAGCAGGTCAACCGCGCCATCGCCCTGATGGACGAAGCCACCCAGCAGAACGCGGCCCAGGTGGAGGAAGCCGCCGCGGTGGCCGAACTGCTGCGCGACCAGGCCCACTCGCTGGCCCAGGCAATCAGCGTCTTCAAACTGGGCGAGCCGGCCCCGCAGGCGCAGCCAACCGAAGGCGCTGCACCGGTGCCACGCCGGCGCCGCAGCGCACAAACGCCGCGCCTGGCCACCGCGATGCAATATTGACGGCATTGCAATTATGCCAAAGGCGGCAGGGGCAAAAGCATGTTCGGCCGCAATGGCGGTCCTACATGTGATAAACTTTTGGGGTTTAAGCAGCGCCGCATGAGCGGTGTTCGTCCGCAGAAGCTGCGGCGACGTGCATCAGCACACTAGCTGCATACTATTTATTGCCGTATTTGCGGCATCCGGTTCTTATGCCCCTGTCACCTCCCGTCGCGCGCGTATTACGGCACACCCGCGCCATCCAAGTCGAAGCGTTCAAACGCGACGATGGCCTATGGGATCTCGACGCGCGCATCACCGACATCAAGGACAAGGAAGTCACGCTCGCCTCGGGTGTCCGCGAAGCGGGAACGCCGCTGCACGACCTGCGCCTGCGCATCACCATCGACCTGAACCTGAACATCGTCGACGCCGAAGCCGCGTCTGACGCGGTTCCCTATCCCGGCTATTGCGACGTGATCGGCCCTGCCTACAAGCAGCTGGTCGGCCTATGCCTGATGAAGGGTTTCCGCGCCGGCCTGAAGGAACGCCTGTCGGGCGTGCTGGGCTGCACCCACCTGACCGAGCTGGCCCAGGTGCTGCCGACCGCCGCCATCCAGGCCTATGCCAACGATGTCATCAAGACACGCGACGGCGACAGCGACGACGATCTGCTGCCGAACCGCCCATTCCAGATCGACAAGTGCCACGGCCTGCGCGCCGATGGCCCTGCGGTCGAAAAATATTACCCACGCTGGTACGTCAAGCCGGCGGCAAATTAGCGTCAGATTCACCGTTTTTCCGAAGTCCCATTTTGCATCTCAACCGTATTTCTACAAATCAGCAACATAAGAAGGGAAGCCAGCATGAAAATCCATGAGTATCAAGGCAAAGAAATCCTCCGGCAATTCGGAGTGACGGTACCGCGCGGCATCCCGTGCATGTCCGTGGAAGAAGCTGTCAAAGCTGCTGAAACGCTGGGCGGCCCGGTATGGGTAGTCAAGGCGCAGATCCATGCTGGCGGCCGCGGCAAAGGCGGCGGCGTCAAGGTTGCCAAGTCGCTGGAACAAGTCAAGGAATACGCTGACCAGATCATGGGCATGCAGCTGGTAACGCACCAGACCAGCCCTGAAGGCCAGAAAGTACGCCGCCTGCTGGTTGAAGAAGGCGCGGACATCAAGAAAGAACTGTACGTGTCGCTGGTTACCGACCGCGTCAGCCAGAAGGTCGTGCTGATGGCGTCGTCGGAAGGCGGCATGGACATCGAAGAAGTCGCCCACTCGAACCCGGAAAAAATCCACTCGATCGCGATCGACCCGGCTGTCGGCCTGACCGACGCGGAAGCGGACGACATCTCGGCCAAGATCGGCGTGCCTGCCGCTTCGATCGCCGACGCGCGCAAGCAGCTGCAAGGCCTGTACAAGGCGTACTGGGAAACCGACGCATCGCTGGCTGAAATCAACCCGCTGATCCTGACCGGCGACGGCAAGGTCATCGCACTGGACGCCAAGTTCAACTTCGACGCGAACGCGCTGTACCGCCAGCCAGAAATCGTCGCTTTCCGCGACCTGGACGAAGAAGACCCGGCTGAAGTCGAAGCATCGAAGTTCGACCTGGCCTACATCTCGCTCGACGGCAACATCGGCTGCCTGGTCAACGGCGCCGGCCTGGCTATGGCCACCATGGACACCATCAAGCTGTTCGGCGGCGAGCCAGCCAACTTCCTCGACGTGGGCGGCGGTGCGACGGCAGAAAAAGTGACCGAAGCATTCAAGATCATGCTGAAGAACCCTGGCCTGAAAGCCATCCTGGTTAACATCTTCGGCGGCATCATGCGCTGCGACGTGATCGCCGAAGGCGTGATCACCGCATCCAAGGCCGTTTCCCTGCAAGTGCCGCTGGTCGTGCGCATGAAGGGCACCAACGAAGACATCGGCAAGAAGATGCTGGCCGACTCCGGCCTGCCGATCATCTCGGCCGATACGATGGAAGACGCAGCGAAGGCCGTGGTTGCCGCTGCTGCTGGTAAAGCCTAATTCGAAGGAAATAACATGTCGATCCTGATTAATAAAGATACAAAAGTTGTCACCCAAGGGATTACCGGCAAGACCGGTCAGTTCCACACCCGCATGTGCCGCGACTACGCGAACGGCAAGGCCGCATTCGTTGCTGGCGTGAACCCGAAGAAAGCCGGCGAAGACTTCGAAGGCATTCCAATTTTCGCCAACGTCACCGAAGCGAAAAAAGAAACCGGCGCGAACGTGTCAGTCATCTACGTACCGCCAGCAGGCGCGGCTGCCGCGATCTGGGAAGCTGTCGAAGCCGAGCTGGACCTGGCGATCTGCATTACCGAAGGCATTCCTGTCCGCGACATGATGGCCCTGAAGGACCGCATGGCAAAAGCAGGTTCCAAGACCCTGCTGCTGGGCCCTAACTGCCCAGGCCTGATCACCCCTGACGAAATCAAGATCGGCATCATGCCGGGCCACATCCACAAGAAGGGCCGCATCGGCGTGGTATCGCGCTCCGGCACCCTGACCTATGAAGCAGTCGGCCAGCTGACCGCACTGGGCCTGGGCCAGTCTTCGGCAGTGGGCATCGGCGGCGACCCGATCAACGGCCTGAAGCACATCGACATCATGAAGATGTTCAATGACGATCCTGATACCGACGCGGTTATCATGATTGGCGAGATCGGCGGCCCGGACGAAGCCAACGCGGCGTACTGGATCAAGGACAATATGAAGAAGCCGGTGGTTGGCTTCATCGCCGGTGTAACCGCACCTCCGGGCAAGCGCATGGGCCACGCCGGTGCGCTGATCTCGGGCGGCGCAGACACCGCGCAAGCCAAGCTGGACATCATGGAAGCCTGCGGCATCAAGACCACCAAGAACCCGTCGGAAATGGCGAAGCTGCTGAAAGCAATGCTGTAATTTGTAACCAGGTACAAAGGTAGTCAATAATAACGGGGAGCGTTTTCGCTCCCCGTTTTTTCTGTGTCGGTATGTGTGAACTGAATTGCTACACGTTATTCCGTCGTTCCCGCGCACGCGGGAGCCCATGCTGAGACTGCTATGTAGTAGCGCTTGCGAAAGACACAGCATGGCGCCCGGCCCTTGGAGACCTGAAGTGCCCAAAATCATCATCTCGCACGGCGACACAGTGGAGCAGGAGGTCGAGCTGACCAAGCCGCGCATGACCATCGGACGCCATCCTCACAACGACATCGTGATCGACCACCGCGCCATCAGCGGCCAGCATGCCGCCATTACTTTCGATGGCGGCGTTACACAGGTAGAAGACCTGGGCAGCACCAATGGAACCTTGGTCAATGGCCAGCGGATCGCGCGCCAGACCCTGGCCGACCGCGACGTTATTACCTTGGCACTGCACACCTTGAGCTATGTCGGCACCGCAGCTCCCCCGCAAGCCCCTGCTGCCCCGCTGAAGGCGTCGGTCGAGGTTATGAACGGCCCCAACGCCGGCAAAACCCTGAAACTGGTGAAACCACTTACCACCCTCGGCACCCCCGGGGTAATGGTCGCAGTGATTGGCCGCCAGGCGGAACGATTTTTTGTCGACCAGGTCGAAGGTACTGCAGCGCTGCTCGTCAATGGGCTGCCCACTGAGCAACGCGAGCTTCTCGACGGAGATACGATTGATCTCTCCGGAACCCAGATGAAATTTTCTGTCACATCTTGATCCGTGACAAATTGCGCCTCGGCAACTGACAAAAAATGTCAGTAAACCGGACGAAAAATGGCGGTTTTGATCGGTTTTGATATCGCCGAGCTAATAAAAACGGGTTGAAACGAGCTGGCACGCCAATTGCTCATATGGAAGAGCGGTAGCACTGCACAACACAAATTAACCCCTGACGGAGAGACCACCATGAAATCGATGAAAATGATGAAGAAACAAGCACAAGCCGGCTTCACCCTGATCGAACTGATGATCGTTGTTGCAATTATCGGTATCCTGGCAGCGGTAGCAATTCCTGCATACCAGAACTACGTCGCCAAGTCGAAGTTCGCTGCAGCACTGGGTGAAGTCTCGGCGGCCAAGACTCCGTTCGATGTCATGATGAACGACGGCGCGGGACCCGCTGCAATCGGCGATCTGCCAGTCCAGGCATCGACCGCTAACTGCACCCTGGCACTTGTTGCTGCAAATGGCGGCCTCACGTGCACGATCGTCGGCGGTCCAACTGCTGTCGCAACCAAGGTTATCACCCTGACCCGTACGGCTGCTGGCGCATGGACCTGCGCAGCTAACGTCCTGGCTGCAGACCAGACCAAGATCATCGGCCCAGCAGCTGTCTGCACCGCCAACGGCTAATATCAGCCCGCTGCTCACGCAGCCATCCTGAAAATCCCGCGTGCGCAAACACGCGGGATTTTTCTATGGGCGAACGGTTTTTGATGTTCGGCGTATCTTGCAACCACGACGTGCGGAAATTTGGCCGCGATACCGACAAAAAATGTTATGTCGGCGACGAGAATTGGCGATATGGCCATCCGTAAAGGCAGAGCGATTCCACAAATTGCTGGCACGCCATTTGCTGATGAAGTCAGCAGGTAACGGCTTCAACCAGCCGCTCGCCGCTATCGTGATGACCCGACTGGAGCGAGGTCGCTCTTGACTTCCTTTCACGTGTAAACTATTCTTTACACGTGAAAGTAAAACCCCAACCACCCGAAGGAGATCAAATGCTGGCGATGCTGTCGGCGCTTGCCAATCCGCACCGGCTGCGCATCATCGCGGCGCTGGCGGAGGGCGGACGCAACTACGTCAGCCAGCTTGCGCGCGAGATCGGCATCAGCCGGCCGCTTTTGCATTTGCACCTGCAAAAGCTCCAGAACGTCGGCCTCGTCACCAGCCAGCTTGAACTGTCGGACGGTGGCAAAGCGTTTAACTACTTCGAAGTAAGCAACTTCAATTTCGAGCTCACGCCAACCGCCATCGCGGAAGCCGTGAAGACCCTGACCATCAACCTTGAGAAGTAGGAGTTCCTATGCCTGAACATGTGTTCTTCATCACCCTCAGTATCTTCTTCGGCACGATCTTGCTCATCTTCGGCATGAAGTATTTCTCGGCCATCCAGCAGGCCAAGGCGCGCAGTGCGAGAGATGAGGCCTACCGCGATATCGCAGCAAAAGCGGTAGCGGCACAGGCTGAAACCGCGGCGACGCTGGCTGCCGTCAATGCAACGCTCGCGGACCTCAAGACCCGCCTGGCGGCAGTGGAAAAGATGCTGCGCGAAGTTGAGTAGTACTTGGCCGTCTACCGTCTAACTAACCGGAAAGGAAGTGATGCCGTGTCTGAAGTCAGCACCTTGAGGCTCTATCTGTTGAGAGCCATGTATCTGTTAATCGCGGTGGGCCTGGCCCTGAGCATTTGGCCATCGATCATCTTCCCGCCGTCCGTCACCGCCAATTCGAGCACGGTGGTCCGCTCGCTGCTCGGCGCGCTCGCGCTGATGTCCTTGCTTGGCTTGCGCTATCCCCTCCAGATGCTCCCGTTACTGATGTTCGAGCTGGTCTGGAAAGTCATCTGGATCGTCGCGTTCGCTTTGCCAATGTGGATGGGGCCCGGCCTCGATGCCTACGCCAGCGAAACCTTGTTCGCCACCGCCATGGGCGTGATCCTTGTTCCGCTGGTGCTGCCGTTTGGTTACATACTTCGCCATTACTTCAAGGCACCTTCGACGCCAGCGAAAACCGCACCCAGCTAAAATTGGGCGCTATTCCTTACGCAAACTCGATCAGCCCGACCAGCAACCGGCTGATGATCACGGCACGACCCGATCAAAGTACCAGTAATGCTTACGACGCGGCCGGCAATCTTGTTGGCGACGGCGTGAACACTTATGTCTACAACGACCGCGGGCGTCTCAAGAGCGCCAGCAACGGACTCGTCCGGTGCTGCATATGGAGCCGGCGGTGCTGGACAGGCGGAGTGCGAATGTCGTCGCTGATTGATGCACTAAAATGCTTACTTCTCCCAAGCGCTAAGTTGTCACCGCTTGAGCGGGTTATTTTCGACGCGGTACGGGTGAAGCTGTCGACTCCGGATGCTGAACTTTGGGCAAAGCAGCTCCAAGTCATCAATAAGATTCACCGAAGTCCAGACAAACGCGAAGTGAATTTGTTTGTGATGCGTAATGGTAAGTCAGAGTTCCCTCGCGAATTATGCTTTGAAAAGGACGGCGAATTCAAAGTCGCTGTGGTCGATCTCATGGCAAAGAGAAGTGCAACGAAGTTACGAGCCCGAGTATGGTGCGTAAATGGTCACGTGTTCTCAATCGAGTACAAGACTTCCTCCCGAGTATTCGAGGAAATGGCGCAGGGTGAATGGGAAGTCAGTTGTCACATTGAAACTAATCCTTCCTGATCACCGACAGCTCTTGGTCTGGTCCCGTTTGAGCGGTGATGTCGCGGGCGCCTCTCCCTGAAGTGGAAAACCGAAAAATGGACTTGGTGGGCCAAGCTATGGTTCCGCTTACACGTCAGCCGACCAATCTCCCGACTTGCCGCCATGCTTTTCGAGCACCCTGACGTCGGTCATCACCATGCCCCGGTCGACGGCCTTGCACATATCGTAGATGGTCAGCAGCCCAACCTGCACAGCAGTCAGTGCCTCCATCTCCACGCCGGTCTTGCCGACAGTCTCGACTTGCGCGCGGCAATGTACCTTCGACCCCGCCTCATCGACCTCGAAATCGACCGCCACCCGCGTCAGCGCCAGCGGATGGCACAAGGGCACCAGGTCGCTGGTCCGCTTGGCTGCCATGATGGCCGCGATGCGCGCGATCCCCAGCACATCGCCTTTCTTCGCCGTGCCGGACACCACCAGGGCCAGCGTTTCCGGCTTCATCCGGATCGTGCCGGCCGCCACCGCAATCCTGTGGGTCTCGTTCTTGGCGGCTACGTCCACCATATGTGCCTGGCCGCCGGCGTCGAAATGGGTCAGGCCGCCGGAGCCGGCAGGGGTATCGCTTGTCGTCATAGGTAGGGAATTGATAGGTGGTAACAAAATGTTTCATTCCACGGGCACTGATGCAGGTTCTGCGGATGCAGGTATCATAGCATCGTGAAAACGAATCCAGCTCCAGCTCTTCGGCGGCTCACAGTCCGCGTGCGGCGCACCTTCACGGCCGTTTCCGTCGTGGCCATCGCATCCCTGCTGGCGGCCACGCCCGCCGGCTATGCTCAGGCCACCGGTTCGCCCAGCTTGCCCACGCTCGGCGACGCCGCCCGCGAAGACCTTTCACCCGTGTTCGAGCGCAAGCTTGGCGAGGAAATCATGCGCGATATCCGGCGCGACAAGGATTTTCTCGACGACGACGCCGTCCTCGAGTACATGAACAATTTTGGCAATGCGCTGGTCGCCGCCTATCCCGGCGCGCGCGGCGAGACCAATGCCGACTTTTACTTCTTTGCCGTTCGCGACCCGCTGCTCAATGCGTTCGCGCTTCCGGGCGGCTTCATCGGTGCGCACTCCGGGTTGCTGATCGCGGCCCAGAGCGAGTCCGAACTGGCCTCAGTCATGTCGCACGAAATTGGCCACGTCACGCAGCGCCACATCGCGCGCATGCTGGGGAAGCAGAAACAGGATGCCTTGATCCCGCTGGCCGCCATGCTGCTGGCCGCGCTGGCATCCAAGGCCAGCACCGATGCGGCCATGGGCGTGTTCATGGGCGGCCAGGGCCTGGCCATCCAGCGGCAACTCGACTTCTCGCGCGACGCCGAGCGCGAGGCCGACCGGGTTGGCTTCCAGATCATGGGCAAGGGCGGCTACGACACTACCGGCATGGTGGAATTCTTCCAGCGCTTGCAGTCGGCCAGCCGCAACTATTCCGATCTCATGCCGGCCTACCTGCGCAGCCACCCCCTGACCTCGGAACGCATTTCGGACATCCAGTCGCGCATCCGCGAAACGCCGTACAAGCAGCGCGTGGACAGCATCGAGTTCCACCTGGTACGTGCCCGCGTGCGCGTGCTGCAGGACGAGAGCACGCAGGGCTTGCGCGATACTTACGCGGCGTTCGAAAGTCAGCTCAATCAGTTGAGTCGCCAGCAGAAGGCTGGGGCGCAATACGGTTTGTCCTTCCTTGAACTGAAGCGTGGTGACCCCGCCAAGGCGCAGGCGTGGCTGGACAAGGCGCGCGCCACGCTCAAGCCGCCCGAAAAGGGCGTGTTGTCGGCCGCGCACAAGGACAGCAACGGTGCGGCGATGTTCGCCAGCCTTGGCATCGAAATCAAGCTGGCGCCATCGCAGAGTGCGGAAATGAAGCTGCAGGGCTTGAAGGATGCGGAACTGGCGCATCTGCAGTTCCCGCTGTCGCGTGGCATCGCGCGGCAGTATGCGGATGCGATGATCGTCAATGGCAAGCTGGATGATGCGGCGAAGTTCTTGCGCGACCAGGCGCAGTTGTATCGGGAGGAGCCGAAGCTGCATGATTTGCTGGCACGGACTTATGCGGCGCAGGGGAAGATCACGTTGCAGCACATCGCGCTGGCGGAGTCGTATGCGCTTGGGGGCAGCATGCTGGCGGCGCTGGACCAGTTGAATATCGCGCGCAAGTCGAAGGATGCGTCGTTTTATGACATGTCGCTGATCGATGCGCGCGAGCGGGAGTGGCAGGCCAAGCGCAGGGAAGAGTTGGAAGAGGCTAAGAAGAATTAGTCCGTTGGCGTCGCTGGCGGATCGCGCGGAGGCGGTCTTCGACCTTGTCCGCCCTACGGATGAGGAATTCGCTGGAAGCCGAATGTCGCGTTGACTTCGTCGCGATGGACGCGCTCCACCGCCACCTCGGCGCCGCCGGTGCGCAGTGTCAGTTTTCCTGCGCCACCCTCAAGCCACGCCATCAAGGCATCGTCGGACGCACGATGTCCGTCAATCTCCATCGCATCCATCAGCTGCGTCATATCGCGGTCGTCAAGCTGCGCGACCTTGCCATCACTAGCCAGTATCAGCTCGCCCGCTTCCGTCAGCGCCGCCCGTTCAATGGTCCCCAGCGGCTCACCTGTCTGCACCACCAGCCCCTGCAGCGGATCGGTGCGCGCGATGAAGGGCGTCGCTTCCAAATTCAGGTAAACCCGCTGCGGACCGTTCTGGAAATACCAGCAGCCGCGCTCGTCCGCCGCGTAGTTGCGGTTGATGAAGCCAAGCAGGGCGGGCTGGTTCAGCTTGTCGCCCGGGAGGTTCAGCTGCTGCGCGCGTTCGTCGCGCATGCGCCACGCGCCGCGCGCGTCGAGCGCCAGCCAGCCGTAGCAGTGCGGTACGTTGGGCCATTTCGCGATGGCCTGTTTAACAATGTCATCCATGGTCGCCAGCTTCGCACAATTCGGGCGCTGTCGCCCGCACAGAATTGCCGCCTTCGAGGAAATGCATCACGCGCTGCGGCAGCCAGTCCAGCCGGCCGGGCATGCCGCCGGTGGCAAAGCCGACGTGGCCGCCATGCGCGGGATACTCCAGGGTGACGTACGGCGAGGCCTTGCGCGGCAGGTAGCGGCCGGGCAGGAAGGGATCGTTCTGCGCATTGAGTACAAGGGTCGGCACCGTGATGTCTTGCAGGATGTGCTTGGCGCTGGCGCGGTTCCAGTAGTCGTCGGTGTCCTTGTAGCCGTGCAGCGGCGCCGTCACCACGTTGTCGAAGTCGTACAGGTCGCGCGCGGCCATCATCGCGTCGCGGTTGAACAGACCGGGATGCTGGTCCAGCTTGGCCAGGCACTTGGGCTTCAGCGAGCGCAGGAACATGCGCGTGTACAGCATATTGAGGCCGGCCCCCAGCGACTCGCCACCACGCGCCAGGTCGAGCGGAGCAGAGATTGATACGGCTGCGTCAACAATCTCGGCCTGGTGCTGCGATTCTCCCAGCCAGCGTAACAATGCATTTCCGCCAAGCGAAACGCCGACCGCATAAAACTTGTCCTGGGCGCGCGGGCGCAGGCGCCGGATGATCCAGTCGATTTCCTGGGCGTCGCCTGAATGGTAGAAGCGCGGCGCCAGGTTCGGCTCGCCCGAACAGCCGCGAAAGTGCGGTACCGCGCCCGACCAGCCGCGCGCGGCGACGGCGGCCATCATCGCGCGCGCATAGTGGCTGCTCGACGACCCTTCCAGTCCGTGGAACATCACCAGGAAAGGTTTGCCCGGGTCGCCGTCGACGAAATCGACGTCGACGAAGTCGCCGTCGGCCGCATCCCAGCGCTCGCGGCGGAACTTTACCGGCGGCTTGGGTATCGCAATCGCGGGGTAGATCGTCTGCAGGTGTCCGCTGGGCAGCCAGAGCGGGGCCGTGTAGTGCATCGGGGCCTTAATGCAGGTTCGAGGGCATGGCTGCACCGGCGCTGGCCGGGCCCGGCGCCACCGACACATGGCGCGAGGCGATGCGCCAGCCTTGCGGCGTCTTCATGTAGATATTGGTGGCGACCAGGTGCGCAGGTTCTTCGGCGCTGGAAGTCACGCCCTCGACCATGCTGTGCACGGCGCACATCATGTTGTGGGTTTCGTGCAGCTGCGAAGGCCGGATCTGCAAGCCGCCGCGCTCCAGGATCGCCTGCCACGAGGCGTGGATGGCGGCGTGGCCGCACAGGCGCGGGCCGCCCGGGTGGATGCAGTAGATCTCGTCGTCATCTGCCCACAGGTCCATCAGCGCGTCGACGTCGCCCCGATTGAGGGCGTCATAGAAGGCAGCTTCGACGTCCGCAGCGGTTCCCAGGTGTAGCTTGCTTTTCATGGCCTGTCGCCAGGTTCGGAATTAGTGATGCGACACCACGGTGCCCGGCTTGAGCATGTACTCGGTGCCGCAGTACGGGCACTTGGCCAAGCCGTCGTGGCCGAAGTCGAGGAACACGCGCGGATGCGACGACCACAGCGGCATTGCCGGGTTTGGGCAGTGGGCCGGCAGGTCTTTCGCTTCAAGTTCGACAGCAGGCACTTTCTTGTGATTCATGAATTCTCCGAATAACGCTATGGGTCAAGACCTCGATTTTAGCGGATTCGGGCAGGCATCCGAAATGGCCGCTAAAATAGCGGCTTGACCATCCCGGCCGTGCCCGAAGTTTTCCCCCGAAGACAGGCCGCGGCGCCTCACAAAGAATTGCGCTTCATGGCCGACCGCCCCGTACTCCCCGCCGCGACTCCACACGCATGCTGTGGCAAGAAAACAACATGAGCGGCGGCGCACCGGGCGCGCAAGCCCACGTCCTTCCTGCGGATGAAGATCCCGCGATTTACCGCGAAGGCTTCAAGGTCGGCATTCCCACCCTTTTCGGCATCGGCGCCTGGGGCCTGGTGGTCGGTATCGCCATGGTCAAGACCGGGCTGACCGTCCCGCAATCGCTGGCGATGACGCTGCTGGTGTTCGCCGGCTCCGCGCAACTGGCTTCGCTGCCGCTGATTGCCGCCGGCGCCCCGATCTGGGTCGTGTTCGCCACCTCGCTGGTGGTCAACCTGCGTTTCGTTATCTTCTCCGCACTGCTGGCGCCGCACTTTTCCCACCTGCCGTGGAAACAGCGCCTCGCGCTGGGCTATGTGTCCGGCGACATGACGGTGGCGCTGTTCCTGCAGCGTTTCCCGACCGAAGCGCCGGCGCTGGGCAAGCTGTCCTACCTGAAGGGCCTGCTGTATCCGAACTGGGCCGCGTGGCAGGTCGGCTCGATCGCCGGCATCTTCCTGGGCAGCGCCGTTCCGCCCGAATGGGGCCTTGGCTTTGCCGGCACCCTGGCCATCATCTGCATCACGGTACCGATGGTCATCAACAGCGCCGCGCTGTGCGGGGTAGTGGTGGCGTCGGCCACGGCGGTGCTGGCCTACGGGCTGCCCTACAAGCTGGGCCTGCTCGCGGCCGTGCTGGCCGGCATGGTGACGGCGATGTTCGTCGAGGAATCGCTGGAACGCCGGAAGGGCAGCCATGTCTGACCTGGAAATCTGGATCACGATCATCGTGATGGCTGTGGCCACCGCCGCCACCCGCAGCACCTTCTGGCTGGTCGGCCACCACATCAACATCCCGAAGCGGGTGCAGGAGATGCTGCGCTACGCGCCGTCGTGCGCGCTGGCGGCGATCATCGCGCCCGACCTGCTGCTGGGAACCCAGGGCGACCTGCAGCTTTCGTTCACCAACCTGCGGCTGGTGGCAGGCGTCGCCGCTGTCGGCTATTACCTCTGGCGCCGCAGCATGCTGGAAACCATCATCTTCGGCATGCTGTTCTTTACCGGTCTGAGACTGTGGCTCCAGCAATGACGGTGGCGAAGCTGTATTGTTCATGAGTTAAAATAGCGATCTTCTTTTACCTTCGACCGTTTAGGCAGCCATGCACTCCGTTCTCAACTTTACCCGACTGCAAGACCTGATCGACCAAAACGCCCTGCAGGGAAAGCGCGTGTTCATCCGCGCCGACCTGAACGTACCGCAGGATGACGCCGGCAACATCACCGAAGACACGCGCATCCGCGCCTCGGTGCCTGCCATTGCCGCCGCCGTCAAGGCCGGCGCCGCCGTCATGGTCACTTCCCACCTTGGTCGTCCGACCGAAGGCGAGTTCAAGCCGGAAGACACGCTGGCGCCGGTCGCCGCGCGCCTGTCCGAGCTGCTGGGCCAGCCGGTCGAACTGAAACAGAACTGGGTTGACGGCGTCGACGTGGCGCCGGGCCAGGTCGTGCTGCTGGAAAACTGCCGCGTCAACAAGGGCGAAAAGAAGAATTCCGACGAACTGGCCCAGAAGATGGCCAAGCTGTGCGACGTCTACGTCAACGACGCTTTCGGCACCGCGCATCGCGCCGAAGCCACCACCCACGGCATCGCCAAGTTCGCGCCGGTAGTTGCGGCCGGCCCGCTGCTGGCCGCTGAACTCGATGCGCTGGGCAAGGCGCTGGGCGCCCCGGCGCGTCCGCTGCTGGCCATCGTGGCAGGCTCCAAGGTGTCGTCCAAGCTGTCGATCCTGAAGGCGCTGGCCGGTAAGGTGGATAATCTGATCGTCGGCGGCGGCATCGCCAACACCTTCATGAAGGCAGTTGGCCTGAACATCGGCAAGTCGCTGGTCGAGGCCGAGCTGGTAGGCGAGGCCAAAGCCATCATCGACATGATGGCCGAGCGCGGCGCCCAGGTGCCGATTCCGGTCGACGTGGTGTGCGCGAAGGAATTCTCGCCGACCGCGGCTGCCACCACCAAGGACGTGGCCGACGTGGCCGACGACGACATGATCCTCGACATCGGCCCGAAAACGGCGGCCATGCTGGCGGAACAGATCAAGGCGGCCGGCACCATCGTCTGGAATGGCCCGGTCGGCGTGTTCGAGTTCGACCAGTTCGGCGAAGGCACGAAGACGCTGGCGCTGGCCATCGCCGGCTCGAAGGGCTTCTCGATCGCAGGCGGCGGCGACACCCTGGCGGCGATTGCAAAATACGACATTACCGATAAAATCGGGTATATCTCTACCGGCGGCGGCGCCTTCCTCGAATTCCTCGAAGGTAAAACCCTGCCTGCCGTAGACATCCTGTTGCAACGCAGCTCGAAGTAACAACCAGCGCAGCCCTACCGGCTGCGCTTTTTCTTCAAGGACAACCATGTATCGTGGCACCAAGATCGTTGCAACCATCGGACCGGCTTCGACCGACTTCGACATCCTCGTCAAGATGATCCGCGCAGGCGTCGACGTCGTCCGCCTGAACTTCTCGCACGGCAAAGCGCAGGACCACATCGACCGCGCCACCCTGGTACGCCGCGCCGCCGCCGAGTGCGGCAAGGAAGTGGCGATCATGGCCGACATGCAGGGTCCGAAGATCCGCGTCGGCAAGTTTGAAGAGGGCAAGATATTCCTGAACAACGGCGACCGCTTCATCCTGGACGCCAAGTGGGGCGACAACGGCGAGCTGGGCAACCAGGAACGCGTGGGCCTCGACTACAAGGCGCTGCCGCGCGACGTGCGTCCCGGCGACAAGCTGCTGCTCAACGACGGCCTGATCGTGCTGGTCGTCGACCGCGTGGCCGGCCACGAGATCTTCACCACCGTCAAGATCGGCGGCGAGCTGTCAAACAACAAGGGCATCAACCGCCAGGGTGGCGGGCTGACCGCGCCGGCGCTGACCTCGAAGGACATGGAAGACATCAAGACCGCGATGTCCTTCCAGGCCGATTACCTCGCGATCTCGTTCCCGAAGAGCGCGACCGACATGGAAATGGCGCGCCAGCTGGCCAACATCGCCGGCGAGCCGTTCCACCACAAGCCGATGATGATCGCCAAGATCGAGCGCGCCGAAGCGATTCCTGTACTGCAGGAAATCCTGGACGCCTCCGACGGCATCATGGTCGCGCGCGGCGACCTGGCCGTTGAAGTGGGCAACGCCGCGGTACCGGCGCTGCAGAAGCGCATGATCCGCATGGCGCGCGAATCGAACAAGCTGGCCATTACCGCCACCCAGATGATGGAATCGATGATCGTCAACGCCGTGCCGACCCGCGCCGAAGTATCGGACGTGGCCAACGCGGTGCTGGACGGCACCGACGCGGTGATGACCTCGGCCGAAACCGCGTCGGGCAAATACCCGATCGAGACGGTGGAAATGATGGCCGCGATCTGTGCCGAAGCCGAGCAATCCGAATACAACAAGCTCGACGCCGACTTCCTGAACGTGCAATTCACCCGCATCGACCAGTCGATCGCCTACGGCACGCTGTTCACCGCGCACCACCTGCGCGTGAAGGCGATCGTGGCGCTGACCGAATCCGGCTCGACCGCGCTGTGGATGAGCCGCCACAGCATCGACACCCCGATTTTCGCGCTGACCCCGTCGCAAGCGACGCAGCGCAAGGCATCGCTGTATCGTAACGTGCAGGCTTATCATTTGCTACAGGAAGGCGGCAGCCACGCCGTGCTGCGCCACGCCGAGGAACTGCTGATGAAACACGGCGTCGTGCGCAAGGGCGACACCATCGTCGTCACCTGGGGTTCGCCGATGGGCCAGGCTGGCGGCACCAACGCACTGAAGATCGTGCGTGTTGGAGAATTCGATTAGAGACGGCGCCGCAGAGGTGGGAAAAATTGGGGTCAGACCCCGATTTTGCTTGATTGGGGTCTGACCCCGATTTTTCTCACCGCAGTTGGCCAACACAGTTTTTTCTATTGTTTGGAGTACTACCATGTCCCTCGTATCCATGCGTCAGCTGCTGGACCATGCCGCCGAAAACGGCTATGGCTTGCCGGCATTTAACGTCAACAACCTCGAACAGGTGCAGGCCATCATGGCTGCCGCCGACGCGGTCGGTTCCCCGGTCATCATGCAAGCGTCGGCAGGCGCGCGCAAATACGCCGGCGAAGCTTTCCTGCGCCACCTGATCGACGCCGCTGTCGAATCCTACCCGCACATCCCGGTCGTCATGCACCAGGACCACGGCCAGTCGCCGGCGGTCTGCATGGCGGCGATCCGCTCCGGCTTCACCTCGGTGATGATGGACGGCTCGCTCGAAGCCGACGGCAAGAGCGTCGCTTCCTACGACTACAACGTGGAAGTGTCGCGTGAAGTGGTCAAGTTCGCGCACTCGATCGGCGTGACCGTCGAAGCCGAACTGGGCGTGCTCGGTTCGCTCGAAACCATGAAGGGCGACAAGGAAGACGGCCACGGCGCCGACGGCACCATGACCCGCGAACAGCTGCTGACCGACGTAGCCCAGGCCGCCGACTTCGTGCAGCGCACCCAGTGCGACGCGCTGGCGATCGCGATCGGCACCTCGCACGGCGCCTACAAGTTCTCGCGCAAGCCGACCGGCGACATCCTGGCGATCGACCGCATCAAGGAAATCCACGCACGCATCCCGAACACCCACCTGGTGATGCACGGCTCCTCGTCGGTGCCGCAGGAACTGCTGGCGATCATCCGCGAATTCGGCGGCGACATGAAGGAAACCTACGGCGTGCCGGTCGAAGAGATCCAGGAAGGCATCCGCCACGGCGTCCGCAAGATCAACATCGACACCGACATCCGCCTGGCGATGACGGCTGCGATCCGCAAGTACCTGTTCGAAAATCCATCCAAGTTCGACCCGCGCGACTACCTCAAGCCTGCGCGCGAAGCGGCAACGGAAATCTGCAAGGCGCGCTTCCTGTCGTTCGGTTGCGAAGGCCAGGCAGGCAAGATCAAGCCGGTCACCATGGAAAAGATGGCCGAGCGCTACAAGAAGGGCGAACTGGCCCAGATCGTCAAGTAAATCAGACCAATGCACGCGCCCCCAGGGGCGCGTGCAGCTTCTGGCATCACCAAGGATTCAAGATGGCAAGTGTTCTCGAAACAAACCTCAAATCGCTCCCCTTCCTGCACCGCGGCAAAGTGCGCGACATCTACGCCGTCGGCGACGACAAGCTGCTGGTCATCCAGACCGACCGCCTGTCCGCGTTCGACGTCATCCTCGACGACCCGATTCCTGCGAAGGGAAAGATCCTCACGTCGATGTCGAACTTCTGGTTCAAGAAGTTCGCCGACCTGATGCCCAACCACGAAACCGGAATCGACCCGCTGTCCGTGGTGGCGCCCGAAGAGCGTGCCCAGGTCGAAGGCCGCGCCATCGTCGTCAAGAAGTTCAAGCCGCTCGGCATCGAAGCGATCGTGCGCGGCTACCTGATCGGCTCCGGCTGGAAGGACTACCAGAAGACCGGCAAGGTATGCGGCATCGCGCTGCCGGCGGGCCTGAAGGAAGCGGACAAGCTGCCGCAGGTGCTGTTCACGCCATCGACCAAGGCGCCGGTGGGCGCGCATGACGAGAACATCTCGTTCGAGGAAGCCGAGAAGATCGTCGGCGCCGACGTCGCCAAAACCGTGCGCGACTACGCGATCAAGCTGTACACCGAAGCTGCCGAATACGCGGCCGAACGCGGCATCATCATCGCCGACACCAAGTTCGAATTCGGCCAGGATGCCGACGGCAAGGTCTACCTGATCGACGAAATCCTGACCCCGGACTCCTCGCGCTTCTGGCCGGTGGAAAGCTATCAGACCGGCATGTCGCCGCCGTCCTACGACAAGCAGTTCGTGCGCGACTACCTGGAAACGCTGAAGGACTGGAACAAGGCGCCGCCAGCGCCGCCGGTGCCCGCGGATGTCATCGCCAGGACCCAGGCCAAGTACCTGGAAGCGCTTGAGCGCCTGACTGGCGAAAAGCTGAAGGTCTGAGATGGAAAATACCGTTAAGCCCCTGGTCGGCGTCGTAATGGGATCGTCGTCCGACTGGGACGTGATGCAGCATGCGGTCGCCATCCTCAAGGACTTCGGCGTGCCGTTCGAAGCGCAGGTGGTATCCGCGCACCGCATGCCTGACGAGATGTTCGCGTATGCAGAAAGCGCGCGTGCGCGCGGCCTGCGCGCGATCATCGCCGGCGCCGGCGGCGCCGCCCACCTGCCTGGCATGATCGCCGCCAAGACGATCGTGCCGGTGCTGGGCGTGCCGGTACCGTCCAAATACCTGCGTGGCGAAGACTCGCTGCTGTCGATCGTGCAGATGCCCAAGGGCGTGCCGGTGTCCACCTTCGCCATCGGCGAAGCGGGCGCCGCGAATGCCGCGCTCGCCGCTGTCGCGATGATCGCGAGCCTGGACGACGCCATGGCCGACAAATTGCAGGACTTCCGCAACAAACAGACTGAGGCCGCAAAGGCCATGACCTTGCCAGTATGAGTGAAAAGCAGTATTCCCCAGCCTTGCCGCCGGCGACGCTGGGCGTGATGGGAGGCGGCCAGCTTGGCCGCATGTTCGCGCACGCCGCGCAGTCGATGGGGTTCAAGGTCGCCGTGCTGGAGCCGTCTTCCGACTGCCCGGCAGGGCAGGCCGCCGACAGCATGATCGTGGCGGGCTACGACGACCAGTCGGCACTGGCCGCGCTGGGCGCGCAGTGCGTCGCGGTGACCACCGAGTTCGAAAACGTACCGGCCGACAGCCTCGCCTTGCTGGCGCAGCAGACTTTCGTCGCTCCTGCCGCGCAATGCGTGTCGGTGGCGCAGGACCGCCTCCTTGAAAAGCGCTTCTTCGTCGACTGCGCGCCCCTGTCGGGCGTGATGCCGGCGCCGCACAAGACCATCGCATCGACGGAAGACATCGACGCGATTCCGGACGACCTGCTGCCGGGGATCCTGAAGACCGTGCGCATGGGTTACGACGGCAAGGGCCAGGTGCGCGTGAAGACGCGCGCGGACGTCGCCGCCGCCTTCGCGGCGATGAACGGCGTGACCTGCCTGCTCGAGAAGATGCTGCCGCTGGCGTACGAAGTGTCAGTGCTGACGGCGCGCGGCGCGGATGGCGAATCGGTGGTGTACCCGATCGCCGAGAACGTCCACCGCGACGGTATCCTGTTCACGACCACCGTGCCGGGGCCGAACGTTTCGGACGAATGTGCGCTGCGCGCACAGGACGCGGCGCGTTCGATCGTCGCGCAGCTTGGCTATGTGGGCGTGCTGTGCATCGAATTCTTCGTGCTCCAAGACGGCACGCTGGTGGTCAACGAAATGGCGCCGCGCCCGCATAACAGCGGGCACTACACCATCGACGCCTGCGTCACCAGCCAGTTCGCGCAGCAGGTTCGCGCGATGGCGCGGCTGCCGCTGGGCGACGTGCGCCAGCATTCGCCGGCGATCATGCTCAACATCCTGGGCGACGTCTGGTACGAAGGCAGCGGCGACGCGGTGCGTGAACCCGACTGGGCCAAAGTGCTGGCGCTGCCGGGCGCCTGCCTGCACCTGTACGGCAAGGAAGAACCGCGCCGCGCCCGCAAGATGGGGCACCTGACGCTGGTGGCGCCATCGCTGGCCGAAGCGCACGCCAAGCTGCGTTCCGCCTGCGCCATCCTGAACATCGGGCTGGACGAATGAAGGAGCAGGACCCGGTCGCCGCCGCCGCACGCATGCTGGAGCAGGGCGGGCTGGTAGCGTTTCCGACCGAGACCGTGTACGGCCTTGGCGCCGACGCCGAAAACCCGGCCGCGGTGGCGAAGATTTATGCCGCCAAGGGCCGTCCGATGGATCATCCCGTCATCGTGCACATCGCGCCCGACGCCTCGCTCGACCACTGGGCCACCGACATCCCGATTGAGGCGCGCGAGCTGGCCGCGGCCTTCTGGCCTGGCCCGCTGACGATGATCCTCAAGCGCGCGCCCGGCATTCCGGACGCTGTATCGGGCGGCCAGGACACGGTCGGCGTACGCTGCCCGTCGCACCCGGTCGCGATCGCGCTGCTGCAAGCCTTCAAGGGCGGGCAGGGCGGCCTGGCCGCACCTTCCGCCAATAAGTTCGGCAACGTCAGCCCGACGACGGCGCAGCACGTGCGCGACGAATTCGGCGCCGACGGCACGGTTGGCGCAGTGCTCGATGGCGGCCAGAGCGAAGTCGGCATCGAATCGACGATCGTGGACCTGTCGCGGCTGGCGACGCACGGCCCGGTGCTGCTGCGTCCCGGCCACATCAGCGCGGCCGCGATTGCGGCCGTGATCGACCAGGAACCGGCCGCCCCGGACGTCGCCGCCCCGCGCGCCTCCGGCACGCTCGAATCGCACTACGCGCCGCACACGCCGGTAGCGATGCAAGCCACGGCACAGCTCGCGCAAACGCTGGCCCAGCTGCAGCAAAATGGCCGCAAGGTCGCGCTGGTGCACTACAGCGACCTGCCGTCGGCGCACGCCGCGGTCAAGCTCCCGGCCACGCCGGAAGGCTTCGCGCACGCGCTATATGCCGCGCTGCGCGAGATGGACCATGCCGGCGCCGACGTCATCCTGGTCGAAGCGCCGCCGCAGGATGGCGCCTGGATGGGCGTCAACGACCGCCTGCGCCGCGCCGCGCACGGCTCGACCGGCATCGTCCACGGCCTCCTCAACCACGACGCCCCCGACTAAAAGCGAATCAGGGACAGACCCCAACATCAGGGACAGACCCCGACGCTGGGGTCTGTCCCTGATGTTGGGGTCTGTCCCCGAATCGTCTGAATCGGCGTGCTTCTGTTGTGCTAACGTTACGTCCTAACAAGTTTATCGATGTACAAGTTTCGCTAACACTGGCATATTAGAGTAAGTGCAAATAGCACGGACGTTCGCTTCATGAAAAATCAAACAGGAGACACAATGCGTCACACCAAACTCGCGCTGGCAGTGCTGGCGGCGGCAATTCTTTCGGCATGCGGCAGCAGCGACGGCGATAACAATGTTCAGCCGGCTAAACCACGCTTTGCGTCCCAGGTCTCGTTCGGCGACAGCCTGTCCGATGTCGGTACCTACAACGTCGGCACCGTCGCCAACCTGCGCGGCGGCCGTTACACCATCAACGGCAACAACACCGCCGTGAATGCCGCATTGACCGGCAAAAACTGGACCGAACTGCTGGCGACCCAGCTGAGCCTGCCTGCGCCTTGCGCGGCGGTCACCGGCCTGGACGGCGACCCGAGCAAGGGCTTCGCAGTGCCGGTCACGAACAACCTCAATTGCACCGGCTACGCACAGGGCGGCGCCCGCGTCACCAATCCTGTCGGCCCCGGCAACAAGCTGGCCGGCTCCGCACTCGGCCAGCTGACCCACCCGGTAGCAGCCCAGGTGGCGAACCACCTGGCCCGCAACGGCGGCAAGTTCAAGGGGGATGAAGTGGTCCTCGTCATGGCAGGCGGTAACGATGCGCTGTCCCTGCTGGCCGAGCTGACCGCCGCCGCGACCGCCGCGGGCAATGCCGCAGGCAAGATCGAAGGCGACAAGGTGGGCGCAGAAACCTTCGCCACCGGACTGGCAACCGGCTTGGCGGCCGGCGCAACCAGCCCGTCGACCGCCGCCGCGGCGATCGGCGCTGCCATCGCGACCGAATCCAAGCGCCCAGGCAGCACCTCGCAGTCCATCGTCGGCGTGGCTGTCGCTACCGCGGCAGCTCAACCAGGCAATATGGCGGTCGGTTCCCCGGCCGTCTACGGCCCGATTGTCGCCAAGGCACAGGCTGACGCTGCCACCGCCGGCGCCGCCGCAGGCGCCAAGGCCGGCGCTGCGGCAGGCCTTGCCTACGCCACCGAGAACGGTCCGAAGATGGTGCCGCGCATCGGCACAGCCGGCCACGAGCTGGCCGACATCATCCGCAACCAGATCATCGCCAAGGGCGCGACCCACGTCGTGATCGTCAACCTGCCAGACCTGGGCGGCACGCCGTTCGCGAAGTCGCAGTCGGCATCGACCCAGACCCTGGTCAACGGCATGGTCAACTCCTACAACATCGCGCTGCGCGTCGCCCTCGATGGACTGGACAGCAAGATCGCCTACGTCGATGTGTTCGCCCAGTTCCAGGACATACTGGCGAATCCGTCCAGGTACGGCGTCACCAACACCGCCAAGCCGGCTTGCGGCCTCAACGCGCTGGACGGAAACTCGCTGGCTTGCAACGGCACCAACCTCATCGCCGGCGACGTCAGCCACTACCTGTTCGCCGACGGCGTGCACCCGACCCCGTTCGGCTACTCGCTGATCGCGAAGGCCGTGTCGGACGCGATGATCGCGCGCGGCTGGCTGTAGTTTTTCCGCTTGTTTCTCCCGCTTTGGCGCCGCAAGGCGCCCGCCCAAGAAACCCGCTGCGGCGGGTTTTCTTATTGTTCTGTATAGTCGAAGCATGCAACCTGGACCAGGAACAATGCGTATGCGGGAGAAACAATGGGTAAGTTGGCCGGCTGGGCAGCCATAGGCGTCGCGGTATTCGCGCTGGGACCAAGCTGGATGCGCGGCGGCATGTCGCTCATCGGCCTGCTGGTGGCGCTGGCTGCGCTGTTCCTGTCGCTGCTGTCGGTACGCAGCAGCGGCTACCGCTATTTCTATCCGACCGCCGCCATCGTGGTGTTCGGCGTCCTGCTGGTAAACGATGCATTGCGCGTCTGGGATCCCTTGCCGGCCTTCGCGTCGAGCCGGCCAAGCTGGTATGCCGCGATCGCCGTCCTGGTCGGCGCCTGCTTCTTTTTCGCCCGCATGCTTGCTTCCCGCGGGCGCTGACCCTAGGCCGGCGCCGGTGCGCTTGCGATCATCCGCTCCAGCATGTTCACATCCATCGGCCGTCCAAACAGATAGCCCTGGCAGCAGTCGCATCCCAGCTCGGCCAGGAAGGCGCGCTGCGATTCGGTTTCGACGCCTTCCGCGATGATGCCCAGCCCCAGCGCCTGCCCCAGCGCCACGATGCTGCGCGCGATCGAGGCGTCGTTCGGATCGCTCAGCACGTCGCGCACGAAGGAGCGGTCGATCTTCAGCTGGTCCAGCGGCAGCCGCTTCAGGTAGCTCAGCGACGAATAGCCGGTGCCGAAATCGTCCAGCGAAAAACCGATGCCGTGCTCCTTCAGCTGGAGCATCTTGTCGATCGTATCCTCGACGTTGTCGATCAGGAGGGTTTCGGTCAGCTCCAGCTTGAGCCGGTGCGGGTCGGCGCCGGTTTCCTTCATCACCGCCAGCATCTCGGCAACGAAGTCGGGCAGGCGGAACTGGAGCGCGCTGACGTTGACGGCCAGGGTCAGGTGCGCCAGCGCGGGCGAGTCCGCCCAGTCGGCCAGCTGCACGCAGGCGCTGCGCAGCACCCAGTTGCCAAGCGGGATGATCAGCCCCGAGCTTTCGGCGATCGGCACGAACACGGCCGGCCCAACCACGCCGCGCTTGACGTGGTTCCAGCGCAGCAGCGCCTCGGCGCCCAGGATGCAGCCGCGTCCGTCCACCTGCGGCTGGTAGTGCAGCATGAATTGCGACTGCACCAGCGATTCGCGCAATTCGCCCTCGAGCGCGATGCGGTAGGTGACGTCGGATTCCATGTGGTGGTGGAAGAAGCGCAGCGTGTTGCGGCCGTCGCGCTTGGCTTCGTACATGGCCAGGTCGCCGCGCTTCATCAGGTCGTCGATGTCGACGCCCTGCTCGCAGCGCAGCGCGGCGCCGATGCTGCAGCTGGTGTGGTGGCTGGCGCCGCCGATGTCGTACGGTTCGCCGACCTTGTCGATGATCTTCCAGCCGATGGCGGCCGCGTTGTCGGCCGCCTCCTGCTCCGACCCGCCGATGTTTTCGAGCAGGATGACGAACTCGTCGCCGCCCAGGCGCGCCACGGTATCGCCTTCGCGCGTGCAGCTGAGGATGCGCTGCGCCACCTGCTTGAGCAACTGGTCGCCCACCTCGTGGCCGCGGGTGTCGTTCAGGTCCTTGAAGTTGTCCAGGTCGAGGAACAGCAGCGCCACCGCCTGCTTGCTGCGGTTGTGCATGGAAATGGAATGCTGCAAGCGTTCCAGCAGCAGCCTGCGGTTCGGCAGGCTGGTCAGCGGGTCGTAATAGGCCAGCTGCATGATTTCTTCCTGCGCCATCTTTTGCTGCGTGATGTCGGCCTGGGTGCAGACGTAGTTGCTGATCGTGCCGCTTTCGTCGCGCACCGCCGTCACGGTCAGCCAGGCCGGATATTCCTCGCCGCTCTTGCGCCGGGTCCAGACTTCGCCCTGCCACTTTCCGCGCTTGTCGACCACGGCCCACATCGCTTCGCGCAGGTCGTCGCCGCCCGGCTTGAGCGACATCTGCAGCGGCGTCTGGCCCGTCAGTTCCTCGGAGGAATAGCCGGACATCGAGGTGAAGGCATCGTTCGCGTCCAGCACCAGCCGGTCCGGCCCGGTGACGAACATGCCTTCCTGCGACTGGAACACGGTGGCCGCCACCCGGGTCGATTCCTCGGCGCTCTTGCGGTCGGAAATATCAGTGGCCACGCCGCACAGGCCGTAGATGCTGCCGTCCTCGCGCGCCAGCGGCACCCGGGTCGACAGGAAGGTCGGCAGGTCGCGGCGCGTCGGCGATTGCACTTCCTCGCCCACCAGGCGCTCGCCCGTTTCGATCACGCGCTCGTCGCGCGCACGCACGCTTGCCGCCACGTCCGGGCTGAACAGCTCGAAGTCGTCCTTGCCGATGATGAAGGCGGCATCCCGGCCGTAAAACTTGCACACGGCACGGTTGACGTACTGGTAGCGGTAGTTGGCGTCCTTGATGTAGATGAGGCTCTCAACGCTGTCGAGGATGGTCGACAGCCGCCGTTCGCTGTCGCGCAGCGCGCCGGTCTTGCGCTCGACTTCGGCGCGCAGCCAGAACGCGAATACCAGCGCGGCGATCAGGACGGCGACCATGACGCCCGCCACCCACCACAGGTACTCCGGCGTCTGCGACAGCGCGCTGCGCCGCTGCCACTTTTCCAGCGTCTTGAAATAAGCCGAGCCCGGCTGGTCCTGCCAGGCTTGAAGATGGCGGTCGATGGCCGCCAGCTCGGCGGCGTGGCGGTTCCTTCCGGTGGCGTAGAACAGCCGCACCGGCTGGAAGGCAATCGGCGTCTCGAGCAGGCCGTGGCGCGCGGCCAGCAGGTCGCCCGCGTAGTTGCTGGCGACCGCGGCGTCGGCGCGGCGCTGCTCGACCAGCCGGAATCCTTCCTCGATCGACACGACCGGGACCAGTTGCGGGCGTATGCCGAAGTTGCGTTCGAACTCGGCAAAGTACCCCTGCTGGATCGAGCCTGCCATGATGGCCACCTTCTTGTCCTGGAGGTCGGCGACCGATACCACCGCGGTGCCGGGATGGCGGTACACCTGCGACCAGCTGCGCAGCGCCGGCGTCTGGTGGAAGTCGAGCACGCGGGCGCGCTCTTCCGACCAGGCGACGTTGGGCAACAGGTCGATCGCGCCCGATTCGGCCGCCTTGAGGCAGGCTTCAAATTCACACGGTACAAATTCCAGCTGCCACTTTTCGGCGCGCGCGACTTCGCGCAACAGGTCGACCAGGATGCCGTCGGCCTGGCGGTTGTCGTCGATGAATAGCTCCGGAGGGTTGGCGTACACGCCCACCTTGATGACCTGTTCCTGTGCGGCTGCTTCTCCCGCGGCGGGGAGCCAGAGGGCGAAACACAACAGCAGTAGGAACTTCCTGGCCACGTTGTCTCCCGGCGGACAGGGCGCATTTTTCCGGCAGCGCGGGGCGCCGGGAATGACGCGCGATGCGCGCCGCACCCATTATCCGTTCTACCATAAACATGCGGACGGGGCTGCAATGCAGACACCGGTGCCAGCGCAGTTTGGTCGAAAAAGACGTAAATAAATAAACCCGCCGCCGCATGTCGCGCTCGGTGGCGCCGTCCCCGATTTTGAGCACAAGGCTTCTTATTGGCAGCTTGCTTTCTCGACGCTTTCGATCATGCGCTCGAGTACGCCAACTTCCATCGGCCGCCCGAACAGGTAGCCCTGGCAGCATTCGCAGCCGATCTCGGCAAGGAAGGCGCGCTGCGGTTCGGTCTCGACTCCTTCGGCGATGATCCCGAGGCCGAGGGCTTTCGCCAGCGCCACGATGCTGCGCGCGATCGAGGCGTCGTTCGGGTCGGTCAGCACGTCGCGCACGAAGGAACGGTCGATCTTCAACTGGTCCAGCGGCAGCAGCTTCAGGTAACTGAGCGATGAGTAGCCGGTGCCGAAATCGTCCAGCGAAAGTCCGATGCCGTGGTCCTTTAGCTGCCGCATTTTTTCGATCGTGTCTTTGACGTTTTCGATCAGCAGGGTTTCGGTCAGCTCGAGCTTCAGCCGGTGCGCGTCGGCTCCGGTTTCCTCGACGATCGCCAGGGTCCCGGCCACGAAATCGGACTGCCGGAACTGGCGCGCGCTGACATTCACGGCAATCGTGAGGTGCGCCAGCCTTGGCACCAATGCCCACTCGGCCAGCTGGGCGCAGGCGCAGGACCCAGTTTCCAATCTGTACGATCAGCCCCGAGGCTTCGGCGATCGGGACGAAGACGGCCGGGCCGACGATGCCGCGCTTGACGTGGTTCCAGCGCAGCAGCGCTTCGGCGCCGGTGGTCTGGCCGCTGCCGTCAACCTGGGCCTGGTAATGCAGCATGAACTCTGACTTGTCGAGCGATTCGCGCAGTTCCATCTCGAGCGCGATGCGGTAGGTGACGTCCGATTCCATGTTGCGATGGAAGAAGCGCAGCGTATTGCGGCCGTCGCGCTTGGCTTCGTACATGGCCAGGTCGCCGCGTTTCATCAGGTCGTCGATGTCGGAATCCTGCGCGACCCGCAGCGCCGCTCCGACGCTGCAGGTGGTGTGGTGCGAGGTGCCGCCGATGACGTAGGGTTCACCCACGACACGGATGATTTTCCAGCCGATCGCGGCCGCATGCTCGGCTGCCTCGGCTTCGGTGGTGCCTATGCCTTCAAGCAGGATCACGAATTCGTCGCCGCCCAGCCGCGCCACCGTGTCGCCTTCGCGCGTGCAGCCGAGGATGCGCTGCGCTACCTGCTTCAGCAGCTGGTCGCCGATCTCGTGGCCGCGCGTGTCGTTCAGGTCCTTGAAGTTGTCGAGGTCGAGGAACAGCAGGGCCAGCGCCTGCTTGCCGCGGTTGTACACGGACAGGCAATGCTGCAGCCGTTCCAGCAGCAGCCTGCGGTTGGGCAGCCCGGTCAGCGGGTCGTAAAAGGCGAGCTGCATGATCTCGTCCTGCGCCAGCTTCTGCTGGGTGATGTCGGCCTGGGTGCAGACGTAGTTGGTGATTTTTCCCTCAGGATTGCGTACCGCGGTGACTGTCAGCCAGGCCGGATATTCCTTGCCGTTGCTGCGGTGGGTCCAGATTTCGCCCTGCCATTTGCCGCTCCGGTCCACGATGTCCCACATTGCTTCGCGGAAATCCGCTCCATGTCGTTCCAGCGACACCGGCAGCGGGTCCTTGCCGGCGAGTTCCTCCGCGGTGTATCCGGACATCGCCGTGAATGCGTCGTTCACGTTCAGGATCAGCCGGTCCGTGCCGGTGACAAACATGCCCTCCTGCGACTGGAACACCGTGGCGGCGATGCGCGTCGACTCTTCGGCGTTCTTGCGTTCCGAGATATCGGTCGAGATGCCACACAAGGCATAGATGCTGCCGTCCTGCCGGCACAAGGGAATCCTGGTGGACAAAAACGTTCGCGTGTCCGCTTCATAGTACGATGGGTCCTCCTCCACCGCTATCCGCCGGCCGTCCTCGATGACCTGCCTGTCGCGCGCCCGAAGGCTGGAGGCAGCCGCGGCGTCGAACATGTCGTAGTCGCTCTTCCCGATGATCTCGGCATCGGGTTTTCCAAAGTATTCGCGCGCCGCGCGGTTCACGTACCGATAGCGGTAATCCGCATCCTTGATATAAATGAGGCTGTCCACGCTGTCGAGGATGGTCGCCAGCCTTTGTTCGCTGTCGCGCAGCGCGCCTGTTTTCTGTTCCACCTGGCGCCGCAGCCAGAGTGCAAACGCTACCGCCACGACCATCAGGCTGACGATCGCAGCCGCGCTCCACCAGACATAGGCGGGGGTGCGCGTCAATACGCCTTGCCTTTGCCAGCGGCCCAGGATCTCGAAATAGACCGAGTCCGGGTCCTGCTGCCACACTTGGAGATGGCGGTCGATTGCCGCAAGTTCCGCGCCGTGTTGTTCCTTGCCGGCAGCATAAAACAAACGCTCGGGCCGAAATGCGATCGGTGTCTCGATCAGGCCATAACGCGTTGCGTAATAGTCGCCGGCATACTTGTCCGCAACCACAACGTCAGCCCTGCGCTGCTGGACCAGCGCGAATCTCTGTTCCACCGTCGGCGCCAGGACCGGCGTCGGATGCACGCCGAAGTTCAGCCCAAGTGCGGCGGCATAGCGTTCCTCGGTCGAGCCGCGTAGTATTGCAAGGCGTTTGCCGTCCAGGTCGCGGATCGATACCACAGCCACCTCCGGGTGCCGGTATACCTGCGACCAGCTGTGCAGCGCGGGCGTCGAGTGGAAATTGAGGATGCGCCTGCGTTCTTCAGACCAGCTGACGTGGGGCAGCAGGTCGATTTCTCCGTCCTGGAGTGCGCGCAAGCAGCGCTCCCATTCGCACGGCACGAAGACGAGCTTCCATTTTTCCGCTTTTGCCACCTCGCGCAGCACATCGACCATGATGCCGTCGGCCTCGCCGTCGGCGTTGAAGAACGCGATCGGGGCATTCGCAGGGGTGCCGACCTTCAGTTCTTGCGCCGGCGCCGCTGCGCTGCCGGCGAACGGGCAGAGCAGGGCGAAACAGAGCAGCAAGCGAGGCAGGCAAGCCACAGCTCCTCCAGGATCATGAAACCGCCGGCCCAGTGTACATTCACGGGCGCGGCGCAAGGCGCCGGACACAACAAAAAACCCGCCGAAGCGGGTTTTGGAAGGCGGCGGCGCAGGGTCGTCAGAACGCCGCGATGCCGGTCTGTGCGCGCCCCAGGATCAGCGCGTGGATGTCGTGCGTGCCTTCGTAGGTGTTGACCACCTCGAGGTTGACCATGTGGCGGATGATGCCGAACTCGTCCGAGATGCCGTTACCGCCCAGCATGTCGCGCGCGGTGCGGGCGATATCCAGCGACTTGCCGCAGGAGTTGCGCTTCATCATCGAGGTGATCTCGACGGCGGCAGTGCCCTCGTCCTTCATGCGGCCCAGGCGCAGGCAGCCCTGCAGGCCGAGGGTGATTTCGGTCTGCATGTCGGCCAGCTTTTTCTGCACCAGCTGGTTCGCGGCCAGCGGCTTGCCGAACTGCTTGCGGTCCAGCGTATACTGGCGCGCGGTGTGCCAGCAGTCTTCGGCCGCGCCCAGCGCGCCCCAGGCGATGCCGTAGCGTGCCGAGTTCAGGCAGGTGAACGGGCCTTTCAGGCCGCGCACGTCCGGGAAGGCGTTTTCTTCCGGGCAGAACACATTGTCCATGACGATTTCGCCGGTGACCGAGGCGCGCAGGCCGAACTTGCCGTGGATGGCAGGGGCGCTCAGGCCTTGCATGCCTTTTTCCAGCACGAAGCCGCGGATCGCGCCTTCATCGTCCTTGGCCCACACGACGAACACGTCGGCGACCGGCGAGTTGGTGATCCACATCTTGGAGCCGGTCAGCGCGTAGCCGCCGTCGACCTTGCGCGCGCGGGTGATCATCGAGCCGGGGTCGGAACCGTGGTTCGGCTCGGTCAGGCCGAAGCAGCCGATCCATTCGCCGGTGGCCAGCTTGGGCAGGTACTTCTGGCGCTGCGCCTCGGTGCCGAATTCGTAGATAGGCACCATCACCAGCGACGACTGCACGCTCATCATCGAGCGGTAGCCGGAGTCGATGCGCTCGACTTCGCGCGCGATCAGGCCGTATGCCACGTAGTTCAGGCCAGGGCCGCCGTACTGTTCCGGAATCGTCGGACCGAGCAGGCCCAACTCGCCCATTTCGCGGAAGATCGAGGTGTCCATGCGCTCGTGGCGGAAGGCTTCGAGAATGCGCGGCGCCAGCTTGTCCTTGCAATACGCGGCGGCGGCGTCGCGCACCATGCGCTCGTCGTCGGTCAGCTGCGCGTTCAGCAGCAGCGGGTCATCCCAGTGGAACTGTGCCTTGCGCGGCGTGTCGGATCGGTTCATGCTCGTTCCTGTCTCGTTATCGGATTATGGGTATCGGGCAGAGTTGTATAGACTGCTTTCGTGGGATCTGCGATTTTACCGCGTTTGCGTGCTTCCGAATTGCCCGCCATGAAAAATCAGCGATGGCTGCGGATGGGCGCCGCATTCCTCGACTTCGCCCACGAAGATGACGTGGTCGCCTTCCGGGTAGCGGCTGCGGTTGTGGCATTCGAACCACGCCGACGCGCCCGCCAGCACCGGCTGGCCGGTGCGCGACAGCTCGTAGTCGACGTCGGCGAACGGGTTGTCGCTGCGGCGCGAGAAGCGCTGCGCCAGGTGGGCCTGGCCGGCGCCCAGCACATTGATGACGTAGTGCGAGTTGCCGCTGAAGATGGGCATGCTGTTGGCGCCCGCGTGCAGGCTCCACAGCACCAGCGGCGGATCGAGCGAGACCGAATTGAACGAGCTGGCGGTCAGGCCGCGGAAACTGCCGTCGGCCAGCCGGGTCGTAATGACGGTAACGCCTGTGGCGAACTGGGACAGCGCGTGGCGGAATTGCGTTGCGTCGAAATCGCGTTCGGTGGCGCGGGGAGAGCTTGTGTTCATTGAATGCCTGTCTATTTATACCATTATGCCAAACTTCCGCCCTCCCGTATCCCTTGCCGCGGTCGCCCCGAATCCCGCTGCGTGCTCAGGCGCTTTGCGGTACAGTTATTGAAAACAAAACCGAAAGCAACGAGGTGTGAGATGACGAATCAAACGGCGACGGAAGTCGCGATCCTGGGCGGCGGCTGCTTCTGGTGCGTGGAGGCGGTCTACCTCGAGGTGCGCGGCGTTACCAGGGTCGAGTCGGGATACATGGGCGGGCAGGTCGACCACCCCACCTACGAGCAGGTCTGCGCGGGCGGCACCGGGCATGCGGAAGTGGTGCGGCTGGAGTTCGACCCGGCCGTCATCAGCTACCACGACCTGCTGGAAGTGTTTTTCACCATCCACGACCCGACCACGCTCAACCGCCAGGGAAACGACGTCGGCACCCAGTACCGCTCGGTGATCTTCACCACCTCGCCCGGGCAGGTCGCCACGGCGCACCGGGTCATCTGCGAGATGGCCAATGTGTGGGACGCACCCATCGTTACCGAAGTCAAGCCGCAGGCGACCTGGTACCGCGCCGAGGATTACCACCAGGATTATTTCCGCCAGCATCCGTTGCAGGGTTATTGCGCGTTCGTGGTGGCGCCGAAGGTGGTCAAGTTCAAGAAGACATTCGCGAACCGCTTAAAGGAATAAACCTGCAAACGCAGGGCCATACATGCCTCAGCACGGGTACATGTAGCGCCGCGACCAGGCATGCTCCTGCGCGCTGCTGCCCGCCTTGCCGCACACGATCTGGTACAGGCTGATCAGGTCATGCTCGAACGCATACTGGCACCCCGCCAGGTACACCTGCCAGATGCGGAAGCGCTTCGGGTCGGTCAGCAGCCGGATGCGGTCGGCATTCGCCTCGTAGTTTTCGGTCCACAGCGCGCAGGTACGCGCATAGTGGCGCCGCATGTTCTCGATGTCGCGCGCCTCCAGCCCGCCTTCCTGCATCGCCCTGAGCACCGTGCCCACGTGCGCCAGTTCCCCATGCGGAAACACATAACGGTTGATGAACTCACCCCCGCCATAGGGCGTGCCGCGGCTGTGTGCGTCGGTGGTGGTGATGCCGTGGTTCATCGCGACGCCGTCCGGCGCGAGCAGTTCGTGGATGGTGCCGAAATAAGCGGGCAGGTTGCGCAACCCAACGTGCTCGAACATGCCGACGCTGGTAATGCGGTCGAACCGGCCCCTTACGTCGCGGTAGTCCTGCAGCCGGATCTCCACCATGTTTTCCAGCCCGGCCTGCGCGACCCGCTCGCGCGCCAGCCGCGTCTGGTTTTCGGACAGGGTGATGCCGACACAGCGCGCGCCATAGCGCTCGGCCGCGCGGATCACCAGCGCGCCCCAGCCGCAGCCGATGTCGAGCAGGGTATGCCCCGGCTGTAGCCCGATCTTGGTCAGGATGTGGTCGATCTTTTTCTGCTGGGCGGTGGCCAGGTCCTCGTCGCCGTTTTCGAAGTAGGCGCAGGAATACACCATGGCCGGATCGAGCCAGGCGCCGTAGAACTCGTTGGAGACATCGTAGTGGTAGCGGATCGCCTCGGCGTCGCGCGCCCGCGTGTGGGGCAGGCTTTGCATGAAGCGCCCGAACAGCCCGCGCGGCCGCACCGATGCGGCTGCCAGCGCATTGACAACGGCGATCATGTCGGTGGCCGTGCCGCTCACTTCGATGGCGCCCTCGACATAGGCGCGCCCAAGGTTGTACAGCGAGGGCGACACCAGGTAGCGGATCGCGGAACGGTCGGGAACGCGGATGACGACGCGCGGCGGCCCGTCGGAGAAATCGAGGCGCTCGCCGTTCCACAGCTCCACGCGCAGCGGAATGCCCTTCAGCTTGCTCCGCACGCCTGTGCTCCAGGCGCTTAATCTGAGGTGGTTAAACACGCAAACCTCCGCTTCACTGGGCGCCGGCTGCTGCCTCCTCCCTTTGGTCCGCCGCCATGAAACGGCGGCGATGGCCGGGGCGGGTGCGGACTACCGTACCCTACGGTTGCAACCGCTGCCGTGTCCAGCTGCCATCCGGCTGGCGGGTGTACACGATGCGGTCATGAAAGCGTGAACGGCGTCCTTGCCAGAATTCCACACGTTCCGGCACCAGACGGAAGCCGCCCCAGTGTTCCGGGCGCGGCGGCGCGTCCCCATACTGCTGTGATACCTTATCGTACTGCTTTTCCATGTCCGCACGGTTGCCAATCGGCTCACTTTGGGCCGAGGCAATGGCTGACAGCCGGCTTTTCAGCGGGCGGCTGTGGAAGTACTGGTCGCTCTCGAGAGCGGAGGTGCGCTCCACCCTACCTTCGATGCGGATCTGGCGTTCAAGTTCGCTCCAGAAGAACAGCAGCGAGGCGTGCGGATTTTCCTCAAGCTGGCGCCCCTTCTGGCTGGCGTAATTCGTGTACCAGGTGAAACCGCGCTGGTCGAATTGCTTGACCAGCACGATGCGCGAGGTCGGCCTGCCGCGCTCGTCCACGGTCGACACGCCCATCGCATTCGGCTCATTGACTTCGGCCTTCAGCGCTTCCTCGAACCAGGCGCCGAACTGGGTGACCGGGTCGGCCGCCACCTCGTCTTCCGACAGGCTGTGCTGGCCGTAATCCTTGCGCAGGCTGGCCACCGCCTCGCCCGCCGATGGCGAGGCGGGGATGATGCCGCGCCGTTGCTGCATCGCGGTCCCGAGTTCTTCCATTTGCGCGGGGCTGAACAGGCGCTTGGCCATCGGCGCGATATGGCCTTCCTCGGTCTCCATGTGGGCCAGGTAGCTGTCGGCAAAGCCGCGCACGTCGGCCGCCGACAGCGTTGCCGCCTTGCCTTCGGAAATCGGCTTCAGCTGTTCGTGCAGGCGCTGCCACAGCGCATCCATCTTGTTGTGGTCTTCCAGGATGCCGGGCACCATCGCCGCCAGCCTGGCGGCGTCGTCGCCCTGCGCCACCGACTCCAGCATCGGGATCAGGTTTTCCTCCTCGTCCTCGTGGTGCAGGTGGGCTGCGTTGTCGAAGTAGCGGATCACGTTGACCGCGGCCTGCCGCGCCTGCTCGTCGGCGCCATGCGCCGGCAGGTGCTCCAGCAGCTTCTGCAGGGTCGCAAGCTGCTTGCGGATACGGTCGTGGCAATGCTTCAGCACGGCAATAGGCTGGTCGAAGCCGGGCGCGGCATCGGGAAGGGCGTTGGTCATGTTTTGCTTTCAATCGTATCGTTATGCTCTTATTTTAGAGCAGTGTGCGCGGCGGTGCCGGTTTACAATTGGGGGATGAATACCATCAACACCCACATTTTTTCGGATGAAAGCGCGGAGGTCGACCTCGAGCGCCGCTTCGGCGGCATCGCGCGGCTGTACGGCGCGCCGGCCCTGGCACGTTTTCGCGCCACCCACGTGTGCGTGATCGGCGTCGGCGGCGTCGGTTCCTGGATCGTCGAGGCGCTGGCGCGCAGCGCCATCGGCCAGCTCACCCTGATCGACCTCGACAACGTGGCCGAGTCGAATATCAACCGCCAGATCCAGGCCTTGTCCAGCACCATCGGCCAGGCCAAGATCGGTGCGCTGGCCGAGCGCATCGCCCTGATCAATCCTTCCTGCAAGGTCAACCTCGTCGAGGACTTCATCGAGCCGGGCAACCTGGACCAGATGATCGCCGGGCGCGGCTACGATTACGTGATCGACGCGATCGACAGCGTCAAGTCGAAGGCGGCCCTGATCGCATATTGCCGCGACCACGCACTTCCCCTGATCACCATCGGCAGCGCCGGCGGCCAGGTCGACCCGACCCGCATCGACATCCGCGACCTCAGCAAGACCGAGCAGGAGCCGCTGCTGAAGATGGTGCGCAAGCGCCTGCGCAGCCAGTACGGTTTCCCGCGCAGCCTGAAAACGAAGTTCAACGTCGACGCGGTATTCTCGATGGAACCGCTGACCTTCCCGGGCGAGGGCGATGCCTGCGACCTCGATGCGGGCCCGGCCGGCGTCACCGGGCTGAACTGCGCCGGCTTCGGTTCCAGCATGGTGGTGACGGCCACCTTCGGCATGGTCGCCGCCGGCCACCTGCTGCGCAAACTGGCGGCCGCGGCAAACGGCGAGCCGGCGCTGCCGAGCGAAGCTGTTCAGGCCGTTGCTGCCGCGCTATCATAATCACCAGCAATCCGATTTTTTCAAGGAAAGAGAACACATGATTCGTCGCTCCCTTTTGTTAGCCCTGCTGTGCGCCGCGAATGCGATGGCACAGGAGCAGCCAGTAACCGCCCAGCCTGCCACCGACCCGGCCGCCAGCGCCCAGCCTGCCCAGCCGGCGCAGGCTGCCGCACCGGTAGTCCAGCCAGCCCCGCCGGCAGTCCCGGCCGAGCCCGTGCTCGACCCGCTGGTCACCAAGGACACCAAGCTGGGCAAAGGCAAGGAAGCGCAGATCGGCAACAAGGTATTCGTCCACTACACCGGCTGGCTGTACAAGCCGATGGCGAAGCACCAGCGCGGCCGCAAGTTCGATTCGTCGGAAGGGCGCGGCCCGCTCGACTTCCAGCTGGGCGCAGGAAGGGTCATCAAGGGCTGGGAGCAGGGCATCCTGGGCATGAAAGTGGGCGGCAAGCGTACCCTGATCATTCCAAGCCACCTGGCCTACGGCAAGCGCGGCGCGGGCGACGGCATGATCCCGCCGGACGCCGACCTGACCTTCGACGTGGAACTGGTGGACGTCAAGTAAGTGAATCTTCTAACCGGACTGGAGGCACAGCATGAGAATTGCGAACGATGTCACTGAGTTAATCGGCAACACTCCCCTGGTCCGGATACGCAAGATGGCGCAAGACGCCGGTGCGCAACTGGTCGCCAAGCTGGAATTCCAGAATCCGGCGGCCAGCGTCAAGGACCGCATCGGGCTGGCCATGATCGAGGCGGCCGAAGCGGCCGGCCTGATCGGCCCGGACACCATCATCGTCGAGCCCACCAGCGGCAACACCGGCATCGCGCTGGCGATGGTGTGCGCGGCGCGCGGCTACCGCTGCAAGCTGGTGATGCCCGAAACCATGAGCGTCGAGCGGCGCACCCTGCTGCGCGCCTACGGGGCCGAGCTCATCCTCACGCCGGGCGCCGAAGGCATGATGGGCGCGATCCGCCGCGCCGAGGAACTGGTGGCGTCCCATCCCAGCCACTTCATGCCCCAGCAATTCAACAATGCCGCCAATCCGGAAGTCCACCGCCGCACCACGGCCGAGGAAATCTGGCGCGATACCGACGGCCAGGTCGACATCCTGGTGGCCGGCGTCGGCACCGGCGGCACCATCACCGGCGTGTCGGAAGTCATCAAGTCGCGCAAGCCGGGCTTCCGCGCCATCGCGGTGGAGCCGGAAGCCTCACCGATGCTGTCCAAAGGCACCAAAGGGCCGCACCCGATCCAGGGCATCGGCGCCGGTTTCGTGCCGGCGGTGCTGAACACCCATGCCTACGATGAAGTCATCACCGTCAAGAATGAGGACGCATTCGAAACCGCGCGGCTGGCGGCGCGCGCCGAAGGGCTGCTGGTCGGTATCTCGTCGGGAGCGGCGCTGTGGGCCGCGCTGCAGGTGGCGCATCGGCCCGAGAACGCCGGCAAGCTCATCGTGACCATCATCCCCTCGTTCGGCGAACGCTACCTGAGCACGGCGCTGTACGCCAACCTGGCCGGCTAGTTGTGAGATGCTGCCGGAGGTGTTCAAGAGCGAGAAGGATGCCCTGAAGATTTGGTTCTGGTCCTGCCATCACAGATGGCGTGGCGCGTCCATGCGTTCGTGCAGGACACGAACGATTGCTATGCCGTAAGGCATGATGCGAAAATAAATCACATGTCGTTCCACGCTTTTGCGACGGTAACCTGGTCGGATTTGGTCGCATTTCGGAGCGGTCTTGGGTGATAGCGCCAGCGCCGCGAAAGCTGCCGTCAGGATGTCGATATAGCGATTGGCCTGCTCGCGCCCCACCGCTGCACGGTATCAGTCCAGATAGCCTCAAGGTCGCGCTCGGTGGTGGGTGTAAGGCGATACTCAGCCATGCACCGCCAGCATTCGCTGCTTGAAGGCGGCAACATCGAAAGCCTTTGGCTCCCCGCTGGCCTCTCCTTCAATCAGTGCGGCCCGGATCGCCTCGATATCCGTCCTGCGCTCCTGCTCGCGTCGGATCAGGTCGCGGATGTATTCGCTGTCGTTGGTGTAGTGCCCAGCTTCAATCTGGGCCTTGATCCAGTCGTCCTGCTGGTCGGTGAGAGTAATTGTCTTGCGCACGGTTCCCATTGTGAAAGCTCCTGGTCAGGCACCAATAGTCATACTATTGAGGCATTATCGCGCAAAGCGACGCGCCTTGCGCGCATCAAGCCTCAGTTCGCGTCGATAAGATGCAGCTTGGCCGCGTCAAATGCAGGTCACTACAGCAAGTATTAGTGCCCGTGCAGGGCGCAGGCGTGGTCGGTGGTGCCATGTTCCATCTGCAGGGTGCAGTGGTGGATGGAAAATTCGGCCTTCAGCCTTGCGCTGATGTCGTCGAAGGCATGGTCGCCCGGATAGCCCGCCGGCATCACGACGTGGGCCGTCAGCGCGTTCTCGGTGGTGCTCATCGCCCAGATGTGCAGGTCGTGGATGCCGGTCACGCCCGGCTGCGATTGCAGGAAGGCGGCCACCTTGTCCGCATCGACATTGGCCGGCACGCCGGCCAGCACCAGGTTCAGCGATTCGCGCAGCAGGCCCCAAGTGCCTGCCACGATCAGCGCCACGATGGCGATACTGACGACCGGGTCGATCCAGGTCCAGCCGGTGGCCATGAGAGCCAGGCCCGACACCATCACGCCCAGCGAAATGGCCGCGTCCGCCGCCATGTGCTGGTAGGCGCCGCGGATGTTCAGGTCGTCCTTGCTGCCCTTCATGAACAGCCACGCCGACAGGCCGTTGATGGCCACGCCGATTGCCGCCACCACCGAGACCGTCATGCCCGCCACCGGGGCCGGGGCGGACAGGCGCTGCACCGCTTCCCAGGCGATGGCGCCGCAGGCAACCATCAGCAGCAAGGCATTGAGCAGCGCCGCCAGGATCGAGGTGCTGCGCAGGCCGTAGGTAAAGCGGCCGCTGGTGGCGGTGCGGGTCAGCATCGCCGCGCCCCAGGCCAGCACCAGGCCCAGCACGTCCGACAGGTTGTGGCCGGCGTCGGCCATCAGCGCGGTGGAGTTGGCGATGAAGCCGTAGGTGAATTCGATCGCGACGAAGACCGTGTTCAGGCCGATCGCCAGCGCGAAGGCGCGGTTGTTGCCGTCCGGTGAGATGTGGTGATGGTGGTGGCCATGTCCGTGGCCATGCCCGTGATCGTCGTGATCGTGGTCGTGTGCCATGGTCAGGGCTTCTGCATTTCGGCCTGGATCAGCCTGCGGCTTTTCTGGTCGAGTTTTTCGATGGCCTTCGCCATCTTGTCGCCGTCGGCAATCGCCTTCGCTTGTTCGGGCGTCAGTTCCTTCGCGATCGCCACCGGCGCCGGCACGGGGACAGGGCGGAAGAACAGCGCCTGGCCCAGCAGCACCAGCAGCGCGCCGAGCACGGCGGCGCCGCCGGCCACCATCATCATGCGTTTCTCGGCCGGCGACGGCGATGGCGCACCGCCGGCGGTTTGCTTCAGCAGCGCCGGCAATGGCCGGTCAGCGGCCGGCCGCGCGACATGGCCGCCGTCCTGCAGCGCCTCGACCTGGCCGGCCAGTTCGCGGGTGGCGTCGTCCAGCAGCGCCACGTGGCGCTCGACCGCCTCGGCCAGTACCGCTTCGTTGAGGGCGACCAGGGCGAACACCGGGTCGTCGACGTCGATCCGTACGCCGGTCTTTTCAAATACCAGGTTGCGCAGTTTTTGCTGGTCCATGGCGGCCTACCACTTCACCTTGTCGAGCTGTTCGAACAGGTCGCGGAAAATGACCTTGATGCGCTGCTTTTCCATCACGTTGAACTTGTCGCTGGCGCGCACTTCCCCGGCGGTCAGGCGCGCGGTGTTCATTTTCTTGAGGTCGGCGCCGAAGGTGTCGGCATTGCGCTGCGACAGCACCACCCGGCCGACCACGCGCCCGGCGTTGTCGGCATAGGTCTGCGATTCGGTGAACACCTTGCCGGCGGCCGACTGCAGCAGGCCGAAGTGTTCGTTTTCCCACAGTACCAGCGGCACCCTGGTCGACTTTGCGGTCGAGACGAAGCCGGTGGCGGTGTCGTGCAGGGTGTCGCCGCCGCCCACGATGACATGGATGTAGACCTTGCGGCCCGAGTCTTCCAGCAGCGCGAAGCAGTCGTTTTCCAGCAGGTAGGCCATCAGCGGCGAGAAGGTGTTCGCGCCGTTGTCGATCACGCAATTGCCTTCTTCCTCGAGGATGTCGATCATCAGCGCGTCGAAGCGCTTGGGGTCGATCATGCGGTTGTCGGTCATCACCGGCACGTGCTTCACGTTCATCGCCTTGTAGCGCGAGAAGGTGGGGTTTTCCTGGTCGGTGTCGTAGCAGCGCAACGGCGTCTCATCCTGGCCGGCGAGCCATTGCGCGAGGATGGTCGACACCAGGGTCTTGCCGATGCCGCCCTTGCCCTGGAGGATGAAGTGTACCGTGTCGTGCATCGAATTGCTCCAAAATCAATAATAAGCGCGCCGCAATCAGCGGCACTTGTCTTCGCTTGCCCGCCAGAACTATACAGCGGGTGGTGCCAGTATGCGAGCGTGCGTTGCGACGGGTCGACCGCCAGTTCCTGCTTCAGCCAGTCGAGCTGGGCCTGCGCGGCGTCGCCGCTGAGCTTGCTGTCGGGAGAGTACGCACGCCAGCTGCCGCGCCGGATGCGGTCATGGCCGGCCGCGCCGGTCATCAGGTATGCGTGCTTGCGGGGCGCCGGCCAGGTGCGCTCCTGGACGCGCCCCCACGTGGAATGGTAGCAAGCGCTGAACTCGGCGGGCGTGCCGCGTGGATAGGTGATGCCGCCCAGCAGCACGGCCGGGAAAGGCGTGGATGCAAGCCCGGCGGCGCCACTTATTCGATAAAGCGCAGCAGCCCCTGCAGCGCATGCACGATGGTCTGCTCGCGCACCGACTGGCGGTCGCCGTGGAACACCAGGCGCTCCGTGTAGGTATGTTCGCCGCGCGCCCAGCCGAAGCAGACGGTGCCGACAGGCTTGCCCGGCATGCCGCCGGTCGGGCCGGCGATGCCGGTGGTCGACAGCGCCACGTGGGCGTTGCTGTTGGCCAGCGCGCCGATCGCCATCGCGGCGGCGACTTCTTCGCTGACGGAGCCCATCTGGGCGATCAGCGCCGGCGGCACCTCCAGCAGCTCGGTCTTGGATGGGTTCGAATAGGCAACAAAGCCGCAGTCGAACCAGCTGGTCGAGCCGGCGATTTCTGTGACGGCCTGGGAAATGCCGCCGCCGGTGCACGACTCGGCGGTTACCAGCAACAGGTTTTTGGCTTGCAACGCCTGGCCGACACGGCCGGCCAAGTCGAGAATATCGTTCGTCACGGGTCGCTCCTTCAGTCGGAAATCGTTCGTTTCTACTTTACCATGGCGTTCAGCCGAATGGCCGACTGTTCAAACGAAAATTGCCGGGACGGACTTCGTAACATTGTGTCAGAATACTATCCAAAAATAACAAGCAGGCGTAGAGTGCTTTCCACACAGCCCGTTCTGACGAGCTGAGGCGTGCACCTTCGGCCCGCCCGCCGCTTGCTATCCAGTTTTGCTGTCGTGTTTGTCGACCGGACAAGCACGACTCGCCGCAATTTTTTGGAATACAGATTCATGCCGCCAGCTTTCCCGCCGTCCCCCGCCAACGCGCCCAAGGCCTCCAATGGATGACCTGCGCCGCCGCGGCGCGCTGCGGTTCGCAGCCGGCTGCCTGGCGCTGTGCCTGGTGGCGACGGCCGGCGCGGCGCGCGCCGAGAATCCGCTCGAACGCGAAGTCAAGGCCGCCTACCTGTACAAGTTCGGCAGCTTCGTCGAATGGCCCGAGTCCAGTTTCGCGCGTCCCGACAGCCCGCTGGAGATCGCGGTGGCCGGCGACGACGCGCTGGCCGACCAGCTGGCGCGCACCGTGGGCGGCCGCCAGGTCGGCGGGCGCCAGATCGCGGTGCGCAAGCTGCGCAGCGGCGAGGCGCCCGGCGCCGCCCACATCCTGTTCGTCAGCGGCCATGACCGTGCCGCCGCGGCCGAGATGCTGAAGTCGGTGCGCGGCCAGCCGGTGCTGACCGTGTCCGACACCGAAGAGTCGCTGGCGCTGGGCTGCATGGTGGCCTTCGTGGTCTCCGCCAACAAGATGCGCTTCCTGGTCGCACTCGGGCAGGTGGCGCCGAGCCGCCTGCGCATCAGCGCGCGCATGCTGGCCGCAGCCCTGCGCGTACAGCCGGGGGTCTCATGATCCCCATGCATTCGCTCAGGCAGAAGCTGGTGGCGGTGGTGATGGCGACCACGCTGACCGCCTTGCTGGTATCGGTCGGCGCGCTGATCGGCTACGACCTGCGCCAGTACCACCGCGCCCTGCTGGGCGACATGAGCACCCAGGCCGAGCTGCTCGGCCACATGACTTCCGCCGCGCTGACCTTCGACGACGCCCGCCTGGCCGGCGAGAACCTGGCGCTGCTGCGCCTGCGCCCGCTGGTGCGCGCCGGCGCCATCTACGACGCGCGCGGCAAGCTGTTCGCATCCTACGTGGCGCCCGGCGAGCCGTCCGAATTCCCGGCCGCGCCGATGGGCGACTCGGTCCAGGTCGCGGGCAACAAGCTGTACCAGTTCAGGCGCATCGTCGAAAACGGCGAGCTGCTTGGCACCGTCTACCTGCGCGCCGAATACGCGATGATGTCGCGGACCATCGACTACGCACTCATGGCGCTCTTGATCACCACCGTGGCGATGCTGCTGGCCTTCCTGCTGACGCGCCGCCTGGGCGGCATCGTCACCGCCCCGATCTTCGCGATCGCCGGCGTGGCGCGCGAAGTGGTCAGCACGCGCGACTATTCGCGCCGCGCCCCGCGCACCAGCGACGACGAAGCGGCCGAACTGGTCGACTCGTTCAACGCGATGCTGACCGAGATCGAGCAGCGCACCGGCGAACTGGAAAACTCCAACCGCGCCATCGCGCGCGAGGCGCAGGAACGCGCCAGCGCGCAGCAGGAAGTGATGCGCCTGAACGAGCAGCTGGAAGTGCGCGTGCACGAACGAACGCTGCAGCTCGAAACCGCCAACGCCGAACTCGAAGTGGCGATGGACGAAGCCAGGAAGGCCAACCACGCCAAGTCGGCTTTCCTGTCGGCGATGAGCCATGAACTGCGCACGCCGCTGAACGCGATCCTCGGCTTCGCCCAGATCCTGACTTCCGAAGCGCTGCCGTCGACGCTGGCGCAGAAGAAGGAATTCGCCGGCCACATCCTCAAGTCCGGGCGCCACCTGCTTACCCTGATCAACGAGATCCTCGACCTGGCCAAGGTCGAAGCGGGCGCGATGAACCTGTCGCTCGAGCCGGTGGCGCTGGGCGAGGTGCTGGGAGAATGCCGCGCCATGATCGAGCCGATCGCAACAGGGCGCGGCATCCGCATGCTGTTCCCGGAAGACTGCAAGGCGGTGGTGGCGGCCGACCGCACGCGCCTGAAGCAGGTACTGCTCAACCTGTTGTCGAACGCGGTCAAGTACAACCGCGCAGGCGGCGCCGTGATCCTCGACGTCAGCGTCGCCGCGCCAGGGCGCGCGCGCCTGTCGGTGCAGGACACCGGCCACGGCCTGAGCTCCGCGCAGCTCGATGCGCTGTTCCAGCCTTTCAACCGGCTTGGCCAGGAAAACAGCGGCGAGGAAGGCACCGGCATCGGCCTGGTGCTGACGCGCCGCCTGGTCGACCTGATGGGGGGCACCATCGGCGTGTCGAGCCGGGTAGGCGTCGGCAGCGTGTTCTGGATCGAACTGCCGCTGACCGAGCCGCATGCGATCACCATCGAAGGCGGCACCGCCGGCGAACTGGCCCGGTCGCGCCTCGGCAACGGCGGCGGCCACACCTTGCTGTACGTGGAGGACAATCCGGCCAACCTGAAACTGGTGGAAGAAATCGTGCGCTTCCGCCCCGAACTGCGGCTGCTGTCGGCGCATGACGGCCACATGGGCATCGAGATGGCGCGCGCGCACCTGCCCGACCTGATCCTGATGGACCTGAACCTGCCGTGCATCAGCGGCACCGACGCCCTCAAGACCCTGCGCAGCGATCCGCGCACTTCGCACATCCCGGTGATCGCGCTGACCGCCAACGCCATGCCGCGCGACGTCGAGCGCGGCCTGGCCAGCGGCTTCTTCCGCTACCTGACCAAGCCGATCAACATCGACGAATTCACCGAGGCGATCAACAGCACGCTGGCCCGGATCGACGCCCGCCGCACGGCACAAACCGAGGTGCAGATATGATCGCGACCGCGGATATCCTGGGCGCGCGCATCCTGGTCGTCGACGACCAGGTGGTCAACGTCCAGTTGCTCGACTACATGCTGACCGGCTCCGGCTACCGCAACGTCAGCGCTACCCGCGACCCGCGCCAGGTGGCGCCGCTGCATGCGCGGCATCGCTACGACCTGATTATCCTTGACCTGAACATGCCCGGCATGACCGGCTTCGAGGTGATGGAAGAACTCAAGCCGCTGGAAAACGGCGCCTGGCTGCCGGTCCTGGTGGTGACCGCCGACCCCGAAATGAAAGTGGCGGCGCTGGAAGCGGGCGCGCGCGACTTCGTCGGCAAGCCGTTCGACACCGTCGAGGTGCTTACCCGCATCCGCAACCTGCTCGAAGTGCGCCTGCTGCACCGCGAATCGACCGGCAACGGCGCCATGCTGGAACAGACCGTGCGCGAACGCACCGCCGAACTGCAACGCTTTCGCAGCGCGATGGATGCCACCTCGGATGCGATCTTCCTGATCGACGCCGCCAGCAAGGAGCTGGTCGACGTCAGCGACGGCGCCTGCCGCATGCTGGGTTACACCCGCACCGAACTGCTGCAACTGAGCCCGTCCGAGTTCGGGCTCGCCAGCCACGCCCAGCTCGAAGCCCATGCCGACCCGGCGCGCGGCAAGGGCCACCGTTCCGAGCTGGTGGAAACCGAACTGACCGGCAGCGACATGCTCACCCTGCCGACCGAAGTGCGCTGGCAGCTGGAGACGGCCGACGGCCGCCACATCCTGATCGCGGTGGCGCGCGACATCACCGAACGGATCCTCGCGCAGCAGCGCCTGAAGCACCTGGCCAGCTACGACAGCCTGACCGGCCTGCCGAACCGCATGCTGTTCTACCAGACCCTGCACGACACGATCGAAATGGCGCGTGAAAAGGAAGGCCGGGTGGCGGTGCTGTCGATCGGGCTTGACCGCTTCAAGATCGTCAACGATTCGATGGGCGCGGCCCATGGCGACGAGCTGCTGCGCCAGTTCAGCAACCGGCTGGTGCAGTGCCTGCACACGCGCGACACGCTGGGCCGCCTGGGTGGCGACGAGTTCGCGCTCATCTTGCCGTCGCGCGACCAGGATGACGCAGTCCACGTCGCCAACGAAGTGCGCGAAGCGCTGCGCGCGCCGTTCGAGCTCGACGAACAGCAGCCGCTGCTGACAGCCAGCATCGGCATTGCGATGTACCCGGACGACGCCACCGACCCGCAAACCCTGATCAAGTACGCCGACACCGCGATGGGACGCGCCAAGGCCGCCGGCCGCGACGGCTACCGCTTCTTCACGGCCGGCATGAACGTCCAGGTGCTGGCCCGCCTCGACCTGGAGCTGGCGCTGCGGCGTGCGCTCGAGAACGACGAGTTCGAGCTGTACTACCAGCCCAAGTTGAACGTCAACACCGGCCGCATCACCGGGGTGGAAGCGCTGCTGCGCTGGCACCGCCCCAGCTACGGCATGGTGTTCCCGGCCGAATTCGTGCCGGTGCTGGAAGAGACAGGACTGATCGTGCGCGTCGGCGCATGGATCATCGACGCCGCCTGCTCGCAGATAGCGGCATGGCTGGCTGGCGGCTTCGGCGAGGTGCGGATCGCGGTCAACGTGTCGAGCCGCCAGTTCGTCGAAGGCGACCTCGAAATGGAAATCTGCGCTGCGCTGGCGCGCCACAAGGTCGACGCGTCGCTGCTGGAGCTGGAGCTGACCGAGAGCGCGCTGATGACCAACGCCGAACACACCAGCGAAGTGCTGACGCGCCTGCGCGAACTCGGCATCCGCATCTCGATCGACGATTTCGGCACCGGCTATTCGAGCCTGGCCTATTTGAAGCGCTTCCCGATCGACAAGCTGAAGATCGACATCGCCTTCGTGCGCGACATCACCACCAACCCTGACGACGCCGCCATCGCGCTGGCCATCATCAGCATGGCGCACAGCATGCACATGCAGGTGATCGCGGAAGGCGTCGAAAGCCGCGCCCAGCTGATGTACCTGCGCCGCCACCGCTGCGACCAGGTGCAGGGCTTCCACGTCAGCCGCGCCCTGACGGCCAGGCAGATGGGCGACCTGGTGACGGCCAACCGCAGGGCGCCCGATGCCGATGCGCAGGCCGCCAGCGACACCGAGCACCCGACCATGCTGATCGTCGACGAGGACATCAACGTGCTGGCGTCGCTGCACCGCCTGTTCAGGCGCGACAACTACAAGATTCTGACGGCGGTGTCGCCGGCCGAAGGCTTCGAGCTGCTGGCGCAGCACCAGGTGCAGGTGATCCTGTGCGACCAGCGCATGCCGTTCATGAGCGGCACCGAATTCCTGAGCCGGGTGAAGGAGATGTATCCGGACACGGTGCGCATCATCCTGTCGGCCAACACCGGAGTGAGGGCGGTGATCGACTCGATCAACAGCGGCGCGGTCTACCGTTTCTACACCAAGCCGTGGGACGACACCCAGCTGCGCGACAACATCCGACTGGCCTTCCACCACTACTGGCTGGTCAACGGCGCCAAGGACGACCCGCGCCGCGGCCACTTCGTCACGCAGGACGAGGAAGCCGAAGGGCTGCGGGTCAGCCGCCGCTGAAGTGGTCGAATCCGACCAGCGCTAGCGCCAGCGGTTTGCCGGCTGCGTCGATGTAGCGCAGGCCCGGCTCGGCGTCGATCGTTCCGACCCGCGTCACCATTGTCTGGGCCTGCTGCGCGGCGGCGAGTACCGCTTCGCGGTGGGCCGCCGGCGCGGTGAAGCACAATTCGTAATCGTCGCCGCCCGCCGCGCAGAAGCGGCGGCGCAGTTCGGTCGGCATCGTCGCCAGCACCGGGCCGGCCGGCAGCGCATCGGCGTTCAGCGTCGCGCCCACGTTCGACGCGGCCAGGATGTGTCCGAGGTCGCCCGCAAGTCCATCCGAAATATCGATTGCCGCACGCGCCACCGGCGCGGCGGACAGCGCGCGTCCCAGCTCCACGCGCGGCGAGGGCATGTGCATGCGCAGGCTCGACGTTTGCTGGTTCGCTTCGTCCAGCGGGTGCTCGCCGAGGTAGCCGGCCAGCGCCAGCCGGGCGTCGCCGATGGTGCCCGAGATCCAGATGTCGTCGCCGGCCTGGGCGGCATCGCGGCGCAGGGCGTGGCCGGGCGCCACTTCGCCGAACACGGTAATGCAGACGTTCAGCGGGCCCTTGGTGGTGTCGCCGCCTATCAGTTCGCAGTCGTGGGCATCGGCCAGCGCGAACAGGCCGTGCGCGAAATGGCCGAGCCAGGCGGGATCGGCGGCGGGCAGGGACAGCGCCAGCGTGAAGGCACGCGGCGTGGCGCCCATGGCGGCGAGGTCGGACAGGTTCACGGCCAGCGATTTGTGGCCGAGCATGCGCGCATCGGCGCCGGCGAAAAAGTGGCGGCCCTCGACCAGCATGTCGGTCGAGATGGCCAGCTGGGTGCCGGGCGATGGCGCGAGCAGCGCGCAGTCGTCGCCGATGCCGAGCACGGCGTGGCCGGGACGCTGGCGCTGGAAGTATTGTTTGATCAGGGAGAATTCGGAGAGCATGGTGGGATTGTACCGCTCCCGATACACGAAGGGCATGATCATGGACGTAGGGCGGATAAGCGCTAGCGCATCCGCCGTTCTTCGCGTCGACGAGACGCTAAAAGCGGCGGATGCGCTGCGCTTATCCGCCCTACTGGTATGACGTTCAGGCCACCAGTTCGGCCAATAGCTTCTGGCGCACCGCCGGCACCGGCGCCGACAATCCGAATCCGCGAACCGCTCCATCGGCATCCACAAACCGCGCCACCGTGCGTTCCTCCGTCACTTCATGCACCCACTCGCCCTCGGTTCCAACAGGCGGCGGCGCCAGCGCCAAACGGTAGCTCGGCGTCTTGACGATCACCGCATCCGTCTTCAGCTCGATGGCGACCGGCGTTCCGGCCAGCGTACTCGCAATCGCCCGCGCCGCGGCCAGCATCGGCGCCACATACGGCAGAACTCCCGCCTCCGCAAACTCGGCGCAATCGCCCAGCGCATACACGTCCTCGCAGCTGGTCCGGCCATACTGGTCGACCACGATGCCGCGCCGCGTGAGCAGCTGCGCCGACTGCGCCAGCGCAATCGATGGCCGCAAACCGACCGCCGACAGCACTACGTCCGCTTCCACCGCGCGCCCGTCGGCCAAGGTCACCTGCAGCGCCGCGCCGGAGCGCGAAACGCTGGCAGCGGTGGTGCCAAGCGCCAGCAAAACCGGCTTCCCTTGCCACGCCTGCGCCAGTCCTTCGGACAGGCCGGGCGCCGCCAGTGCGGCCAGCGGCCTTGGGTTCGGATCCACCAGAGTCACCTGGTGGCCCGCCGCCGAGAGGTCGTCGGCAAACTCGCAGCCGATCAGCCCCGCGCCCAGGATCGCGACACGCGCCTTGCCGTCGATGGCGGCCAGGCGTTCGCGCATCGCCGCATAGTCCGCGATATGATTGACCGACAGGACTGCATCGGCCGCGTCGCCCGCCAGCGGCAGGCGGATCGGGTTGGCGCCAAGCGCGAGCACCAGCTTCGAATACGCAAGGCTTCCGCGGTCGGTGACCACCGTACGCTCCGCGGTGTCGATCGCCAGCACCGTGGTGTGCGCCTGTATTTCGGCGCCCAGCTGGGCGGCCATCTGTTCGGCGCTGCCGGAAACCAGCTGCGCGGCTCCCTTGCCGAGTGCGAAGGCGTTCGACAGCATCGGCTTGGCGTAGGCGGCGCCCGAGTCGCCGGTAACGATGGTCAGCGGGGTTGCCTTGTCCAGCTTGCGGAATTCGCGCGCCAGCCCGTAGGCCGCCATGCCGGCGCCGATGATGACGATGGGCGCCATCAGATTTCGACCATCTCGAAGTCCGCCTTGGCCACGCCGCAGTCCGGGCACTCCCAGTCTTCCGGGATGTCGGACCAGCGGGTGCCGGCCGCGATGCCTTCGTCCGGCATGCCGACGCCTTCGTCGTAGATGAAGCCGCAAACGATGCACTGGTAAGTTTTCATGGTGTTCCTTTATTTGGTAGTCGTCGGGTTTGTACAGGGCTCAGGCGGCTGCGTTCAGCTTGTCCAGCGCGGCCTTGTAATGGTTGGCATGGCGCTCTTCGACCTTGGCCAGCGCGGCGAAGCGCTTGGCCGCCATCTCGAGGGTACGCTTGAACTGTTCGGCGTGTTCCTTCGATTCGGCGATCTGCTCGTCGTACTCCGCCACCGCCGCCGCATTCCCTTCTTCCAGCGCCAGGTGGCGGAACTTCGGGTACATCTCGGTGTATTCGTAGGTCTCGCCCTCGATCGCGATTTCGAGCGCCAGCGCCGGGGTGATCTTGTCCTTCGGGTAGAGCAGGTCGAGGTGGCCGAAGGCGTGGGCGACTTCCTGGTCGGCGGTCGCTTCGAAGGCTTCCGCCACGTCGATCGCACCGGCCGCACGCGCCAGCCTGGCGAAATAGCGGTATTTGATATGGGCCATCGATTCGCCGGCGAAGGCGGCTTCCAGGTTTTCAATCGTCACGGATTTGGTCTGTTCGGTCATGGTGCTGCTCCTGTGTGAGGTGGTATGAGAAGCATCATAGCTATATTTAATGGATTCGTAAAATTGATAGTTTTCATTGATGCGATAGGTTTTTCCTTATCAGGGCTTCGTAAAAATACGTACTTGCCAAAAGTGTCGGTCTGCTAAAATCGATAATCCCCCGTCAGCATTAGGAAGGCCGCAACAGATGGATTCGTCATCGGACAAGAAAGAAGAACTGCGCCAGCAACTGCGCCTCGCGGCGCTCGAATATCACGAGATTCCGCGCCCCGGCAAAATCAGCGTCACCCCCACCAAACAGCTCACCAACCAGCGCGACCTGGCGCTGGCCTATTCGCCGGGCGTGGCCGCTCCGTGCGAGGAAATCGTCAAGGATCCCGCCAACGCCTTCAAGTACACGGCGCGCGGCAACCTGGTAGCGGTGATCACCAATGGCACCGCGGTCCTCGGCCTGGGGAACATCGGCGCGCTGGCGTCGAAGCCCGTCATGGAAGGCAAGGGCGTCCTGTTCAAGAAATTCGCCGCGGTCGACGTGTTCGACATCGAAATCAACGAATCCGACCCGGACAAGCTGGTCGACATCATCGCTTCGCTGGAGCCGACCTTCGGCGGCATCAACCTTGAAGACATCAAGGCGCCGGAGTGCTTCTACATCGAGCGCAAGCTGCGCGAGCGGATGAACATCCCGGTCTTCCACGACGACCAGCACGGTACTGCGATCATCGTCGGCGCGGCCATCCTGAACGGCATCAAGGTCGTCGGCAAGAACCTCAAGGACTGCAAGATGGTCGTCTCGGGCGCGGGCGCTGCGGCGCTGGCCTGCCTCGACCTGATCGTCGACCTGGGTTTCCCGATCGGGAACATCACCGTCACCGACCTGGCCGGCGTGGTCTACAAGGGCCGCACCGAGCTGATGGACCCGGACAAGGAACGCTTCGCGCAGGACACCACGGTGCGTACCCTGGCTGAAGCCATCCCTGGCGCCGACATCTTCCTCGGCCTGTCCGCGGGCGGCGTGCTGAAGCCGGAAATGGTCGCCAAGATGGCGCCAAACCCGCTGATCCTGGCGCTGGCCAACCCGACCCCGGAGATCCTGCCGGAGGAAGTGCGCGCGGTGCGCAGCGACGCGGTGATCGCGACCGGACGTTCGGATTATCCGAACCAGGTCAACAACGTGCTGTGCTTCCCTTATATCTTCCGCGGCGCCCTCGATTGCGGCGCGACCACCATCACGCGCGAAATGGAAATCGCGGTGGTGCACGCGATCGCCGACCTGGCGCATGCCGAGCAGTCGGACGTCGTGGCGACCACCTACGGCATCAAGAACCTGTCGTTCGGTCCGGAATACCTGATCCCGATGCCGTTCGACCCGCGCCTGCTGATGCAGATCGCGCCGGCGGTGGCCAGGGCCGCCCACGAATCGGGCGTGGCGACGCGACCGATCGCCGACCTGCAGGCATACGCGGACAGCCTGCAGCAGTTCGTGTACCGCAGCGGCACTTTCATGAAGCCGCTGTTCGCGACCGCCAAGGCGGCGCCGCCTGAACTCAAGCGCATCGTCTACGCCGAGGGCGAAGACGAACGCGTGCTGCGGGCGGTGCAGATCGTCGTCGACGAGCGCCTGGCGCGGCCGATCCTGGTGGGCCGTCCGTCGGTGCTGGAAAAGCGCATCGAGCGCTTCGGCCTGCGCCTGAAACTGGGCGAGAACTTCGACATCATCAACCCGGACCACGACGACCGCTACCGCGACTATTGGCAGACTTACCACGAGATGGGGTGCCGCAAGGGGGTGACCGAGGAGTGGGCCAAGCTGGAAATGCGCCGCCGCCACACCCTGATCGGGGCGATGATGATCCACAAGGGCCACGCCGACGGCATGATCTGCGGTACCTTCGGCACCACCGCGCTGCACCTGCACTACATCGACCAGGTGCTGGGCAAGCGCGCCGGCGCCAATGTTTACGCGGCGATGAACTTCCTGATCCTGCCGGAACGCCAGCTGGCGATGACCGACACCCACGTCAACGAGAACCCGAGCGCCGAGCAGCTGGCCGAGATCACTATCCTGGCCGCTGAGGAAATGTGCCGCTTCGGCCTGAGCCCGCGCGCGGCGCTGCTGTCGCATTCGAACTTCGGTTCGTCCAACAGCGAGTCGGCCAGGAAGATGCGCGAGGTGCTGGCACTGGTGCAGCAGCGGGCGCCATGGCTGGAAGTCGACGGCGAAATGCACGGCGACGCGGCGCTCGATTCCAAGCTGCGCATGAAGCAGATGCCGCAGTCCACCCTGAAGGGCGATGCCAACCTGCTGGTGATGCCGAACATCGATGCCGCCAACATCTCGTACAACCTGCTCAAGACCGCGGCCGGCAACGGTATCGCGATCGGGCCGGTCCTGATGGGCTGCGCCAAGCCGGTGCACATCCTGACGCCGTCGGCCACCGTGCGCCGCATCGTCAACATGACCGCGCTGTGCGTGGTCGACGCCGTAGCGCAACGCTAGGCGCCACCGGCCGGACTCCATGGAGTCCGGCCGGTTTTCCAGCCGCGTCCGCGGCGGCTGTCTTTACTGCCTTCCAAGAACTAAATCCCGAGCATTGCCATGCGGCAATGTCTCGACAGGCAGTCATAGATTCACATCAAAACGACAGATTCTTACACTTCCCTACACCGGTAACAAACCGTAAAGCTGCGACGCGAACTGAGCATTTAGGAGCATAATGCTGAATTCGAGTTATTATGTATTTTGCACGTTTTCCCCTACTGTAACGACCCGCATCGTGGCCTCTGTTACAATGCCGGGCTGTAAAAACGCTCGTTGCCCAGCCTTTCGCAACGGCCAGGAACAAGTCACCTACCGAAAATATGAAAACAGCAAAGAAAGCCCTCATTACCGGCATTACCGGTCAGGACGGAGCCTATCTCGCCCAGCTCCTGCTCGAGAAGGGCTACCAGGTCACCGGTACCTACCGCCGCTCCAGCTCGGTGAATTTTTGGAGGATTGAGGAACTCGGCATCGAGGCTCATCCGAACCTGAACCTGGTCGAGTACGACCTGACCGACCAGTCTTCTGCCATCCGCCTGATCCGTTCCTGCGAGCCGGACGAGGTGTACAACCTGGCCGCCCAAAGCTTTGTCGGCGTTTCGTTCGAGCAGCCTGTCGCCACCGCCAGCATCACCGGCCTGGGCGCGGTGCACCTGCTGGAAGCGATCCGCATCATCAACCCGAAAATCCGCTTCTACCAGGCGTCGACCTCCGAGATGTTCGGCAAGGTGCAGGCGATCCCGCAAGTCGAGGACACGCCTTTCTATCCGCGCAGCCCGTACGGCGTGGCCAAGCTGTATGCACACTGGATGACGGTTAACTACCGCGAGTCGTACGGCATCTTCGGCTCCAGCGGCATCCTGTTCAACCACGAGTCGCCGCTGCGCGGCCGCGAATTCGTCACCCGCAAGATCACCGACTCGGTCGCCAAGATCGTGCGCAACAAGCTCGACGTGCTTGAACTGGGCAACCTCGACGCCAAGCGCGACTGGGGTTATGCGCGCGAATACGTCGACGGCATGTGGCGCATGCTGCAGGCCGACACGCCGGACACCTTCGTGCTCGCCACCAACCGCACCGAAACCGTGCGCGACTTCGTCACCATGGCATTCAAGGCGGCCGGCATCGCCGTCGAGTTCAAGGGCGAGGGCGAAAAGGAAACCGGCCATTGCTCGCGTACCGGCAAGCTGCTGGTGCGTATCAGCCCGAAGTTCTATCGTCCCGCCGAAGTCGAGCTGCTGATCGGCGACGCCTCCAAGGCCAAGCGCGAGCTTGGCTGGGCGCCCGAAACGACGCTCGAGCAGCTGTGCCAGATGATGGTCGAAGCCGACATGCGCCGCAACGAGCTGGGTTTCTCGTTCTGACATGAACGGCAAGGCCACGGAAACATTCTCCACTCGCGCGCTTGAAGGCGAGGGAGTGGGGAAGCGCGCGCTGGTCACCGGCCTGCACGGTTTCACTGGCTATTACGTGGCGCGGGAACTAACGAGAGCCGGCTACCGCGTGTTCGGCACCGTCATGCCGGGCGCCGAGACCGGCCCCGATATCTTCACCGTCGACCTGTGCGACCGCGAGTCGGTGATCCGCGCGGTCGAGGAAGTGCAGCCCGACGTGGTGGTGCACCTGGCCGGCATCGCCTTCGTGGCGCATTCCAACGCCGACCTGATTTACCGCGTCAATATCGTCGGCACCCGCAACCTGCTCGAAGCGCTGGCCGGCGCGCGCCACCAGGCGTCGAGCGTGCTGCTGGCGTCGTCGGCCAATATCTACGGCCATGTCGACCTGCCCGTCATCGACGAGAGCATCGCGCCGGCGCCGTTCAACGACTACGGTGTGAGCAAGCTGGCGATGGAGCACATGGCGCAGCTGTGGTCCGACAAGCTGCCGATCATCATCGTGCGTCCTTTCAACTACACCGGCGTCGGCCAGGACATCAACTTCCTGTTGCCGAAGATCGTGTCGCACTTCCGCGCCGGCGCGCGCGAGATCGAACTGGGCAACCTGGACGTGGCGCGCGACTTCTCCGACGTGCGCATGGTGGCGCGCGCCTACCGCCGCCTGCTGGCGCTGTCGCCGCCGGGGCAGATCTACAACGTCTGCTCGGGTCGCGCCGACTCGCTGGCCGGCATCATCGACACCATGTCCGCCATCGCCGGCTACAGCATCGACGTGCGCGTCAATCCCGCCTTCGTGCGACCGCGCGAAGTGCAGGTCATGGTCGGCAGCAACCGCAAGCTGGCCGGCATCATCGGCGAGCTGGAACCGACGCCGCTGGCCGACACGCTGCGCTGGATGTACCAGGCGTGAGCGTACTGACTGTCGGCCTGGGGACGACGATGATCGAACCGGGGCTGACTGGCGGAAGGCTGGATGGCATAGGCGTCTACACCGACGCCCTGCTGCGCCACCTGCCGGACACGGGCTGCGAGGTGAAGCCGTATTCGTGGCCGCGCATGCGCGGCGCCGGCGGCATCAGCATCGGCCAGCCGATGCCGCAGTCGTTTCCTGCTGCGTCCCTGGTCGACCTGCTGACCCCCGCGCTGCACCGCGTCCATATGCCGGCCGATATCTTCCACGTGACCGACTACCGCGTGGTGCGCATGGACTGCCCGGTGGTGGCCACGCTGCACGATGCGCTTCCGATCAAGTATCCCGAGTGGTGCAGCCCCAAATTCAGGCGCGCCAAGAACTGGCTGCACGTGAAGGCGGCGCGGAAGGCCGACCATGTGATCGCCGTGTCGCAGTTTGCCGTGGCCGAGCTGGTCGAGTGTTTCGGCGTCGATCCGCGCCGCATCAGCGTGGTGCCTAACGGCGTCGACGACACATGGCTGGAGCAACCCGCGCCGGAGGCGGTGGCGGCGACGCTGCGCGAACACGGCTTGCGCCCCGGCTACTTCCTGTTTGTCGGCACCTTGCAGCCGCGCAAGAACGTCGAGCGCCTGCTGGAAGCGTACCTGGCGCTGCCGGCGCCGGTGCGCGCCGAGCGCCAGCTGGTCATCGTCGGCAATGCCGGCTGGCGCTGCGATGCGCTATTGAGGCAGATCGACGCCGCCGTTGCCGCCGGCGAAAACGTGGTCTGGCTCAGCAGCCTGACGCGCGCCGCGGCCTTGCGCGAAGTGTATGCTGGCGCGGGTGTATTTGTATTTCCGTCGCTGTACGAAGGCTTCGGCATACCAGTGGTCGAGGCCTTTGCCGCCGGCGTACCGGTGGTCGCGTCGAATACCAGTTCGCTGCCCGAGGTAACGCAGGGCGCGGCGGTCGACGTGGACCCGGCAGCACCGGCGAGATCGCCGATGCGATGCTGGCGCTGGTGCGCGACGACGCCCTGCGCGCGCGCTGCATCGAAGCAGGCCGCCGCCGGGCCTTACAACTTACCTGGCGCCACACCGCGCGGCTTACCGCCGCCGTGTACCGCGCCGTTTTATCGAATTGAAGCTATGCGCGTCCTACATTTCTACAAGACTTACTATCCCGACTCGGTCGGCGGCATCGAGCAGGTGATCCGCCAGATGTGCGTGGGCACCGGCCGCCTCGGCGTGACCAATGAAGTGCTGACGCTCACGCGCGCGCACGACAAGTTCGACTTCGAATTCGAGGGCCATCGCGTGCGCCGCGTGCCGCTCGACTTCGAGATCGCCTCCAACGCCTTCTCGATGGCCGCCATCGGCGAACTGGCGCGCATGGCCGAGGAGGCCGACGTGGTGCACTACCACTTCCCGTGGCCGTTCATGGACCTGGCCCACTTCATCGCGCGCATCCGCAAGCCGACCGTGGTGACCTACCACTCCGACATCGTGCGCCAGAAGCACCTGCTGCGCCTTTACCAGCCGCTCAAGCACCGCTTCCTGCAAAGCGTCGACACCATCGTCGCGACCTCGCCCAACTACATGGCCTCGTCGCAGGTGCTGGAACGCTACAAGGAAAAGGCCCGGGTGATCACCTATGGCCTGGACAAGAGCATCTATCCGGCCGCCGACCAGGCGCTGATGGACAAGTGGCGCGCACGCCTCGGCGAACGCTTCTTCCTGTTCATCGGCGTGCTGCGCTACTACAAGGGCCTGCACATCCTGCTCGACGCGATGGCCAAGCTCGACTACCCGGTGGTGATCGTCGGCGCCGGCCCGATCGAAATGGAACTGAAGGAGCACGCCGAGCGCCTCGGCCTGAAGAACGTGGTGTTCCTGGGCGCGCTGGGCGAGGACGACAAGGTGGCGCTGCTGACGCTGAGCTATGCGGTGGCCTTCCCATCGCACCTGCGTTCGGAAGCCTTCGGCATCTCGCTGCTGGAAGGGGCGATGTACGGCAAGCCGATGATCTCGAGCGAGATCGGCACGGGCACCACCTACATCAACGTCGACGGCGATACCGGCCTGGTGGTTCCGCCAAGCGACCCGCAGGCACTGGGCAATGCGATGCGCACGCTGTGGGAAAACCCGGACATGGCGGCGGCCATGGGCAAGCGCGCCGAGGCGCGCTACCACGAACTGTTTACCTCGAGCCAGATGGCAAGCAGCTACACCGCGCTGTACCACGAACTGGTGGCGCGCCACGTCGGCCTGCCGCAGGCGGCGCAGGCGTAGGCATGTCCCGCCAAATCTCACCGCCCTGGCTGGTTTCCGGCTGGTGGATCGATGCTATAGTGGCAATCTTTTCCTTGAATGGACAGGACATGCCATGCATACACTATCGATCCGCCTGATGTATCTGAGGAGCCGCGAGGCCCTGGCGGCGATTCTCCTTCCGGCCGTCATCGTCTGGACATGGTGGGACAGGGGCGGCGACGTCGCCTGGATCCTGCGCATCGCGGCACTGGCCTTGTTGGCCTATATCCTGGTGCAGGGCACCCTGTACTGGCATCGCAAGCTGCGTTCGCTCGAGGACCAGAAGCCGCTCCCTCCGTATTTCCACGCGGTGTTCCGCGGATTCAAATGGTCGAACCTGGTCGCAATCGCGGCCATACTGATTACACTGCTTTCGACCGATCGGACTTCCTTGTCGGAAGCCGATCTCGGGTGGACCCTGGGGCTGCTCGCGGGCGCCGTGCTGGAACATATCAACTATTACCATTACCAACTGATGTACGATACGCGCGCGTCCTTCGGCCACCTGCTGCGCAACGGCCGGCTGCGCAAGGCGGCGCTTGGAATAGATCTGGCCCGGACCGGTTCAAAAGCCGCACGCACGGCCGCGGCGTAGCGGCCGCACCTGGAAGGTGATGCAGACCCACGCCGCGATCGGCGCCGAGATCATCGGCGAGCATGGCGGCGGCATGCCCTTGTATTCGGCCGCCAGGCCAAGCCGCTGCACGATCGCCAGCCGGGTCGCCTTCAGCTCCTCCATGCGCACCAGCGACAGGTGGGTGCGCACCCGCGCGCGCACCACCGGCGGGCTGACCGGCTTGGTGATGTAGTCGACCCCGCCCGCGTTGAAGCCTTCGACCTCGTCGTCGGATTCGGACAGCGCGGTCACGAACAGCACCGGGATCGCCGCGGTGGCGGGATCGGCCTTCAGCGCGGCGCACACTTCGTAGCCGCTCATTCCCAGCATCATCACGTCAAGCAGAATCAGTCCCGGCTGCTCCTGCCGCGCCAGTTCCAGCGCGCGCGCCGTCCTTGGCGAACAGCATGCGGTACTCGTCCTGCAAAATCTGGCGCAACAGATGGAGGTTGCTGGCCTCGTCGTCGACCGCCAGGATCAACGGGCGTTGCGTGCTCATGTTCATCAGCGTGCTTCCTCTTGTCTTGCGTCGTCCAGCCCTGCCAGCGCCTCGCGCAGCTGCTTCCGGGCCAGTTCAAAATCGAAATCGGCGAGCGCCGCCTGCAGCCGGGCGACGCCGGTGGCGGCCGGATGGCCCCGCAATGCGCCCTCCAGGCCGGACAGCGCGTCGTCGTCGAGCGCACCACGGCGCAGCGCCTGCATCAGCTGTTCGCCCTCGCGCCGCGCGCGTTCAAGGTCGGCGGCACTGGCACGCCCCGCCGCTGCCGCAGCCGCGCCGGTGCGGCCCGGGCGGATCGCGTCCAGCGCCGCGCCGGTGGCTTCGACCGCCTGCGCCAGCGTCGACGCCGTGGCGCCGCCGTCGGCGCCCGCTTCCTCCTCCAGCTGCGCCAGCACCGCTGCCAGCCGTACCAGCCCGAGGTTGGCCGCGGTGCCGCGCGCCCTGTGCGTCAGCATCCGCAGCGCATTCCACTCCGTGCCGGCGGCATGGGCCTGCAGCGTTGCCGCCAGCTGCGCATGCTCGTTCCGGAACTGGCCGAGCGCGCCGCTGTAGGCGTCGCTATTGCCGCCCCAGCGGCGCAAGCCCGTCTCGCGGTCGAACACCTGCAGTTTCAGCGCCGCTGAGTCACGCTCGAAGGCGGCCGCGCCGAGGCCAAGCACGCGCGCGGCCTCCAGCGGCAGCAGCACGTGGAAGGTGCTGCCTTCGCCCTCGACGCTCTCGGCCCAGATCCGGCCCTTCATCAACTCCACCAGCTGCTTGCTGATGGTGGTGCCAAGGCCGATGCCGCCGAAGCGGCGCGTCATCGAGGCGTCGGCCTGGATGAACGGGTCGAACACCGCTTTCATGCGCTCGGGCGCGATCCCGATGCCGGTGTCGCGCACTTCGATGTGCAGCTGGTCGCAGACGGCGCCGGCGCACAGCGTGACGCTGCCGCGCGCGGTGAACTTGATCGCGTTGTCCAGCAGGTTGGTCAGCACCTGGCGGATGCGCAGTTCGTCGCCATGGATGCTGGCCGGCAGGGCGGCATCATAGTGGATATCGACGTGCAGGCCCTTGGCACGTGCCGCGGCGCCCAGCGTCGACGACAGTTCGTCGATCAGCGACAGCAGGTTGAAGTCGTGCAGTTCCAGCTCGACCACGCCTTTTTCCAGCTTGGCGGTGTCGAGGATTTCGTTCAGGAGCCGCAGCAGCGCGCGGCCGGCGCTGCGGATGGTGTCCAGGTTGCTGCGCTGGTCCGGCGCCAGGTCGCCGTCCAGCAGCACGTCGGTGAAGCCGAGGATGGAGTTCATCGGCGTGCGGATTTCGTGGCTCATGTTGGCCACAAAAGTGGCGCGCGCGGCAGCCGCCTGTTCGGCCGCTACCTTGGCCGAGCGCAGCGCTTCCTCCATCTCGCGCCGTTCGCTGATGTCCAGGATCACGCCGTCGAGCCAGGCTAAGGCGCCGGTCTCGTCGCGCACGCAGGTGCCGTTTTCCCACAGCCAGCGGATGCTGCCGTCGGCGTGCAGCAAACGGTACTCGACCAGGTAGGGCCGGTCGTCGCGCAGCGCGGCCTGTACCTCCTCCCACACGCGCGCGCGGTCGGCGGCGTGGATCAGCGAACCGAAGGTGCGGCGCGGCGGCGTTCCCAGGAAGTCTTCGGGCGCATAGCCGGTAACGCGTTCGGCGGCGTCGCTGATGAACAGCATCGGGTATTCGCCATCGAGCAGGCTGTGGTAGGAAATGCCGGGGATGTTGCCGATCAGGGAGCGGAACTGCTGCTCGCTGGCCGACAGCGCCTGCATCATCGCGCGACGCTCGGTGATGTCGGTGACGAAGCAGATGAACAGGTCGTCCTTGCCCATCTTTGCATGGCCAAGCGAGCAGCGGATCGGCACCGGGCTGCCGTCCTTGCGTACCGCCATGACTTCGGCGCCGGTGGGAGCGGCGCCGCCGCTGCCGCCATTCAGGTAGCCAAGCAGGCCGGCGCCTTCCGGCACTTCGTTATCGGGAACCAGCAGGCGCACATGGCGGCCCGCGATCTCGTCGCGGCGCCAGCCGAAGATCTTCTCGGCCGACGCGTTGAATTCCTCCACCCGGCCGTCGCGGTCGACCGTGATCACGCCGTCGACGGCAGTGGCAAGCATGGCGCGCATCCATTCCTGGCTGGCCGACAGCTCCAGGAACAGCCGGCGGTAGCGCAGCAGGCCGTTCGCCGCCAGCACGAAGATGGTGAAGGCGACCGTGATCAGCGAAATCGCCACGGCCAGGAAGCCGCTGTTGGACGATCCCGCGGCGCCCGGCGCCACGGTACCGACGAAACGCGCGGCCGCCATCCCGGTGTAGTGCATGCCGGCGATCGCGCAGCCCATCACCACCGCGGGTGCCAGCAGCAGGGTGGGTTCGTTCAGGCGGCAGAAGCCGGACAGGCCGAAGCGCACCCACAGCGCCAGCGTGGCCAGCACCACGGCCACCACGATCGACAGGCCGAACATCAGCGGATCGTAGCGCAGCTCCAGCCCCATGCGCATGCCTGCCATGCCCGAATAGTGCATGGCGCCGATGCCGGCGCCCACCAGCACGCCGCCGGCCAGCAGTGTCCATGGCCCGATTCGTTCGCGCGCGATCAGCGACAGCGCGACGAGCGAGGCGCCGATGCTGGGCAACGCGGAGCCGATGGTGGTCATCGGGTCGTATTCGACCCGCGTGCACAGGTTAAACGCGAGCATGCCGACGAAGTGCATCGCCCACACCCCGGCGCCGAGCGCCAGGCTGCCGGTGGCGAGGACGATCGCCCGCTGGGCGGGGTTGGCGCTGGCCTGGCCGGCGATCTGCAATCCCATCCAGGACGCGAAGATCGCCACCATGAAGGACAGCACGACGAGTTTCGGGTCGTATTGTCCGTAGCTGAGCAGCGTCGGGTCGGCGGGAACGGTAAAAAGGGAGAGCATCGGGGGGCGCGCTGGGCAAGCGGGCGGCGTAAGGGATTAGCCGAAAGTATGGCACTTTCCATATGGAAAGTAATGTTTCAATCGCTCGATGGAGCAGGAAATGCTGGGAGTGTCGCATGCGCGCCACCGATCCCGCCGCGCCCGAGAACGTTGTCAGGATGCATTTCCGTAGTCCTCACTAAGCTGCTATCCTTGTTCTAACGTGGCGCGTTCGTAGCCGTGTAACAATCAGGCGTGCAATGCCATATAACCAACTTACTATCGCAATATTTTCAGCGCTGCTTGCGGGAAGCTGCGCGGCGGCGCCCACGCTGTACATCACCACCGAGCATTCGCCGCCGGCGAGCATGGTCGAAGGCGGGGTAGTGGTCGGGCACGGCACAGAGAAGGTGCGCGAGATCATGGCCCGCAGCGGCATCTCGTACTCCATCGAACTGCTGCCGTGGATGCGCGCCTACACCTCGGCGCTGCAGCGCCGCAATGGCTGCGTGTATTCGACCACCCGTACTGAAGAACGCGAGAAACTGTTCAAGTGGGTGGGGCCGACCAACACGGGGGAATGGGTACTCATGGGGCGGTCCGACCGCAAATTCGAGCTGAAAACGCTGGACGACGCGCGCGGCCTGCGCATCGGCACCTACCACGGCGACGCCCGCGAGGAGTACCTGCGTTCGCGCGGCTTCAAGGTCGACTCCGCCCAGAACGACCTGATCAATCCTCGCAAGCTCATGCTCAACCGCATCGACCTGTGGGCGGCAAGCCTGCGGAGCGGCAGCGCGGTGCTGGCGCAAAACGGCTGGACCGGCCAGATCGTGCCTGTGCTCACCTTCGCCAAGGTCCAGGTCTACCTTGCCTGCAATCCGGCGGTTCCCGATGCGCTGGTGGCGCGCATGAACGCGGCGCTCGAATCCATGGAGCGCGACGGCACCGCGCGCCGCATCGAGCGCAAGTACGACCAGGCACCACCACAGACAAAAGCGCCGGCCGACTGAGCGCAGCTTTCCAGGGAGTTCCTGGACACAGTAACGGGCTGGCGCCGCGAGGGCAATAAGGCCGCCTTGCTCGCCGGATTGCAAGCGATCGGCCTGAAGTAATTTCGTTGAGGCCGGCCTGACGGCATCAGCGCTTGGGCGCGCCCAGTTTCCAGCCGATCCACGCCATCGGAATGTAGGCTGCGGCCAGGTCGAGGATCTCGAACCACAGGGGGGCCGGCAGCATCACAACGGCGGCGATGCCACCGGCCAGGAACACCACGCCGATGGTCATCGCCAGCTCGAACTTGCGGGTTGCCGCGATGCGCGCCGCGACTGCCGCGCCGACCAGGGCGCCGAGCCCATGGGCCAGGAACGGGAACAGGAAGTGCTTGGGCTCGAACAGGTGCATCGACGCCTTCAACCCTTCCATCGTGGCGACCTCGGCGCCTGCCGGCGGCGGGATGGCGCTGGCGCTCACATTGATGAGCCCCATGTTGACGATGCTGCCTATGACCAGACCCGCAACGACCGCCAGGAAGTTTCTCACCATTGGATGCATTCCGTTCTCCCATGCCAATGTACTTTGGCTTTTTGTGATTTCCAGAAAACCAGTCAAACGCGATTTGTTTGAATGGCAATTTTCTTGGAGTCTACGCACTGATGTGGTTTGTGTCTACGGGGCAAGGGCGGGAAAATGCAGGCGAAAAAAAACCCGGCTCGCCCATGAAGGGATAAAGCCGGGTTTCTTTCGAAATTCGTTTTGCGTGAATGGTGCCTCGGGCCGGAATCGAACCGGCACGCCTTTCAGCGGCAGATTTTGAGTCTGCTGTGTCTACCAGTTCCACCACCAAGGCCTACACGCAAGCCCCGCATTATAGACCACCAAAGCTGAGAAAACCAATTCTTTTGCAAGCCGGAATGAGCCCGGCCTGCGCGGTCAGTCCAGCCGCTGGTACAGGCGGAAACGCTCGTCGCGGTCGGACGGACGGCGGCCTTCCCACAGCATTTTCCAGTTGCGGCCTTTCGGCGGACGCAGCGCTTCGCGGTCGTCCTTGACTTTGACGCTGTCCTGCAGGAGCAGCAGCTCGCATTTCTCGCGGTCGTGCACGCCTGCGAACGGCAGCTTGCCGAAGTAGGCGAACGAGGCGCGCTGCGGGGCGCCGACGTTGCTGTCGATGCAGTTGCTGCCTTCGGGCATCGCGGCGGCGATCTGCTTCGCCACGCTGGCGTAGCTCTTGCTGTAGTTCAGGTCGGGCAGGAACAGCGTCATCAGCAAGATCCACAGGAGGATCAGGCCCCCGGACGACAGCACCACCGCGCGCCACAGCACCGAGGGGCGGCGCGACACGCGCCAGTACACCAGGAAGAACCAGCCGATGGTGGCGATTGCCGCCACCAGCACCAGCAGCACGTCGAACTCGGGCTTGAATCCGGGCACTTGCTTGAGCGCGTTCTTGGCGAACTGCGCCGGCCAGCCGGTCAGCTTGGCCGCCCAGAACAGCCAGACGATACTGGCGAGCATGGTCAGCACCATCACCGAGAACCAGTCGATGAAGTTGATGGCGCTGCGCTTCATGGTCGGCAACCCGAAGGCGGCCATGATGGCCAGCGGTGGCAGCAGCTTGAGCAGGTCGCCATTTTCCGGCGCCGGATCGCACAGCACCAGCAAGGTCAGCGCGGCCACGAAACTAAGCGGCAGCACGATGTGCAGCAGGTGGTTCTGGCGGCGCCAGGCATAGATGGCCCAGCCGGCGAACGGCAGCGCCGGCCAGAAGAACCAGATGCCGATGCGGACGAAACTCTTGAACGAATTCCAGCTTGGCAGGCCGAGCTGGCTTGCGTTCCATGCGAACCAGCTGCCGACAGGGTTCAGGCCGTAAGGCTGCGCCATGGTGGCGGGAAGCACCCAGATCATCGCGATCGCCAGCGCGGTGATGCAGGCGGCGCCCATGTGGCTCAGCGTGCGCACGCGCGGCAGCTTGAGGAAGCGCGCGCTGAGGAACAGCGTCAGCACCAGCGTCACCGGCGTCAGCCAGCCGCGTGTGAGCACCAGTCCGCCCAGCGCCAGGCCGATCAGGGTGGCGTTGCGGATGCCCGGCGTCTCGACATAGCGCACCGCGCGGTACAGGAAGTAGGCCACCAGCGAACCCTGCAGCGTGACGGCGAGGGTTTCATGGCTGAACAGCAGCAGGCCGAGGCAGCCGAGATAGATCAGGGCGGCGGTGTCGGCCAGCGTGCGGCCGTAGTCGTTCGGTTCGGGCTGGCCGCCGAAGGCCAGCCGCAGCGGCTGCGCTTCGGGACGGCGGCCGAGGTGGAAGGCGGTGTACCAGACCGAGACGGTGCCGGTGATGAAGATGGCGATGGTCGAAATGCGGGCGGCGTTGACGTCGCCCACCAGCCAGCCGAACAGCTTGATGCAGATGGCGCCAAGCCAGAACGCCAGCGGGCCTTCGTCGGCCACCGGCAGGCCGGCGATGTTGGGGGCGAGCCAGTCGGCCAGGCCGCCGTTGGCCATGGTCCACATGATGCCGAAGCTGCCGGCGTCGTCCTTCCACGGGTCGCGGCCGATCAGGCCTGGCAGGATGTACAGGAGTCCCAGTGCGTACAGGGCCCAGCGTGGCAGCGCCAGCGTGGCGGCGGCGGGAAGGCGGACTGGCTTCATCGATAGCGTGTCTTGAATTTTGGTAAGGCGTAGTATCAACGAAAAAAAAGCAGCCGGGGGCTGCTTTTTTTATCGCTGCAACTTCCAGCGGATATCGCGCGGCGATTAGCCTGCTGCGACTTCGGTCTTCGAACCGACTTTGCCGAACTTCTGGCGGAATTTTTCAACGCGGCCGGCGGTGTCGACGATCTTGTGCTTGCCGGTGAAGAATGGGTGCGATTCAGCGGACACCTCGATCTTGACCAGTGGGTATTCCTGGCCTTCGTGGGTGATCTTGTCGCGGGTCTGGATCGTCGAGCGGGTGATGAACTTGAAGTCGCACGACAGGTCGTGGAAAACAACTTCGCGGTAATCTGGATGGATATCGTTCTTCATGTGTATAGCCTCGGTTGGTTTGGTAGCCAAACACCACTTCGTCGGTCACTCTTGCTTCTTGACCCGATTGTTGTTCACTTGCCAGGGGTTAAATACTGCAACCGGCGATTATACAGTGGATTGGTGGGGGAGGGCAATTAGGGCAGCATGACGTGCATGACGAAGCTGAATGCTGCCATGGACAGGCCGAACGTTACCATCGCGGTAATGCATACCGCCATGATCAAGTCGAACTTGTGCTTCGAGCGCAGGTAATCTGTTTCGCTTCGCTCTGTTTCCCGCGCCGCAAGGTCAGCCTTGGTGGCCATCTGTTGAAAAAGGGCGTTAACGCGCAGTTCCAGTGCGGTGAGACGGCGAAGTTCGTCCCTTGCTGTGTCGGACATCATACGGCTCTCCCGGATATTTTTCCAATATGCGCCAGGTTTCGCGATCATGGTTGATCTGCGTCTAACGGGCGTAAACGCAAAACGGACGGCAATGCCGTCCGTCCTTGCGATGCTTTTGGCAGGCCTTAACCGCCGCGGCGCATCATGTCGAAGAATTCCAGGTTGGTCTTCGTCGCACGCATCTTGTCGAGGATGAACTCCATCGCTTCGATCTCGTCCATCGAGTACAGCAGCTTGCGCAGGATCCAGATCTTCTGCAGCTGGTCCGGCTTGATCAAGAGTTCCTCGCGGCGGGTGCCGGACTTGTTCAGGTTGATCGCAGGGTAGACGCGCTTCTCGGCCAGGCGGCGCTCGAGATGCACTTCCATGTTGCCGGTACCCTTGAATTCTTCGTAGATCACGTCATCCATGCGCGAACCGGTTTCGATCAGCGCGGTCGCGATGATGGTCAGCGAGCCGCCTTCTTCGATATTGCGCGCGGCGCCGAAGAAGCGCTTTGGACGCTGCAGCGCGTTGGCGTCGACACCACCGGTCAGCACCTTGCCCGATGCCGGGATCACGGTGTTGTAGGCGCGCGCCAGGCGGGTGATCGAGTCCAGCAGGATGATCACGTCCTTCTTCATTTCGACCAGGCGCTTGGCCTTTTCCAGCACCATCTCGGCCACTTGCACGTGGCGGGTCGCCGGTTCGTCGAAGGTCGATGCGACCACTTCGCCCCGCACGGAGCGTTGCATCTCGGTCACTTCTTCAGGACGTTCGTCGATCAGCAGCACGATCAGGGTGCAGTCAGGGTGGTTGGCGGTGATTGCGTGCGCGATGTGCTGCAGCAGGACCGACTTGCCGGACTTCGGCGACGCCACCAGCAGGCCGCGCTGGCCCTTGCCGATCGGCGAGATCAGGTCGACGATGCGGCCGGTGATGTTTTCCTGGCCGCTCATGTCGCGCTCGAGGCGCAGCGGCTCGTTCGGGTGCAGCGGCGTCAGGTTCTCGAACAGGATGCGGTGCTTGCTCGCCTCTGGAGATTCGCCGTTGACCTTGTCTACCTTCACCAGCGCGAAGTAGCGTTCGCCGTCCTTCGGGGTGCGCACTTCGCCTTCGATCGAGTCGCCGGTGTGCAGGTTGAAGCGGCGGATCTGGGAGGGCGAGATGTAGATATCGTCGGTCGACGCCATGTAGCTGGCGTCGGGCGAGCGCAGGAAGCCGAAGCCGTCAGGCAGCACTTCGAGGGCGCCGTCGCCAAAAATTTGTTCGCCCGATTTCGCGCGCTTTTTCAGGATCGCGAACATCAGTTCTTGCTTGCGCAGGCGCGCAGCGTTGTCGATATCCAGGCCGATCGCCATCTCAAGGAGGGCTGAGACGTGCATCGCCTTTAGTTCAGATAAGTGCATGTGTTAGTCCCGTGACGGGAAAGTAAAGGTAGGGGAGGGAACTGCGTGGGTTAATCAACCTGGGAAGGACTCAGTCGAGGCTGTTTCGCTTCCCGGCCAGTCTTTGGCGGCAGTGCGGGCGCGCTGCCGCCGTTCAATAATATTACTTATTAGATGTTGCTGTCGATGAAGGACGTCAGCTGGCCCTTGGCCATGGCGCCTACCTTCTGCGCGGCTGCGACGCCGTTCTTGAACAGGATCAGGGTCGGGATGCCGCGGATGCCGAACTTGGCAGGCACTGCCTGGTTGGCGTCGACGTCCATCTTGGCGATCGTGATCTTGCCGTCGTATTCCTTGGCGACTTCTTCGAGGATCGGGCCGATGGCCTTGCATGGACCGCACCACTCGGCCCAGAAGTCGACCAGTACCGGACGGTCGGATTTCAGCACGTCCGCTTCGAAGGATGCATCGCTAATGTGTTTGATATTTTCGCTCATTTTTTCCTCAATCAGAGGTGGGGTAAATTACGCCTGGGGATATGCCGACCCTGCTACAGGTAGGCCGCGGCTTCCGTTTATTCTTGCAACACAATGGTGGTGACTGTGTTGCCAACTTCAATAGGTGGAGGGCGGCAAGAGGGTGTCAGGCGGGGAATTAGACGAAATAATAACCTATTTTCCATAAAGTGTCGTGCGCTTGCAGAAAATCTCCATGGCCGGAGCATCAAGATCGCTGACCGGCTGCAGGCCGAGCAGGTCGAATAGCCGGCGCCATGGAGCCAATCACGTAACGCGCTTCAGTCGTCATTTTTCCGTGCGCCTCGCGGATCGCCTCGATTGCGCGCAATGCTCTTGATGCCGGGCCAGCGCTTGATCTCAGGAATGTAGTCCGGCCGACAATGCCACGCAGCGCTGCTGGCCCAGCACCAGCCCGATCTCGCTTGCGCAGGCACTCACCACATGCAGCGCCCGCTGGCCGCGACAGGCCGATCCTGAACCACGGACTTCATTCGCATCGCCCCAGGCTTCGATGTCATCCCACCCCTCGGCTCCCGCCATGACTGCGCACAGCACGATTACCAGAAAGTCGACCAAGACGTGATCACATACGCGCGGATCGTCAATGCCTCGCAGGCGTTGCACCAAGATCATGCCAGGGTTCATGTCTACTCCCGAGTCAAAATCAAGAGTAAGCACTGTTTCACCTTGTTTGCAGTGCCCTGCAGCAACTCACTGATTGTGAGCGACTTTTAGTGCTCCGGCCCTGGATCGAGCACTGAGTCGATGACGTGATCGAATTATCCGTGCGGGTCGGCGCAGAAAAAGGTCGACCTGATCGCCGATGGCTTTCGACGCGGCCAGGTAGCCATGGCGCGCGAAACTGCTTGCGTCCCATCTCGTTATCATGAATAATAATAAAAAACGAATATTCGTTTTCTAAAAAAATCAGGAGACAAGCTGTGAAACATATGACAGTTCAAGGAGCAGCCGGAGCGCTGTATTGCAGTTCGGCAGGGCGCCGCGGAGGTTCGATGCTGGCGGCATTGCTGGTTTCAACCATGGCGCATGCGGGCCCGCCTGCGCAGCGTGCAGCCGACCTGCCAGGGGATGGGACGGTCCTTGCTCCCGCAGCGCCGGCGTCGGAGGTGGCGGTCGTGCACGTGACCGCGCAACGCCGACGCGAGCCCATCCGTGAAGTGCCGATGTCGGTGACAATGCTCGGCGGCGAAGGACTCGAACAAGGTGGCAATAAGCAGCTGAAGGATTTCGTCACGCTCTTGCCTGGCGTTGACTACAGCCAGGCGGGCGGCGGCGGTGGCGGCAGCCAGATCACGATGCGTGGCGTGAGCACCGGCAGCCAGGTGGGGCCCACGGTCAGCGTGTACGTGGACGACGTGCCTTACGGTTCGAGCACCGCATTTGCGGGCGGTAGCTCGCTGTCGCTCGACCTTGGCTTGTTCGACATCGAGCACATCGAGCTGCTGCGCGGTCCGCAAGGCACCCTGTACGGCGCCGGCGCGATGGGCGGCCTGCTGAAATACGTTACGGTCGACCCGGACCCGACAACGCGCGCGGCGAAGCTGGGCCTCGACCTCGCGTCGTCCGGCGGCGGCGGCACCAGCGGCGGCATGCAGGCGATGGCGAATCTGCCGATCAAGGAGGGCGTGGCGGCAGTGCGCCTCGGACTCTACAAGCGTGACGAAGCCGGCTATATTCACGATGCCAACCATGGCATGCGCATCATCGATGGTTCCAGCATGCAGGGTCTGCGCGCGTCGTTCCTGGTTACGCCCACCAGGGATACGACGCTGCGCGTCAGCGCGCAGACGCAGGAGAGCAAGCGCGATGGGAGCTCGGCTGAAGATGTGGACATCAAGACGGGCCAGCCGGCCTATGGCGATTTTCAGCGGCGTCTGTCGACCATGGAGCCGTTTCGCCAGACCTACGACCTGCTGTCGGCTGCCCTCGAATCGGAACTTGGCTGGTCCCGTTTTCATTCGATCTCCAGCTACCAGAAGGTCGATACCGATGGCCAATACGACGTCTCGACCCTATACGTCCCGCTGTTGGGACAGGCTGGCATCCACAACCCCGCCTACAGCTTGCCGTACACTTTCTACACGCGCAAGGCGACCCAGGAGTTTCGCCTGATCTCGCCCTCGTCGAAACGCTTCGAATGGCTGGCCGGTGCCTTCTACACGCGCGAAAACAGCCGGCGCGGCCAAGACCTGCTGGGGCTCGATCAGACGGGACAGCCGAATGGCATGCTGCTCATCTCGTCCGTCACGCCGTCGCGCTACCGCGAGAGTGCCGTCTACGGCAATGCGACGCTCTACCTGAGCGACGTGGTCGACGTCACGCTGGGGATGCGCCGCGGGCGCAACACGCAGGACGTGTTTTCCACGAACACCTGGCATCCCTCGCACCGCCGCGGCGCCGGGCACGAGCTCAAGTGAAGAAGTACCAGCACCTAACCTGGCCACCATCCGCTACCGAATGAGCAAAACGCACGCACGCGGTCTACCTGCGCGCGGCCAGCGGCTACCGGCCCGGTGGACCGCTGCCGGTTTTCCGCAATCCCTTGACGGGCGAAGTGCTGACGGCGAGCAGATTCAAGTCGGACTCCTTATGGAGCTACGAAGCGGGCTGGAAATCGGACTTCCTGCAAAAGCGTCTCGCACTCGAGGCGGCCGCCTATTACATCGATTGGAAGGACATCCAGATGTTCACTTCGGTGGCGGGATTTACCGGGATCGGCAACGCGGGCAAGGCCAAGTCGCAGGGCGTGGAACTGACGCTGACGGCGCGCCCGATCGAAGGCTTGAACCTGAGCGCGGCGCTCAGCGCCGTCGACGCACGGCTCAAGACCGACAGCGCCGACCTGGGCGGAAAAGCGGGCGACCGCCTGCCCAACAGCGCCCGCTTTTCCGCGTCCCTGCTGGGGGACTACCGCTTTAGCTACCAAGGCCGCGAATCATATGTGGGCGCGAGCGCGCGCCATCTCGGCGACCGGGTCACGTCCTTCGCCGCCAGCCCGGGCCTGCCGTCGTATCGCTTGCCCGCGTTCACCACACTGGACCTGCGCGCCGGCACGGCAATCGGCCGCTACCGGCTCGGCCTGTTCGTTCGCAACCTTGGCAACGTCAGGGGACAGACTGCCGCGGCCACCTCGCTGAGCCCGCTGGGCGCTCCGGCACAGGTAAACATTGTGGCGCCGCGTACGCTCGGCCTGCAGATGAGTACAGAGTACTGAGGTCGACGATGAATATTTTCGCTTCCAGCATCGCCACCGAAACCAACACGTTCTCGCCGATCCCGACCACCTGGAACAGTTTTTTGGAAGGCGGCATCAGCTACGGCAAGGTCAGGGAAGACAATGTGTTTTTGCTGCCGATTGTCGAGGTATGGCGGCGCCGCGCCGCGGAGGATGGGCACTGCCTGCATGAAGGCTTCTTCGCCTTTGCCCAGCCGGCGGGGCGATCCACCGGGGCCACCTACCGACGGCTCAAGGCCGAACTGCTGGCGAGCCTGATTGCGGCCGGTCCGGTCGACATCGTTCTTTTGCTGCTGCACGGTGCGATGGTCGCCGAAGGTTGCGACGACTGCGAGGGCGACATCCTGCGCGCTGTGCGCGAGATCGTCGGGCCGGCCGCGACCATCGGCGTCGAGCTTGATCCGCACTGCCACTTGAGCGAGGCCATGGTGCAGGCGGCCGATCTGCTGATCCTGTTCAAGGAATACCCGCACACCGATGCGGCGCCGCGCGCCGATGAGCTCTACACGCTGTGCGAGCGCGCGGCCTTGGGTGAGATTGCGCCCGTGTCCGTCCTGGTCGATTGCCGCATGATCGGGTTCTACCCGACCACTGCGGAGCCGATGGCGAATATCGTGCGCATGGCGCGCCAGGCCGAGAGCATCGAAGGGGTACTGTCGGTCAGCATCGCACACGGCTTTCCTTGGGCGGACGTGGCCGATGTCGGCACCCGCGTGCTCGCCATTGCCGACGGCCGGCGCGACCTGGCCGCAAGCACAGCGGCGCAGCTCGCGGGCTGCCTGTACCGCTACCGCGAGGATCTTTTGCCACGGCCGCTGAGCATGGCGCGGATCCTGCGCCTGCCGACCAACAGCGCACATCCCCTGTTCATTGCCGATGCGGCGGATAACCCGGGCGGTGGCGCGCCCGGAGACAATACCGCCGTCCTGCAGCGCCTGCTTGCCGAGGGGATACGCGATGCGGTGCTTGGCTGCATCTGGGACCCGATGGCCGTTCAGGTGTGCGCCTCGGCAGGCGTCGGCGCTCGGCTCCAGATCCGCCTGGGCGGCAAGACGGGCAGGGCTTCGGGTGCGCCGCTTGACTTGGTCGTGACCGTGGGCGGTATCAGCGCCGCGCACAGCCAGCCGTTCGGCGGACACGAAGACCCGCTCGGCGCCGCCGTGTGGCTCGCCTGCGAGGGCATCGATATCGTCGTCATTTCGCGCCGCACGCAAACGCTCTCGCCATCCGCGTTCACACGGCTGGGCGTGGAGCTGAACAACAAGACGCGCATCGTGGTGAAATCGGCGCATCACTATTTCGCCGAATTTTCGACCTTGTCGCGGCGCACGGTCGTCGCGGAAACCGACGGTGCGCTGTCCATGAATTTCGCGGCCCTGCCGTACACCGAACGCGACGGAAATTTTTTCCCGCGCGTCGCGGATCCCTTGAATGCGCGCGCATCCTTCACCGGAGACCCATCATGCTGCACATAGAGGGATCGATTGCATCGCTGCGCCTGAAGCAGCCGTTTTCCATCGCCGGATACCGGTTCGAGCAACAGGAGGTGCTGCGGGTGACGGCGCGCGATGGCGCTTGCCACGCGACCGGCGAAGCGACCGGCGTCTACTACCTGGGCGACACCGCGCAGTCCATGCAGCGCGACCTGGCCGCGATCGACAGCGCCTGCTGGCGCGGGATCGACCGCTTGACGCTGCAGCGCATGCTACCTGCCGGCGGCCTGCGTAATGCGCTCGACTGCGCGCTCTGGCAGCTTGAGGCGAACCGCCGCCAGCTTCCGCTACACGTGCTCGCCAAGCTCCCGCGCACGCACGCCCTGCTGACCACGATGACGGTCGGCGTGGCCAGCCCCGAGGACATGGCGCTGGCCGCGTCCTGCTACGTCGGCGCGCGCGCCATCAAGCTCAAACTCGACGGCAGCGCGCTCGACGGCGAACGCATCCGGACGGTCAGGCGCCGCTGTCCACAGGTGCGCTTGCTGGTCGACGCCAACCAGGGTTGGGACATGGCCCATTTGGAATCGCTGCTGCCGGCGATGCTGGACTGCCGCGTCGAACTGATCGAGCAGCCCTTGCCGGTGGGAGCCGACGATGACTTGCGCGGCTACCGCTGTCCGATTCCTGTCGCTGCCGATGAGTCGTTCCAGCAGCTGAGCGATCTGGAGGAGATGACGGACAAGTACCAACTGGTGAATATCAAGCTCGACAAATGCGGCGGCTTGACCGAGGCCCTGCAGATCGCGCGGGAAGCGCCGCGCCACGGTTTGGGCGTGATGGTCGGCTCCATGGTGGGCACCTCGATCGCGATGGCGCCGGCGTTCGTGGCGGGTCAGGGGGCATGGATCGTCGACCTCGATGCGCCGCTGTTCCTGATCGGGGATGCGCAGCCGGCGGCGCAGTATGGCAACGGCGAGATCGACTTTCCTGTGCTGTGGAAGCAGCGTTGGCCCGAGGCGACTAGTGGATCAGCGTGAGCAGGTAGTTGGCGGCGTCCAGCTTGACCTCGGTGTCCGGCTTGATGCCGGTGAGCTGCTGGAACTGCGTGGTAAGCATCAGGCCGAGCAGGCAGTCACCGATGTGGGCGGCGGCTGCGGGGTCGGGCACGGTTTGCAGGCGCTTGACTTGGTCAAGCACGGCGCGACGCAAGTCCAGGTATTGGGTTTCGACCGCGTCTTGTACGCGCGGGCTGCGGTGGGCCAGCGCCACCACTTCAATGGCGATGCGTCCGTGCAGCGTCGCGTCGCTGGGTCGTTCCACCTGGTGCAGCAAATCCTTGATCCGGGCCAGGGTGGCGGCCTTGGTGCGGCAGTCGATGAACAGGTCCATGCTCGGCACGTCGTTGTTATGGCTAATCAGGGCTGCGAGGATGTCCTCCTTGGATTTGAAGTGGGTGTAGATCGCGCCCACGCTCAGGCCAGCAGCGGCGCTGATGTCGCTGATGGACATGCCGGCGATGCCTTTCTGGTTGATGCTGGCGCTGGCGGCGTCGAGGATTTGCTTGCGCCGTGCAGCCATATGGGATTCGTCGCGTTTCGGCATGAGATCGGGGTTCGCCTAGGGTTAAGAATGCGGCAAGTATAACATAAGAGAATATTCGTTCTTTTAAATTAACAGCTGAAAGATGAGGGCACTATGAAACAGCTCGTATCCCGGCTCGAAGCACTGCTATCGGGCTGGAACCGCAACGACGCACCTGGTTGCGTGGTGAGCGTGATGCACAAAGGGCGCACCCTGCTGCGCAAGGGTTACGGCATGGCCAGCCTTGAACAGCAAGTGGCGAACAGCCCGTCGACGAAGATGCGCATCGGTTCGACGACCAAGCATTTCGCCGCAATCCTGGCGCTGCTGCTGCGCGATGAGGGCCGGCTCGACATCGACGGTCCATGCGCACGCTACCTGCCCGAATTGGGCGAGGCGCAAGGGCGGCGCAGTCTCCGCCAGTTCATGAATCACACCGGCGGAACGCGCGACTTCCTGGACCTGTCCATGTTTTCGAATGGCGCGGCGATGCTGCCGGCCGGCGCGGCGCTGGCCTACCAGAGCGCGCAGAACGAAGACAACTTCAGCGCCGGCGACATGTTCTCCTATAACAATGGCGGCTATCGCATGCTCTCGATCGCGCTCGAACGCGTGGCGGGCATGCCATTCGGGCAAGTGTTGGCGACCCGCCTGTTTGAGCCGCTCGGCATGCACGACACCAGCCTGTGGGCCTGCGACACCGATCTGCTGCCGGGCGTGGCGTGTTCGCACCTGGCATTGCCCGAAGGCGGCTTCGGCCGCGGCGTGTTCCCCTCGACCGTCCTCGGCGAAGGGGGCATCGTCTCCACCGTGGACGACATGCAGCGGTGGCTGGCGCATCTGAGCCGGCCCTTCCTGTGGTCCGATGCCCTATCGGCCGAACTGACGCAGCCGACCACACTCAACAACGGCTTCGCGCATCCATATGGACTGGGGCTCATTCGCGAGAACTGGCGTGGGGTCGACATCATCCAGCATTCCGGCGGCGTGATCGGCGGCAGTTGCCAGATGCTGAGAGCACCCGCGCACGAGCTGAACATTATCGTCATCAGCAACCGCAACGACGTGGCGGCGCCGTTCGTTGCCGCCGACCTGATGGCCGAAGTGCTGGGCGCGGCGCTGCGCGCCCCTGGCGCGCAAGCCGCGACGGGGGCATGGGCAGGGCTCCCAGGGCAATACCTGTGCGCCGACAATGACCAACTGCTCGATGTCGAGGACGTCGATGGCCGGCTGTTCCTCGCTTGCGATGGCATGCGGCTGCCGCTGGTGCCGGACGGCGACGGATTGCACGCGAACCTGCTGAGTGTCGTGGATGTGCGCCTGCTGGCGGACGGCGACCGCGAGCAGGCGGTGGGCCGGCTGACGGTCGAGGAACAGGGGTATCGTCGGACCTATGCCAGAATCGCGCCGGTGGGCGACGCCGCACTGGCCGCGCTGCGGCGGGCGCAGGGTGCATTTTTCAGCGCGGAGCTGGGAGCCCGCATCTGCGTCGGCAAGGACCATGATCCCGGGTTGATGACGGTGCATGGCCGCTATGGTTGCAACGAGTTCCGGCTCGAACCGCTGAGCGGCGAATTGTTCCGCATGCTGGCCGGGCAGGGAGGCTTGCCCGGGAATGGCATCGTGCGCCTGCGCGGTAGCGGTGCGCGGCGCGAACTGGTCATCAATACGAGCCGCACGCGCGGCCTGCGCTTTCTTGAAGAGGGACGTCATGCATAAGCACTCCGCCATTTCCGGCATGCGCGCCGGCAACTCCAGGACCTTACGTGTGGCCTATGGCGTGGGCGCGTTCGGCGCCTTGCTGTGCTATGCGCCGATTCCATTGCTGTTCCTGTACTACCTGACCGAATACGCCGGCATCAGTCCTGCGCTGGCAGGCATGATCCTGGCCATCCCCAAGATATTTGACCTGGCGCTGGACCCGTGGATAGGCCGCAGTGCGGACCGCTTCGCGCAGGGACGCGGCAGCCGGATTGCCGTGCTACGGGTCTGCATCGCGATTCTGCCGCTGAGCATGCTGTTGCTGTTTCTTCCCCTGCCGAAGTGGCCGCCGGCGACGCTGGCGCTGTTCTATGCCGCGCTATTGATCGTGCAGTCCTACACCGTCACGGCGTTCTCGGTCGCCCACACCGCGCTGGCCGGCGACCTGAGCGAGGAGCCGGCGGCTCAGGCCTCGCTGCTGTCGGCGCGCGCCTTCGGTTCCACGCTCGCGGGCCTGGGCGTGGCGGGTGGAGCGCCCCTGCTGATTGCCGCCAGCGGCGGCGGACATCGCGGCTACCTCGTCATGGCGCTCGTGCTCGGGCTGGCGGCTGCCGCCGCGCTGCTCTGGTGCTGCCATGCCGCGCGCGGCACGCCGCTGCGCAGCGCAGGCGCCGCCCATCATCGGGTCGCCGCTGAAAGCTTGTGGCGGGACCTGGGCGCGACCGTCGCCAATCGCGCCTTCTACGCCATTGCGCTGATGCTGGTGCTGATCGGGATCGGTTCGAGCAGCTTCCTCTCGCTGCTGCCCTATGTGAACAAGTACCTGCTCTATGCGCCGCCGGAGCGGCTGTCCGTTTTACTGGTTCCGATTTTCCTCGCGCTGCTGGGCGGCGTCGCAGTGGCGCCGGCCGTGTTCCGGAGGCTCGGCACCACGGCGGCGATGCTGCTGGCGCTGACGGTCAGCATCGCGGGCGTGCTCCTGGTCGGGATGGCGATCTGGCGCGCCGACGACGCCTTGCTGATCGCCTCCTGCGCGCTGTTCGGCTTCGGCGGAGGCGTCATGACCGTGCTGATCGCGACCACCGGCATGCAGCTCGCTTCGGTGGGAGGGGCTGGCGAAGGGCGCCTCGGACTGTATCTCGGCATCCTTTTTTCGGCCGAGAAGCTGGGCCAGTCCATCGGCGGCATCGCCGCGGGAGGTGGCTTGTCGCTGGTGCACATAACGCCGGGCGCGGCCAGTATCGGCCCTGAGGTTGCGGCACGCCTGGGCGTGCTGACCGTGGCCGCGCCGCTGGCGAGCATGACGGCATGCCTCTGCGTGCTGCTCGCCAGCGCGACGGGCCTGAAACGCCATGAAGGCGTGGCAGCGGGGAGGCGCGAAGCAAATGCATGATCTCATCGACCCCATCCTCGACTACTCCTACAAGGGATTCCCGCACCAGGCCGGCACGCTGCGCCGCTCGGACATCGGCACGCAGGGCTGGAACCTGCTCAGGGGCGATCTGCCGCTGCCGATGGCAATCATCAAGCAGCTTGCTCTCGAGCGCAACATCGCGTGGATGCAGGCGTACGTGCGCCAGCATGGCATCGATCTCGCCCCGCATGGCAAGACGACGATGTCGCCGCAGTTGTTCCAGCGGCAGCTCGACGCCGGCGCGTGGGGCCTGAGTTTTGCGACCGTGTCGCAATTGCGGGTCGGCGTGGCAGCCGGCGCGCGCCGCTGCATCTTGGCCAACCAGGTATATACGGCGAGCGACCTCGGGACCATCGCCGCGATGCTGGGCGCCGAATCGGAACTGACGATTTACTTCCTGCTTGATTCGCTCGCCCAGTTGCAGCTGATTGAGCGATGGCATGCCCGGCGTCCGGATGCTCGGCCCTTCGACGTGCTGCTCGAAATCGGCATCGTTGGCGGGCGGACAGGGTGCCGCACCCATGCCGATGCCATCGCTCTAGCCGGAGCGGCAGCGGCCAGCAGCGCGCTGCGCCTGTGCGGTGTCGAGTGTTTCGAAGGCCCTTCCTTCGGAAGCGATGAGCGGGCCGAGTCCGACAAGGTGGCCGCGTTGCTGGAACGGGTGCAGTACCTCGCGAGCGAATGTGAACGACTGGGATGGTTCGTGCAGGACGAGGTGATCGTCTCGGCCGGCGGCTCCGCCGTTTTCGATATGGTCGTCGCCAACCTGAAGCCGAGGCTGGCGCGGCCCGTGCGTGCGCTGCTACGATCCGGGTGCTATATCGTGTCCGATCATGCGTTCTACCAGGGAATGACGGCGTCGCTCTGCAAACGCATCGGCTGCGACGATGCCTTGCATGGGGCGCTGGAGGTGTGGGCCTCGGTGCAGTCCTTGCCGGAGCCCGGCCTGGCGATCCTCGCGGTCGGTAAGCGCGACCTGTCCTTCGATCTCCAGATGCCGATGCCGCTCGCCTGCGTGCGCGAACCGGGCGATGTGCCGCGGCCCCTATCGCATGCCTACACCATCAGCGCGCTCAATGACCAGCATGCCTTCCTGCGCTGGGATGCGGGCGACGACGTCCCGCTGCTTGTGGGCAGCATGGTTGCACTTGGAATTTCCCATCCATGCACCACGTTCGACAAATGGCGCTGGATGCCGATTGTCGATGACGACTACAACGTGGTCGACGCGATCACCACCCAATTCTAGAAGGCTGCCCATGCACACACGTAATGACTGCGTCGCTCTCGACGCAAGGGACGCGCTCGCGCCGTTGCGCGCGCATTTTGACCTGCCCGAGGGCGTGATTTACCTGGACGGCAACTCACTGGGCGCGCGCCCGAAGTCGGCGCTGACCAGGGCCGAGGACGTCATCGTCCGCGAATGGGGCACTGGCCTGATCCGAAGCTGGAACAGCGCAGGGTGGTTCGAGCTGCCCAAACGGCTCGGCGACCGCCTCGCGCCGCTGATCGGTGCGCATGATGGTGAAGTGGTCGTCACCGATACGACTTCGATCAATATCTTCAAGGCGCTCGCGGCGGCCGTGCGCATACAGGCGCAGAACCCAAGCCGCAGCGAGCGGCGCGTGCTTGTCACAGAGCGCAGCAACTTCCCGACCGATGTCTACATGGCACAGGGACTGGCCGGCTGGCTTGGGCGCGGTTATGCGCTCAGACTGGTGGACTCGACCGCCGATCTGCGCGCCGCCATCGATGCGGATACGGCCGTCGTTATGCTGACCCATGTGAACTACCGCACCGGCTACCAGCACGACATGGCCGCGTTGAGCGCGCACGCGCATGCGCAGGGCGCCTTGATCATGTGGGACCTGGCCCATTCCGCAGGGGCCGTGCCGGTCGACCTGCATGCGCACGGCGCTGACTTCGCGGTCGGATGCACGTATAAATATCTGAACGGCGGTCCCGGCGCGCCCGCCTTCATCTGGGTCCCGAAGCGGCACCAGGCAGAATTCGAGCAACCGTTGTCGGGCTGGTGGGGCCACAGCGAGCCGTTTGCGATGCTGCCCACGTTCGTGCCGGCGCAAGGCATCGGCCGCGCCCTGTGCGGTACCCAGCCCATGCTGTCGCTGGCGTTGGTCGAATGCGGGCTGGACGTGTTCGCGCACACCTCAATGGAAGCGCTTCGCATCAAATCGCTGGCGCTGAGCGATCTGTTCATCGACCTCGTGGAAGCGCACTGCGGCGATCAGCAACTCGGCCTTGTGACCCCGCGCGCGCATGCGCGGCGCGGTAGCCATGTCAGCTTCACGCATCCGCACGGGTACGCCGTCATGAAGGCGCTGATCGATCGCGGCGTGATTGGCGATTATCGCGAGCCGGCCATCATGCGCTTTGGTTTGACGCCGCTGTACACCAGGTTCGTGGACGTATGGGATGCGGTTGACATTCTGAAACAGACCCTGTGCGAACAGGCCTATGAAATTGCGGCCGTGCGCGACGCGGTCACCTGAGGAGGCGTTGATGAACGAACATGAAATTGGCGGGAACTGGCACGGCGCACAGATGGACTTCAGCAAATCGATGAGCTACAGCGACTACCTTGCGCTGGACCGCATCTTGGCGGCGCAGCAGCTGCGCTCTCCGAAGCACGATGAGATGCTGTTCATCGTCCAGCATCAGGCGAGCGAATTGTGGATGAAGTTGATGCTGCACGAGCTGCATGCGGTGCGCGCCAACATCCATGCCGGCGAGCTGGCTCCGGCCGCCAAGATGCTTGCGCGCGTGGCCCGCATCATGGATCAGCTGGTGCATGCGTGGGACGTGCTCGCGACCATGACACCACCGGAGTACACGGCGATCCGCCCCTACCTCGGTACGTCCTCGGGTTTCCAGTCGCGCCAGTACCGCGAGATCGAATTCATCCTGGGGAATAAAAATGCAGCCCTGCTCGACGTGCACGTGAGCACACCGGACGCGTTCGCGCAACTCGATCGCGCGCTGCGCCTGCCCTCGCTCTACGACGAGTCGGTCCTGCTGTTGGCACGCACGGGCTTCGCGATCGCCCCGCAACGCCAGGACCGGGACTGGACCGTGCCAACCATCGCCGACGCATCGGTGCAAGCAGCGTGGATCGAGGTCTATCGCGATCCGGCAAAGTACTGGGCGCTCTACGAGTTGGCGGAAAAACTGGTCGACCTCGAAAGCGCATTTCGCCTGTGGCGCTTCCGTCACGTGACGACGGTCGAACGCGTGATCGGCTTTAAGGCCGGTACCGGCGGCACTGCAGGCGCGCGCTACCTGCGCAAGATGCTCGACGTGGTCCTGTTTCCCGAGCTGTTCGCGCTGCGCACGCAGCTATGACCATCAACCGAGAACATCCTATGGAATTTAGCATCAAGCTCAACGCTCGCAGCGCTTGCGTCGTCGTGGCGGTCTTCGAGAATATGAAACTGTCGGCGGCAGCGCAGGCGCTCGACCGGCATGGCGAGATCGCGCAGGCGCTGAAGTCCGGCGACATCAGCGGAAAGCCCGGTACAACGTTGCTGCTGCGCGGCCTGGCCGGCGCTGGCGTCGAGCGCGTGCTGCTGATCGGCGTCGGGCAAGAAGGACCGATCGCCGAAAAGAGCTTCGTTGCAGCGGTGCACGCGGCGGTCAAGCGCTTGGCGTCGATCAACGCCGCGCAGGCGACGATGGCCCTGCCGCTAGGGGACGTGGCCGGTCGCGACCTGCATTGGGCGCTGCGCTGCGTGGTGATGGCGGCGCGCGAAAACAGCTTCCGTACCGATGCGCTGAAAAGCCGCAAGGACCCGCCTACGGCGGGCGTGCGGAAGATCGTATTTGAAGTGCCCGCCAGCGCTGCGGCCAAGGCCGCGCTGGCGCAGGCGGTCGCGATCGCCAACGGCATCGATCTGTGCAAGGAACTCGGAAATCTTCCCGCCAACATCTGCACGCCGGGCTATCTGGCCACTGCGGCGAAACAGTTGGGCGGGGAACACGGATTCAATGTCGAAGTCCACGAGCGAAAACAGCTCGAAAAGCTCAAGATGGGCTGCTTCCTGTCCGTGACGAACGGAAGCACGGAGCCGCCGAAGTTCATCGTGCTCAGGCATATGGGTGGCGCGCGAAACGAGGCGCCCGTGGTCCTGGTCGGGAAGGGGATCACCTTTGATACTGGCGGCATTTCGCTAAAACCCGGCGCCGGCATGGACGAGATGAAATACGATATGTGTGGGGCCGCTGCGGTGCTGGGCACGTTCCGCACCATCGGCGAACTGGGATTGAAGCTTAACGTCATCGGCCTGATCGCAGCTTGCGAAAACATGCCTTCCGGGAGCTCGACCAGACCTGGCGATATCGTGACGTCGATGAATGGACTGACCGTGGAGGTTCAGAATACGGATGCCGAAGGCCGCCTCGTACTGTGCGACGCATTGACATACGCCGAGCGCTTCCGCCCGAGTGCGGTGATCGACATCGCAACCCTGACGGGTGCCTGCGTGGTGGCTTTGGGCCAGCATAATTCTGGCCTGTTCGCACGTAGCGATATGCTGCACGATGCGCTGGCGGACGAGTTGTTGGCGTCGGGCCGAGCCACCGGCGACACCGCATGGCGTATGCCACTCGAGGATGCGTACCAAGAACAGATCAAGTCAAATTTTGCCGATCTGGCCAACCTTGGCGCGCCGGGTGCTGGTAGTGTGACGGCGGCCTGCTTCCCTCGAGAATTTTTACGCGCAAAAAAAAGCCCCTATAACGTGGCAGCACTTGGACCATCGCCCGGTAGCGGCCTGGAAACAGGGCGACCGCAAAGGGCGCAACCGGGCGTCCGGTTCCCCTCCTGTCGGCTTCATCGATCCGCCGCGCAACGAGCGCTGAAGGGGGGTCGCCAGGTCCGTGAACGGCGCTGGCATCTTCGCGAAATGCCACATCCAAAGAGTAAACACTGTTTCACCTTGTTTACAGTGCCCTGCAGCAACTCATTGTTTGTTAACGACTTTTAGTGCTCCGGCCCTGATGAAATCTAGTTCAGCCCGTTTTAGCCTGCGCCCGTATCGTCCTTATGCAAGATGGGTTCGATCGCCGCGCGCAAGGTGTCGAGGCTGGCCGGTTTCTTGAACGAGCCCAGCACGCGCAGTCCATGCGCCCGCGCCAGCCCTTCGGCCGCGTTGCGCACGCCCGTATCGAGCCCGGACAGCAGCACCACGCCGCCCTTGAAGCCGGCGCTTGCGGCCGCCTGCAGGAACTCGATGCCGTCCATGTCGGGCATCGACAGGTCGCAGATCAGCAGGTCGGGCGCGCTGGCGGTGAGGACGCGCAGGGCGCGTTTGGCGCAGGTTTCGCGCACCACGTCGAAACTACCCAGTTCGTCGAGCATGTCGGCGAGCATGTCCAGCATGAAGGGATCGTCGTCCACCAGCATCACGCGCGCGCGCGGACCGGGCTGGCCGACCTGGGTCGTCTCGCTCATCGGTATCACATGGCTGTTATAGTTATGGTTACTTCAGAACCAAAACAATTATCGGCTATGTAAGGTCCGGATAGCAATCATCGTATCAAAAAGCAGAGCGATATGTTGTCGGGAAAATACGCAGTATGCAGCATGCATGAAATTAAATTTCATGCATTTGCTAGCGATGAAAGGATATTTCAGCCGAGCTGGCCGGCGAACTGGTACAGGTGGCCCGGATGCCACATCGTGACGACCGACGCCACCTGCCCGAGGCCGCGGGTCTGGCGCTTGAGCACCAGGCAGCAGGTGCGCGGATCGATCGCCAGCATCTCGGCCACCGCGCGCGGCGCCGGCAGCGCTTCGATGCTGTAGGTGGCGAGCTCGAGTGGCGCCGCCGCCATCAGGTACTGGTTGGGGGTGGTGTGGAGGAAGTCCTGCTCCAGGTAGTCGGGCGCGCAGGCGGGGTTGACCCAGCGGTCTTCCACCTGGATCGGCACGTCGTTCTCGAAGTGGACGATCACCGAATGGAACAGCTGCTGCCCGGGCGGGAGCTCGAACTGCAGTGCCAGTGCGTCCGCGGCCCTGGCCTGGTCGAGCACATGCAGCTGGCTGCGGTGGACATGCCCGCGTGCGCGGACCTCGTCGGCGATGTTGCGGATCTCGACCAGCGTGGCCTGCACCTTGCGGGCCGCGACAAAGGTGCCGGAACCCTGGCGGCGCGTCAGCACCTGCTCGGCGGTCAGCTCGCGCACGGCGCGGTTGACCGTCATGCGCGAGACGCCGAACTGGCGCACCAGCGCCTGCTCCGACGGCACCACGTCGCCTTCCTTCCAGCGGCCCGAGGCGATTTCGCTTAGCAGGTAATCCTTGATACGCTGGAAAATAGGCGTACTGTCTTGCGCAATCTGTTCTTCCAAACTACTCTCCGAAGGCCGGCTCAAAGAACCGATTCTAGCACCGCGGCAGCCGCCGAATTCAAAAGCAAGCAGCGGGATGACCGCCCTTGCGCACTGCGCGATGATACAGCCATCCAAGTGCAGGAGCCCGACATGAAAGCCGAGATGAGCATGACCCCTTACGCCAGCGAGGCCGAACGCTGGGAAGCCGTGCGCCAGCGCGACAGCGGCGCCGACGGCGCCTTCTACTATTCCGTGCGCACCACCGGGGTTTATTGCCGCCCCTCGTGCGCCGCCCGCCCGGCGCTGCGCAAGAACGTCGCCTTCCACGACAGCCTTGAGGCGGCCGCGCAGGCCGGCTTCCGTCCCTGCCTGCGCTGCAAGCCGGACCAGCCGCCGCTGGCCGAACGCCACGCCCAGGCGGTGGCCCAGGCATGCCGCATCATCGGCGAGGCCGGCGAGGCGCCCGACCTCGACAGCCTGGCGGCCGCCGTCGGCATGAGCCGCTTCCACTTCCACCGCGTCTTCAAGGCGCACACCGGACTGACGCCGAAGGCCTACGCGGCCGGGCAGCGCGCGCGCCGCGTGCAGGACGAACTGGCGGGCGAGGGCACCGTCACCGACGCCATCTATGCGGCCGGCTTCAATTCCAGCGGCCGGTTCTACGCCGCCTCGGCCCAGGTGCTCGGCATGGCGCCCAAGACATTCAAGGCCGGCGGCAGCGGCGCATCGATCCGCTTTGCGATTGGCGAATGCTCGCTGGGCGCGATCCTGGTCGCCGCCACCGGCAAAGGCATCTGCGCGATCCTGATGGGCGACGACCCGGACGCATTGGCGCGCGACCTGCAGGACCGGTTCCCGAACGCCGAACTGCTCGGAGCGGAAACGGACTTCGAACAGACCGTGGCGCGCGTGGTTGGCTTCGTCGAAGCGCCCGCCATCGGCCTCGACCTGCCGCTCGACGTGCGCGGGACCGCCTTCCAGCAGCGCGTGTGGCAGGCCTTGCGCGAGATCCCGTCCGGCGCGACCGTCAGCTATGCGGAACTGGCCGCGCGCGTCGGCATTCCATCCGGCGCGCGCGCCATTGCCGGCGCCTGCGCGGCCAATCCGGTGGCGGTGGCGATTCCCTGCCACCGCGTGGTGCGCAACGACGGCAGCATCTCCGGCTACCGCTGGGGCGTCGAGCGCAAGAAGGCGCTGCTCGAGCGCGAAAGCGCACAATGAACGCTGCGCAGCTGGACTGGCAGCGTATCGCCGGCGACCTCGATGCGCATGGCTGCGCCATCGTTCCCGGCATGCTGGCGCGCGACGAATGCACCGCCTTCGCGCAAGGCTACGATGCCGACGCCGCTGATCCTGCGCTACCGCGAGGCCGACTACAACTGCCTGCACCAGGACCTCTACGGCGAACACGTGTTCCCGCTGCAGGTGGCGGTGCTGCTGTCGCAGCCGGGCGAGGACTTCACCGGCGGCGAATTCGTGCTCACCGGGCAGCGCCCGCGCATGCAGTCGCGCGCCGAAGTGGTGCCGCTGCGGCAGGGCGACGCGGTGATCTTTCCGGTGCACCACCGGCCTGTCAACGGCACGCGCGGCGTCTACCGCGTCAATATGCGCCACGGCGTCAGCCGCCTGCATTCCGGCCTGCGCCACACGCTCGGGACCATCTTCCACGACGCCGAATAATCCCGCGCCGCCGCCGGGGAATTCGCTACACTCCTGTTATCGAAAACAATCACTGGAGAGACCGATGCGCTTCATTCCCCTGCGCTGTTCCGCGCTTGTCCTGGCCGTCCTTGCCACGCTGGCCCCGGCCCATGCCGACACCGTCATCGACAACGCCAACGGCTACACCCTCAACGCCAAAAACGAGCTGGTCAAGTTCTCGTCGCTGGCGTTCGACGACAAGGGGAAGATCATCGCGGTGGGCGGCGCAAAGGAAGTGGCGGCAAAGGCGAAGGCCGGCGCGCGCCACATCGACCTGAAGGGCAAGACCGTGCTGCCGGGCCTGATCGACGCGCACGGCCACGTGTTCGGTTTGGGTGAAATGGTCACCCAGCTCGACCTCTCCGCCAGCACTTCGCTGGACGGCGCCTTGAAGTCCGCACGCGAATACGCCGCCGCCAATCCGGGGCACGCCTGGCTGCGCGGGCGCGGCTGGAACCAGGAGAACTGGAAGCTGGGCCGCTTCCCGACCGCCGCCGAACTCGATGGCGCGGTCGCGGACCGCCCGGTATTGCTTGACCGGGTCGACGGCCACGCGGGTTGGGCCAACACCCGCGCACTCAAATTGGCCGGCATCACCAAGGACACGCCGGACCCGGCCGGCGGCACGATCATCCGCGACGCGAACGGCGAAGCCACCGGCGTGCTGGTCGACGCTGCCCAGGACCTGGTCGCCAAGGTCATGCCGAAGCAGACCGAGGCCGAGGCGCGCCACCTGCTCGACCGCTCGCTCGCCATGATCGCCAGGATGGGCCTGACCAGCGTGCACGACGCGGGCATGGGCGTCGGCCAGGACATGCTGTACCGCGACTACGCCGACCACGGCAAGCTGACCACCCGCGTGTACGGGATGATCGGCGACGTCGGCGAAGACTTCGACCAGCTGGCGAAGAAAGGCCCGCTCAAATCGTACAAGAACGACCTGTACGCGCTGCGCGCCGTGAAGATGTATTCCGACGGCGCACTGGGCAGCCGCGGCGCCGCCCTGATCGAGCCGTACAGCGACGAACCGAAGTCGCACGGCCTGCTGTTCCGCAAAAACGCCGACATGGCCGGCCTGATGGAAAAGGCGATGCGGGCCGGCTACCAGGTCAATGTGCACGCCATCGGCGACGCCGGCAACCGCCAGATCCTCGACGCCTTCCAGAAGCTGCTGCCGAAGACCGCCACCGCCCCGATGCGCCACCGCATGGAGCACGCGCAGGTCGTCACGCTGGACGACATCGCGCGCTTCAAGGCCATCGGCATCGTGCCGTCGATGCAGCCGACCCACGCCACCTCGGATATGAATATGGCCGAGCAGCGCGTGGGCGCGCAGCGCATCAAGGGAGCCTACGCCTGGCGCACCTTCCTGGACCAGGGCTCGCGCATCGCCTGCGGGTCGGACTTCCCGGTCGAATCGCCGAACCCGTTCTTCGGCATCCACGCCGCCGTCACCCGCCAGGACGCGGCGGGCAAGCCGGCCGGCGGCTGGTACGCCAACGAGGCGATGACGCTGAAGGAGGCGTTCCGCTGCTTCACCCTTGACGCAGCCTACGCCGCGCACCAGGAAAAAGTACTAGGCTCGCTCGAAACCGGCAAGTGGGCCGACTTCATCGTCATCGACCAGGACCTGTTCAGGATGGTGCCGAAGGACATCCACAAGACCGCCGTGCTGCAGACCTGGGTCGGCGGCAAACAGGTATATGGCAAAGGCCCAAACGATCAAAATAAATGATTTGACTATCTTGTATAGACAACTTATCCTTTGAGGATCCAATGGCGTGCGCCGAGCTGGCGCACGCCCCCTCAACTGATTCAAGGAGTCGCGATGAGCACCGATTCGATCAACCTGGACAACGATCCGCGCTGGGACGCCAGCCGCGAGATCCGCGCGCCGCGCGGCACCGAGCTGTCCTGCAAGAGCTGGCTGACCGAAGCCGCCTACCGCATGATCCAGAACAACCTGGACTCGGAAGTGGCGGAAAACCCGAAGCACCTGGTGGTGTACGGCGGCATCGGCCGCGCGGCCCGCAACTGGGCCTGTTACGACCAGATCCTCGCTTCGCTGCGCGAGCTGGAAGACGACCAGACCCTGCTGATCCAGTCGGGCAAGCCGGTCGGCGTTTTCCAGACCCATGCCGACGCGCCGCGCGTGCTGATCGCAAACTCCAACCTGGTGCCGAAGTGGGCCAACTGGGAGCACTTCAACGAACTCGATCGCAAGGGCCTGTTCATGTACGGCCAGATGACCGCGGGCAGCTGGATCTACATCGGCACCCAGGGCATCGTGCAGGGCACCTACGAGACCTTCGCCGAAGCGGGCCGCCAGCATTTCGGCGGCGACTGGGGCGGACGCTGGATCCTCACCGCGGGCCTGGGCGGCATGGGAGGCGCGCAGCCGCTGGCCGCCACCTTCGCCGGCGCGGTATCGCTCACCATCGAATGCCAGCAAAGCAGCATCGACTTCCGCCTGCGCACCCGCTATGTCGACAAGCAGGCCAAGGACATCGACGACGCCATCGCGCTGATCAAGCACCACACCGGACAGCGCGAAGCCGTGTCCATCGCCCTGCTGGGCAACGCGGCCGATGTGCTGCCGGAGCTGGTCAGGCGCGCCAAGGCGGGCGGCATCGCGCCCGACCTGGTGACCGACCAGACCTCGGCGCATGACCTGATCAACGGCTACCTGCCGCGCGGCTGGACCGTCGAGCAATGGAAGGCGGCGCAGAAGGACCCGTCGCAGCACGCCCGCCTGACGGCGGAAGCCGCGGCGTCGTGCGCGGTGCACGTGCAGGCCATCCTCGACTTCCACGCGATGGGCGTCAAGGCGGTCGACTACGGCAACAACATCCGCCAGGTGGCGCTGGACGAAGGCGTCAAGGACGCATTCGCCTTCCCGGGCTTCGTGCCGGCCTACATCCGTCCCCAGTTCTGCGAGGGCCGCGGCCCGTTCCGCTGGGTGGCGCTGTCGGGCGATCCGGAAGACATCTACAAGACCGACGCCAAGATCAAGGAGCTGTTCCCGCACCACGCGCAGGTACACCGCTGGCTGGACATGGCGCGCGAGCGCATCGCCTTCCAGGGCCTGCCGGCGCGTATCTGCTGGCTGGGACTGGGCGAACGCCACATCGCCGGCCTGGCCTTTAATGAGATGGTGCGCACGGGCGAACTGAAGGCGCCGATCGTCATCGGCCGCGACCACCTCGACACCGGTTCCGTGGCCAGCCCGAACCGCGAGACCGAGAGCATGCGCGACGGTACCGACGCGGTGTCCGACTGGCCGCTGCTGAACGCGATGCTGAACACCGCCGGCGGCGCCACCTGGGTGTCGCTGCACCACGGCGGCGGCGTCGGCATGGGCTATTCGCAGCACTCGGGCGTCGTCATCGTCGCCGACGGCTCCGACGCCGCAGGCAAGCGCCTTGCGCGCGTGCTGGTCAATGACAGCGGCTCCGGCGTCATGCGCCACGCCGACGCCGGCTACGACATCGCCATCGCCTGCGCCAAGCGCAATGGCATCAACCTTCCCATGATTAAGTAAGCGGACCAGACAATGAACCACGAATCGAACAAGGGTTGGACCCTGAAGCCCGGCGCAATGACGCTGGCCGACCTGCGCGCCGCATGGGCCGCACCGTCGCAAGTAACGCTGGCCGAAGCCGCGTATCCGGTAATCCGCGCGTCCTGCGCCGCGGTCGAAGCCATCGTCGCCAAGGGCGAGGCCGCCTACGGCATCAACACCGGTTTCGGCCTGTTGGCCAAGACCCGCATCCCGGATGAAAAGCTGGAAGAACTGCAGCGCAACCTTATCTTGTCGCACTCGGTCGGCACCGGCGAACTGCTGTCGGATGCCGTGGTGCGCCTGATGATGCTGATGAAGATCGGCAGCCTGGCGCGCGGCTTCTCCGGCGTGCGCCCGCTGATCATCGACTCGCTGATCGCGCTGTACAACGCCGGCATCATGCCTGCCATCCCGGCCAAGGGCTCGGTCGGCGCATCGGGCGACCTGGCGCCGCTGGCACACATGACGCTGGCGCTGCTTGGCGTAGGCCAGGTGCGCGTCGAAGGCAAGCTGGTCGACGCGATGGACGCGTTGAAGAACGCGGGCATCGAACCTGTGGTGCTGGCGGCGAAAGAGGGCCTGGCGCTGATCAACGGCACCCAGACCTCGACCGCGCTGGCGCTGCACGGCCTGTTCATGGCCGAGCGCCTGCTCGAAGCGGGCATCGTCGCCGGTTCCCTGTCGCTGGACGCCGCCAAGGGCAGCGACGCGCCGTTCGACGCGCGCGTCCATGAAGTGCGCGGCCAGCCGGGCCAGATCGCCACAGCAAGCATCTACCGCAGCCTGATGGCCGGCAGTGCGATCCGCGCCTCGCACCTGGTCGGCGACGAGCGCGTGCAGGACCCGTACAGCCTGCGTTGCCAGCCGCAGGTCATGGGCGCCGTGATGGACCTGGTCAACAACGTGTCGCGCACCCTCTTGATCGAGGCGAACGCCGTCACCGACAATCCGCTGATCTTCGCCGGTTCCAACGAGATCATCTCAGGCGGTAACTTCCACGCCGAGCCGGTGGCCTTCGCCGCCGACACGCTGGCGCTGGCCATCGCCGAAATCGGCGCACTGTCCGAACGCCGCATCGCGCTGCTGATCGACGCCACCCTGTCCGGCCTGCCGCCGTTCCTGGTGCGCGAGCCGGGCGTCAATTCGGGCTTCATGATCGCCCACGTGACGGCCGCCGCGCTGGCGTCCGAAAACAAGTCGCTGGCGCATCCGGCCAGCGTCGACAGCCTGCCGACCTCGGCCAACCAGGAAGACCACGTCAGCATGGCTACCTTCGCTGCGCGCCGTCTTGACGATATGGCGCACAATACGGCTGTCATCGTCGGCATCGAACTGCTGGCGGCGGCCCAGGGCATCGACTTCCACCATCCGCTGACGTCGTCGCCGCACCTGGAGCGCGTGTACGCGCAGCTGCGCCAGAAGGTGCCGTTCTTCGATACCGACCGCTTCTTCGCGCCGGATATCGAGGCAGCCAAGCAGATGGTGATCCGCGGCGAGCTGAGCGCGCAGTGCAAGGAATTGTTCGCGTCGTTGTACAACTGAGAGTCATAGGACAGGAGCCAGAGGATGGATTTTCAGTTCAAGGCAGGCACGCTTCCCTTCCTGGTGTCGATGCCGCACGTGGGCACCGACATCCCCGACGCCATCGCGGCCCGCCTGTCGCCCGAGGCGCTGGTGCGGCCCGATACCGACTGGCACCTGGTCGAGCTGTACGACTTCCTCGAAGCGATGGGTGCGTCGACCATTTCGGCGCGCTGGTCGCGCTACGTGATCGACCTTAACCGCCCGCCCGAGAACACCAACCTGTATCCGGGCATGGATACCACCGGCCTGTGCCCGGTCGACACCTTCGGCAGCGAGCCGCTGTACAAGGCGGGCATGGAGCCGGACGAAGCCGAGGTGCGCGAGCGGCTCGAACGCTACTGGCGCCCCTACCACGCGCAGGTCCGCGCTGAACTCGACCGTTTGCTGGCGATCCACGGCAAGGTCGTGCTGTGGGACGCGCACTCCATCGCGTCAAGGGTGCCGCGCTTCTTCGAAGGCCAGCTGCCCGACCTCAATTTCGGCACCGCCAGCGGCGAGTCGTGCGACCCGGGCCTGGAGCAGGCCGTGGTCGGCGTGGCGAAGGCGCAGGAGCGCTTTACCGTCGCGGTCAACGGCCGCTTCAAGGGCGGCTATATCACGCGCCACTTCGGCCGGCCGGCCGGCAACGTGCACGCGATCCAGCTGGAGATGTGCCAGTACCTGTACATGGACGAATGCGCGCCGTTCGCCTACCGTCCCGGCCATGCACGCGACGTGCAGGTCGTGCTGCAGCAGATGATGGAAGCGGCGGTCAACTGGGTGCGCGCATGAGCACACTGTTCGCCCGCAACGCGCTGCTGCCCGATGGCTGGCAGCGCGACGTCCGCATCCAGTGGGACGCCGGCGGCGACATCGTCGCGGTCACGCCTGGCAGCGAGTTGGCCGATGGCGAACACGAGGCACAGTATGTCCTGCCCGGGATGGTCAACCTGCACTCGCACGCCTTCCAGCGCGCCCTGGGCGGGCTGACGGAAACCGCCGGCGACGGCCCGGACAGCTTCTGGACCTGGCGCGACCTGATGTACCGCTTCGCCCACAACATCACGCCCGAACACATCGAAGCGATCGCGGCGCAGCTGTTTTCCGAGTGCCTGCGCCACGGCTATACGTCGATCTGCGAATTCCATTATGTGCAGCGCGACCCGCAGGGGCAGATGTACGGCCGGCCGGCGGAAACGGCGGAACGCATCGTCGCGGCCGCGCATGCGGCGGGCATCGGCGTGACCGTGCTGCCGGTGCTGTACAGCTATGCGGGCTTCGGCGCGCAGCCCCTCAGGCCGGAACAGGAGCGTTTCCGCACCGATGCTGCCGACGTATTGCGCATCATCGAGGCGCTCGAGCCGCTGCGCGACGGCCAGGTCGAAATCGGGGTGGCGCCGCACTCGCTGCGCGCCGCCTCGATAGGGCAGGTCCGCGAAGTGCTGGCGGCTTTGCCGAAAGAACGCCCGGTCCACATCCACATCGCCGAGCAGCAGGGCGAGGTGCAGCAAAGCCTGGCCGCTACCGGCGCGCGGCCAGTGCGCTACCTGATGGACAACGTGGAACTCGACGCGCGCTGGTGCCTGGTGCATGCGACCCACCTGGACGAGGCCGAGACGGCGGGGCTGGCCGCATGCGGCGCGGTGGCCGGCCTGTGCCCGACCACCGAAGCGAACCTCGGCGACGGCCTGTTTCCGCTGGCGCCTTTCCTCGCCGCGGGCGGGCGCTTCGGCGTGGGCAGCGACAGCCACATCTCGCAAAGCGCGGTGGAAGAACTGCGCTGGCTGGAATACGGCCAGCGGCTGCTGCACCAGCGCCGCAACGTCGCCGCCTCCAGCACCCAGCGCAGCGTCGGCGACTTCCTGTGGCAGGGCGCCCTGCAAGGCGGCGCACTGGCCGCCGGCCGCCCGGTCGGCGCGCTGGCGCCGGGACTGCGCGCCGACCTGCTGGTGCTGGACGAGGGACATCCGAACCTCGACGGAATAGCCGCAGCCGATGTACTTGGAAGCTTTGTCTTCTGCGGCAACGACAACCTGGTGAAGGACGTGATGGCGGGCGGCCGCTGGGTCGTGCGCAATCACACGCACGTTGCGCAGGCGGCGATTGCGCAACGCTACAAGCAGACGCTAACCGAACTGCGAAGGCTACGATCATGACCGTGCTGATACCGTTTGCAAGCCTCGAACCCTCGCCATGGAAGAACGGCGGCGGCTCCACCACCGAGATCGCCGTGTTCCCGCCGGAGGCGGCCTTCGACGAATTCGACTGGCGCATCAGCCTCGCCACCATCGAAAAGGACGGGCCGTTCTCGGTCTTCCCGGGCATCGACCGCACGCTGGCGCTGATCGAAGGGGCGGGCACCAACCTCGATTTCGACGGCGAGCGCCGTTTCTTCCTCAGCGAGGATGACCCGGTGGTGGAATTCGCGGGCGAGTCGTCGGTGGTGGCAACCGTCGCCAACGGGCCGACCACCGACTTCAACGTGATGACGCGGCGCTCGCGCTGCCATCACCGCCTTGGACGGCGCACGCTGGACGGCATCTGCGAATTCGCACCGCGCGGCGACGTCACCATCCTGTTCCTGGCCGACGGCGAGAGCCTGTCGGTCTGCAGCGACTCGGAACGCATCGGGATGGTTCGCTTCGACGCGGTCGTCTTCGACACCGACACCGTATGGAAGCTCGAAGCAGGGCGGGCCACGGTACTGGTGGTCGACATTTTCATCGATTGAGGGATCCATGAGCCACCCCTGGGATGACTTGTTCACGAATGTGCACCTGGCCACGATGGCCGGCGGCTATGGCGAGATTCGCGACGCCTCCATCGCCGTCAAGGATGGCCGCATCGCCTGGATCGGCAAGCGCGGCGAAGAACCGTACAAGGCCAAGCGGGTCCATGACGGCGACGGCAACTGGCTCACGCCGGGGCTGGTCGACTGCCACACCCACATTGTCCATGCCGGCAACCGCAGCGACGAATTCGAGGCGCGGCTGAACGGCGCCACCTACGAGGACATCGCGCGCGCCGGCGGCGGCATCATGTCCACGGTGCGCGCAACGCGCGCGGCCTCGCCCGACGAACTGCTGCGCCAAAGCCTGCCGCGCGTCGAGAGCCTGGTGAAGGAGGGCGTGACCACCATCGAGATCAAGTCCGGTTACGGGCTGACGCTGGAGGACGAAGCCAAGATGCTGCGCGTGGCGCGGCGCGTGGCCGAGATGCTGCCGGTAAGCGTGGCCACCACCTTCCTCGGCGCGCACGCGCTGCCGCCCGAATATGCCGGCCGCCCGGACGAATACATCGATGCCATCTGCGAACGCATGTTGCCGGCGCTTGTAAAGGAGGGGTTGGCCGACGCGGTCGACGCCTTCTGCGAACGCATCGGTTTCACCAACCAGCAGGCCGAGCGCGTATTCGCCGCGGCCGATGCGCTGGGCCTGCCGGTCAAGCTGCATGCCGAGCAGCTGTCCGACCAGCAGGGCGCCCAGCTGGTGGCACGCTACCAAGGGCTGTCGGCCGACCACCTCGAACACCTGACGTTGGAGGGCATCGCCGCGATGGCCGCCGCCGGCACGGTGGCGGTGCTGCTGCCTGGCGCTTACTATTTTCTGCGCGATAGCACGCCACCGCCGGTCGCGGCACTGCGCGAAGCGGGCGTGCGCATGGCCGTGGCGACCGATTGCAATCCCGGTACCTCACCGATGACGTCGATCCTGCTGGCAATGAACATGGCGTGCACCCTGTGGCGCCTGACGCCGCAGGAAGCCTTGGCCGGTGTGACCATCCATGCCGCGCGCGCGCTCGGGCTGCACGAGCAGATAGGTTCGCTGGAAATAGGGAAGAAGGCCGACTTCGCGCTGTGGGACATCGCCCGGCCGGCCGACCTGTCCTACGGCATTGGATTCAATCCATGCCGCGGCACTGTCCGGGCAGGCAAGTTGAATACCTTTTGATACTTCTCAACATCAAATCGTATGGATGAGTAATTATCGGGGGTATGCACTGTTTCCCGAAACATTGCACAGGTAAGAAATTGTAAGGAATTACGAATCTTCGCCATCGCGCCACTATAGTGAAGGCGTTGATTCAAGTCTCCCCTCCCATCCTAACCAGTTGGGTTTACCCACGGTGGTTTCGCCCCGTGGGTTTTTTCTTGCCTGTCGTATCCTTATCCGGCGTTTTCAGGCGCCGCAAGCTGTGCCAGCGCAGCACCGGTGACGCGGCAAGTGCGCCAGTCCGGCAGCAGTTCCGCGCCCATCGCCTTGTAGAACTGGATGGCCGGTTCGTTCCAGTCCAGCACCGACCACTCGAAGCGCCCGCACTTCCGTTCGACAGCGATCTGCGCCAGCTTCACCAGCATCTGGCTGCCGAACCCCTTGCCGCGGTGCGATTGCTTCACATACAGGTCTTCCAGGTACAGGCCCTTCTTCGTCAGGAAAGTCGAGAAGTTATGGAAGAACAGGGCGAAGCAGACCACTTCGCCATTCTCCTCGCCGACGATGGCTTCAGCTGCAGGACGGCCGCCGAACAGGCCTTCATGCAGCAGTTCTTCAGTCGCGACGACCAGGTGTTCGAGCTTTTCGAAGACGGCAAGTTCAACGATCATGCCGTGGATGTGGGCGACGTCGGACGGCTGGGCCGGGCGGATGGAAAAGGCGTTTGGAGCAGTCATGGGACCTCGGGTACGGTAGACATATTGATTGTTTTGGCGGGCTGCGGCGCCGGCGCGCGCATCACCCAGGCGACGGAAGCCAGGCACATGACCATGCCGATCCATTCGCTCGGACCGGGGCGGTATCCCTCGAGCTTGATCGACAGCAGCACGGAAATGACCGGCGTGATCACGCCGATGTACACCGCCTTGGACGAGCCGATGCGGTTGATCAGCGTGAAGTAGGCCATGAAGGCGACTACCGAACCGAAAATCGACAGGTACAGCAGGCCCAGCCAGTAGCGCGGCGCGCTCGGCAGGGTGAACGATTCGCCGTTGGCCAGCGCCCACAACGCCACCATCGAGCTGCCCCAGAACATCGACCAGGCCATCGTCAGCATCAGGTTGCCCGTCTGTTCGCGCAGCTTGACGACCATGATGTTGCCGACCGCGCTGGAGATGGTGGCCGTCAGCGCCAGGATCAGCCCCAGCAGGAAGTGGCCCTTGCCGCCGGACGCGATGTCCTGCCACGAGTGGGAGATCGAGGGGTAGAACAGCAGCGTCACGCCCGCCGTCGCCGCCACGCCCGCGGCCCAGGTAGGCCAGCCGATCGGCGTTCCAAAGGCGAAGCGGCTGCAGATCGGGTTCCAGAACACGATCAGCGCGAACAGCACGGCCACCAGCGCCGACACCAGGTATTGCTCGGACTGATAGGTACAGACGTAGGACAGGCCGAAGGTGAAGAAGCCCTGCAGCATGCTCCAGCGCTGGGCGCGCCATGGCATGCGCAGCTTGTGGCCGCGCGCCAGGCACAAGGCGAACAGCGTCGCCGACGCCAGCGCGAAACGGTAGAACACCGACACCGCGGGCGCGACTTCCCCAAGCTGCAAGGTGATGGCGAAGAAGGTCGAACCCCAGATCAGGGATGCGAGGACGAAGAGGAGAGGGGAGGACATCCCGAAAGTATACGGTCAATCATGATTTCCTGCTGGATATATCCGGGAGCGCGTGAGCTCCCGGCATGCAGGAATTACCAGGCCAGCTTCAGGCGGCGGTACAGGAAACTGAGCACGAACAGCGGACCGATCAGCAGGAAACGCAGGTCGTCGAGGAAGGACGGTTTCTTGCCTTCGATCTCATGGCCGATGAACTGGCCGACCCATGCCAGCACGAAGATCGCGATCGACAGCGGCAGCACGGCGGCGGGAGGAAGCAGGCTCAGCAACGCGAGCATGAGCAGCGACATGACCAGCATGCCGATGGCGAACGGCTTCGACAGCTTGACGTAGTAATACATCGCGGCGGCCACCACCAGCACCGCGGCGATCGGGTGGATCCACCAGACGATGCCGAGCAGGGTGAATACGATCACCGGCACGCACACGAAGTGGATCAGTTCGTTCGTTGGATTGCGGTGGCTCTCGCCGTACTGCGCGAGCAGGGTGTCGATCTGGCGTGGCTGGCCGGTTTGTTGCATCGCTGGGTCTCCGCTGTAGGTATGGTTTTGCTGGGGATTCTACACTGGCCCGGGCTGTTGGCGGATCGATTATGATGCTGGCCAAATGCCTACCGTTGCCGACCCTACACTTACCGGACTGGCGCCCGTCGCCGACGAGCATGTCCGCATCCTGATCCTGGGAAGTTTTCCCGGCGCAGCGTCATTGGCCGCGCAGCAGTATTACGCGCATCCGCGCAACGCGTTATGGCCGATCCTGTCGGCGCTGACGGAGGAAGATTTGGTTTCGCTGCCGTACGCGCAGCGGCTACCGCGCCTGCTGTCGCACCGGATCGGCCTGTGGGATGTGCTGGGTACATGCGAACGCGAAGGCAGCCTGGATTCCGCCATCCGCAAACCCGCCGCCAACGATTTCGCCCGGCTGCGCGAGTTGTGTCCGTTGCTGGAAACCGTGGGCTTCAATGGCCAGACGTCGGGCAAGTTCGCGCAGCAGTTTGCTGAGCGGGGCTATCGGACGGTAGTGTTGCCGTCGACGTCGCCGGCACATGCATCGCTTTCATTTGAACAGAAACTGGCCAGCTGGCGTAGTTTAATGGACCTGCATGAGCATGTTCATGGGAGCGCCGACCGCAGACCAAGATGAACTACGAATGGATCGAAATCCCTGTCGCTATAGAGCAAGTGGTGCTTGTCTTCCATGCAGCGGGTGGCAATGACTGTGCCTATCGTCTTGCGTACAGTGACGCCGAGCGAACGCAATGTGCGAAAATTCCTGGCGGCCTGAAGCGCGACGGCTTGCCCGCCAAGATCGATCACGATCAGCGAAGTCAGCATTTCTTTCGCCCGGTTGAAATCGCGCTCTGTCCTGAAACCTTGCAGCACCTCAGTCAAGATAAGATCGCCAATGGCGACTGGTTCGTTGCCAAGCATGGCATCCAGTGCGTCGGTCTGAGGCGTCGATTCGCCCCTGAAGTAGTCAATCCAAACGCTTGAATCGACCAGGATCACTTGTCAACCCGCATGGCATCAAGGTCTCCATCCCATGCCAACTTGCCACGAAATTGCCGTATCTTTTCCTGTTGCTGCAGCCGTAGTACGGTGCGCAATCCAAGTTCCACGGCTTCACGTTTGGTCTTCAAGCCCGTCAGCCGGAGCGTGTCCTCCATCAATTTGTCGTCGATTACAATATTTGTTCGCATGATGTGTATGTCACTTTGAATATATACACATCCTAGTCCTTGGAGACTCGCGGCGCAATGGAATTTCGATTCGGCGTGACGGCGCGCAAATTGTGCAAAATATCGGCCAAGGATTGCCGAGGCAATGACAATGTGCGCCGTTGATCGCGCAGCATTTGCTCAACTGTTGCTTGAAAGTCTGGGTCCCCTACTCCTCTGGCGCGCCTAATGCGCTCGCACACGAATCGTCGCGCCCGAACGCAACTGGCTCAGCTTGGCCGAATAGCGCTGCGTCGACGAGCTAGTGGTGCTGGTATCCATCGCCAGTTTCAGTTCATCCTGCGCGCGCTTGCCTTCACCCAGGCGCCAGTGCGCGATCGCCAGCCAGAAGTGGAACTCGTGATAGAAGGGCGCGCGCTTGACCTCTTTCGCGAACAGCGTCCGCGCCAGCTCGTAGTCGGCCTTTTCCATCGCCTTGATGCCCTGGTTGAAGTAGTAGAACGGCGGGAACGGTTCGATCGCCGCCAGGCGCGCCTTGAGCGCCTTCGATTCGCCGTCCTTGCCCAGCGACGCCAGCACCTGGATCATGTTGTGCATGACGACGGTGTTTTCCGGCTCGCGCTGGAGGGCGGTGACGAACACCCGTTCGGCCAGCGCGTTGTCGCCGCGGCGCTGGTAGATCACGGCCAGCGTGTTGTAGCCGGTGATGTAGCGCGGGTTGGTGCGCACCGCTTCGCGCGCCCACCAGTAGGCGTCGTCGATGCGGTCCTGGGCCAGCGCTTCGGCCGCGCGGTTGTTCATGTACATCGCCACGATGTCCTGCTCTTCCAGCGGATGGGTGTGGAAGCGCTCTGCCTCTTTCGGCCGCAGGAAGTCGATCGTCAGCGTGGTGCTGGAGGTCTGGTAGGTGCGCAGGAACTCGGTCAGCTTTTCGCCGAGGGTCAGGTTGACGTGGTTGCTGCCGAAGTAGAGGTTGCCGCTGCGGCTCCAGGTCTGCTCCACCATCACGTTCTGGTATTGCACCGGCAGGCCAAGTTCGCGCGCGAAGGCGGCAGTCATGATCACCAGGGAAAGGCAGTTGCCGGCGCGCGCCTCGAAGGTCTCGGCGGCGGTGCGGGTCTTGCTGGATTCGTATTCGAGCTTGAGCTCCCCCTTCTGGTACAGCGCGTCGACCAGGCCGTGCTGGGCGCCCTTGCTGCGCACGTGCGCCGCGAACGCGGGGCTGTGCACGTACTGGCGCATGGCGGGGCTGAGGTCGAACAGGCCGGCGGCGCCGACCGGCTCGGAGGCCGGCTTGAATTTCGCGTCGGCGAACAGTTCGGTGGATGGCATCGGCGCCGGCAGCTGCACGGCGGCGCAGGCGGACAGCAGGAGCGGGACCAGCAGCACCGCCGCCAGCCTGGGGGTAATTGTTGCCAGAAACTTCATGTCGCGCCTCTATCGGGTACCACGCGCGGCATGTGTTGTCCGCCGCATCGTTTCCTGAAGTATCTTCCTCGATGCGGTGAATGTAAAGACCAGCTGTCCTAGTGCTCCGCGTGGAAGGATTCGTGCAGCTCGTCCAGCAGTTCGGCGGTTTCGTCGCCGGACAGGCCGAGGTAGGCACAGGCGCGCTCGCCGCCCTTGTCCCATTCGACGCAGTGGGCGTGGCCCTGGTATTTCTGGATCGCGCATTCGGCCAGCAGCGACAGCGCGACCAGCGAGCGCACCGCGTCGTCGGTGGCGCTGTCTTCCAGCACGCTGTAGTCATGGTGGTGCAGGATGGCCCAGGACACGTCGTTCGACAGCCCCCAGTTGCGCGCCAGGATGCAGCCGATGGCGGCATGGTTGGTGCTGTGGCGCTCGTCCTCCAGTGCGGTGACCGGGCGCGCGGTGTCCTGCGCGGCGGCGGCGAAGGTGGCTGCATAGCCGGGGAAGCGGTCGATCAGCAGCGGTACTCCGGTATCGCAGAACAGGCCGAAGGTATGGGCCACGTCGGGCGCGCCGATGCGCAGGCGGCGCGACAGGTACACCATGGCTTGGGCGCGGCGGCCGGAGAGGTCCCAGAAGCTGGCCAGGGCAGTGTTGTCGCCGCCGATCGCCTGGCGCGCCAGCAGGCCGGTCATCAGCGCCGCGACCTGGTTAATGCCGAGGAACAGGATCGCCTGTTCGACCGACTTGGCCTTGCGCTTGCCGCCGTAGAACGAGGAGTTGGCGAGTTTCAGCAGCGCGCCCGACATGCCGACATCGCGCGCGACGATGCGGCCGATCGCTTCCGGCGACGGATCGTCGGCGGCGATCTCGCGCTGCATGTCGGCCAGCAGGCTGGGGCGGGGCGGGATCCGGATCGACTTGATCAGCTCGTCCACCGGGTCCGCGGCTGGTGCTGCCTGGGCTCTTACATTGCTCATGGGGTGTCGCGGCAGGGATGCCGCTTATGCATGCTTCAAAGATGGAAATGATAAACCAAGCAAGCCGTCGTTGCACGATGGCACGCAAAGTGTCGCAATTCGGATTGGATATGGGAGCCGGGCGATATCAATATAAAATCTTTACATGAAATTCATTCTTGCAGGAATAGACTTTTCGGCGCCGGCCGAGCAGGTGGCGCAGCAATTGATCGGCGTGACGGTGCTGGTCGACGGCGTCGGCGGGCGCATCGTGGAGACCGAAGCCTACGACCGCGAAGACCCGGCCTCGCATGCCTTTTCCGGTCCCACCGACCGCAACTTCGCGATGTTTGGCGAACCGGCCCACGCCTATGTTTACCGCTCCTACGGCATCCACTGGTGCCTCAACTTCGTCTGCCGCGAGCATGGCCATGGTGCGGGAGTGCTGATCCGCGCGCTGGAGCCAACGGAAGGGCTGGACGCGATGCGCAAGCGGCGCGGCGCCGATGACGTACGCCTGCTGTGTTCCGGTCCGGGAAAGCTGTGCCAGGCCTTGGGCGTCACGCGCGCGCATGACGGACTGCCGCTAGCGCTGCCGCCGTTCGAACTGGCCGCGCCGGCTGAAGCTGCGGAAGTGATCGCGGGGCCGCGTATCGGGATTTCGAAGGCGATGGAAGTGCCGTGGCGGTTCGGGCTGGCCGGCTCGCGCTTCGTCAGCCGCCCGTTCCGCTAGCCGCCATCAGGCACCGCTGCGCCGCGCCGCGGGCCGTTCGGCGCCAGCCGGCTCGGCTCCGATATTGCGCACCGGGCCAGCGCGCATCGGGCTGCGCGGCGAGCGCCGTTCCTCCGGATCGTGGAAGCCGGCGCCGTCCGCGCTGGCGTCTATCTTGAACACCGAGACCGCCTTTGCCAGCGTGACGGCCTGCTGGTGCAGGCTTTCGGCGGCGGCGGCGGCCTGCTCGACCAGCGCCGCGTTCTGTTGTGTCATGTCGTCCATCTGGCCCACCGCGTGATTGACCTCGGCGATGCCCTCGGCCTGCTCCGAGCTGGCCACGCTGATGCGCTCGATGATCTCGTTCACCTGGCGCACCGAGGCCACGATATTGCCCATGCTGCTGCCGGCTTCGTTCACCGAGGCGCTGCCGCCGTCGATGATGGATACCGAGGCCGCGATCAGCGCCTTGATCTCCTTGGCCGCCGCCGCCGAGCGCTGCGCCAGCGTGCGCACTTCCAACGCCACCACCGCGAAACCGCGGCCCTGCTCGCCGGCGCGCGCCGCTTCCACCGCGGCGTTCAGGGCCAGGATATTGGTCTGGAACGAGATGCCGTCGATGACGCCGATGATCTCGACGATCTTGCGCGAGCTGGCCTTGATGCCCTCCATGGTGGCGACGGCGCGGTCGACCGCCTTGCCGCCGCCTTCCGCCAGCGTTGCCGCGCTGGCCGCCAGCTCGTTGGCCATGCGCGCGTTGCTGGCGTTCTCCTTCACCGCCAGCGTCAGGCTTTCCATCGCGCTGGCCGTCTGCTCCAGCGAGCCGGCTTGCATCTCGGTGCGGGTCGACAGATCCTGGTTGCCGGCGGCGATTTCCTGCGAGGCGGTGTCGATCGAGCGCACCGAGGCCAGCACCGTGCGCAGGGTCTGGTTCAGGTTGCCGATGGTGTGGTCGAGCGCGCGCGAGGTATCGGCGATCTCGTCGCGTCCGTCGCTGCCCACGCCTACCGCCAGCCGGCCCTGCGCCAGTTCGCCCACGGTGTCGGCGATCGCGCGTATGTCGCGCAGCATCCCGCGCCGCACCAGCATCGTCACCAGCAGCGACAGGCCGATTGACAGCATAACCAGCGCCGCCATCGTGACGCCGAAGGTGCGGAATTCGCTCCTGGCGGCGGCGTAGGCTGCCTCGCTCAGGCTCTTTTCCAGCGCGGCCAGTTGCGCCAGCTGGCCATTGAGCGAGCCGAATTCCTTCTCGGCCTTCTGCATCGAATTGGTGGCGATCGACTGGTCGACCTGGGCCAGTTCGATGGTTTCGGCCACGCTCTTCTTGTAGGCCGCCAGCGATTTGACGGAAGCGTCGACCAGCTTGCGTTCGGCCGGGCCGGACACGCCGGCCAGCGCCTTCAATTGCGCCCCGATGGCGGCGTGGCGCGTGTTGATGTCGCCGACCAGCGCGTCCAGCCGGTTCCTGGCGAAGCTGCCGTTGATCCAGGCCAGCAGCTGGTAGATGTTGGCGTGCGCATGCTTGGCGTCGCCGGAGACGTCGGCCGCCGCCTTCAGGCGCGCCGCGCGCACCTGCACCATGTTTTCCAGCGATGCGTTCTGGCGCACCATGCCATAGTACGAGGCGGCCGACAGCAGCATCAGCAGCACCAGCACCACGCCCGGGGCCAGGAGCAGCTTCGGGCCAATCCGCAGTTTTTTCAGCATGCTTCCCCCGTAAAACGTTAAGCGGGCAGTCGCCCGCCCGCATGATGCTTTTTATGACGGCTGCCTACTTCTTGTAGATGCCCGCTTCCAGCACGACGTCGCCGACCTTCTGGATGTAGGTGGTCTTCGGCTCGATCTTGCCGCTGGTCGGATTCTTGTACTGGTAATCGACCCAGCCCTTGTTCGATTTGGCGGCCAGCTCGATGATCTCGCGGCGGTACTTCTTGCCCGATGCGTCGGGCACGTCGGTCAGGTCCTTGCCGACGATCGACTGGTTGATCGGGTGCGCCAGCACGATGCCGGTCTTCAGGTCGCGCATGTCGATGTACAGCGAACCCTGGACGAAGTCCGGGTGCCTGGCGTTGATCTGTTTGATCATTTCGTCCTTGCCCTTGGACTTGATCAGGGCGGCGCCGCGGTCGACCATGGCGATGGCGTCCTTCTCGGTTGGCTCGGCAGCGAAGGCGGTACCGGCGGCGAGGGCGAGGCACAGGGAAGTTGCGGTGACGAACAGTTTCATGGCGATTTCCTCTCGTAATGATGCGTGGGCTAAATGTTGCATAGGTGCATTGCGTAATCTACGCTCACGCACAGGCGTGTTTTTGCGGTAACGCAATCGCGGCACGCGCGCGGGCGCAATGTGCCCACTCAGTTTCCCCACAGCACTTGTTCCAGACAAAAATCTTCCCGCAGTTCAATTGATGCTTGGCAATTTACCTGCCGGAACGCAAGTCTATGATGGTCTCCGCGCCGTCAATTCCTACCTGCTTAGGAATTACGGTAGAGATCCACGTTCCCCATCCAACCAGGAGATTGCCGTGACTACCGAAACCCTGCCAGCCAAATTCAAGCCCTACACGCGCCAGACCATTTCCCAGGCGCGCCAGTGGCAATGGATGCCGGCCGAGCTGCAGGAAGCCGTGCAGCTTGTCTCGCACGTGCTGCCCTTCCGTGCCAACGAATACGTGCTGGAACAGCTGATCGACTGGAGCAATATCCCGGACGACCCGATCTACCGCCTGGTGTTCCCGCACCGCGACATGCTGCGCGCCCAGGAATACGAGACCCTGCGCGAGCTGGTGCTGTACAAGAAGGACGAGGCCGCGATCGCGAAGGAAGTGCACGCCATCCGCATGCGCATGAACCCGCACCCGGCCGGCCAGATGACCCACAACGTCCCGCGCGTGAACGACGCCCCGCTCAAGGGCCTGCAGCACAAGTACAAGGAGACCGTGCTGTTCTTCCCCAGTTCGGGCCAGACCTGCCACGCCTACTGCACCTTCTGCTTCCGCTGGCCGCAGTTCGTCGGCATGGACGACATGAAGTTCGATGCGCGCGAGACCGGCGAGCTGGTGTCCTACCTGAAGGACCACAAGGACGTCACCGACGTCCTGATCACCGGCGGCGACCCGCTGATCATGAATACCCGCTCGCTGGCCCAGTTCATCGAGCCGCTGCTGGCGCCCGAACTGGCGCACATCCAGAACATCCGCCTCGGCACCAAGTCGGTCGCCTACTGGCCGCAGCGCTTCGTCACCGACAAGGACTCGGACGACCTGATGCGCCTGTTCGAGCGGGTGGTCGCCGCGGGCAAGAACCTGGCCATCATGGGCCACTACAACCATGCGGTGGAGCTGCGCAGCGAGATCGCCCAGCGCGCCGTCAAGCGCATCGTCTCCACCGGCGCCACGCTGCGCATGCAAGGTCCGCTGATCCGCCACATCAACGAAGACCCCAGGAGCTGGGCCGAGCTGTGGACCACCGGCGTGCGCCTGGGCGCGATTCCGTACTATATGTTCGTCGAGCGCGACACCGGCCCGAGCGAATACTTCGCGCTGCCGCTGGCGCGCGCGCACGAGATTTTCCAGGCGGCGTACCAGATGGTGTCGGGCCTGTCCCGTACCGTGCGCGGGCCGTCGATGAGCGCCTTCCCCGGCAAGGTGGTGATCGATGGCGTGGTCAGCATCAACGGCGAAAAGCTGTTCGCGCTGCAGTTCCTGCAGGCCCGCAATCCGGACTGGGTGCGCAAGCCCTTCTTCGCCAAGTACGATCCAAACGCCACCTGGCTCGACCACCTGGTGCCGGCCTTCGGCAAGCAGAAGTTCTTCTTCGAGACCGGCGGCGACGAGCACGGCCACCGCGCCCCGCCCGCCAAGGTGATCCCGATCTCGGTGGCTGCGCAGCGCGCGCAAGGCGGCCAGTCCTGCGGCAGCACCCACTCGGCCGCCTGAACGGAGCCTGCCAGCCATGGGCGCCGACCAGCAAGGAACGCGGCTATCTGGCATCGCCGTGTTCTTCTACGTGTTCCTGCCGTTCGCGCTCGGGCACTACCTGTCGGCGCTGCTGCGCACCGTGAACGCGGTGCTGGCGCCCGACCTGGTCGCGTCGCTGGCGCTCAACCCGGCCCAGCTTGGCCTGCTGACCAGCGCCTTCTTCGTTTCGTTCGCGCTGGTGCAGCTGCCGGTCGGCATAGCGCTCGACCGCTACGGTCCGCGCAAGGTGCAGCTGGTGCTGCTGATGGTCGCAGCAACGGGCATCCTGCTGTTCGCCTGCGGCCGCAGCTTCGCCGAGCTGGTGGCGGCGCGCGCCATCATCGGCTTCGGCCTGGGCGGCTGCTTCATGTCGGCGGTGAAGGCCATCTCCACCTGGATCACGCCAACCCGGCTGCCGTCGGTGCAGGGCTACCTGATCGCGGTCGGCGGCCTGGGCGCGGCATCGGCCACCACGCCGGTGCGCATGGCCTTGCAGTACACCGACTGGCGCGGCCTGTTCATCCTGCTGGCGGCCTGCGTGGCCTGCACCGCCGGCCTGATCTGGGCGCTGTCCCCGCGCACTGTGCAGCCGGGCAAGGCCAGGGCGCCGACGGTGCAGTCGATCCTCGACGTCTACCGCGACCCTGCCTTCCGCAAGACGATTTCGCTGATCCTGGCGCCGCATGCTGTCTTCTTCGGCATCCAGGGACTGTGGATCGGCCGCTGGCTGTCCGACGTCGCGCGTTTCCCGGACGCCGCGGTGGCCTACCTGCTGTACCTGTCGATGGCGGCGGTGATCTTCGGCGCGATCGCGGTGGGCATGGTGACGGAATGGGCCGGCAAGCGCGGCATCAAGCCGCTCGACGTGGCCGGCGTCGGCATCGCGCTGTTCGTCGTGGTGCAGGTCGCCATCGTCTGCAACTGGAAGCCCAGTTTCCAGCTGCTGTCGGTGCTGTTCACGCTGATCGGCACCATCACCGGCATCGAATACGCCATCGTCGCGCAAAGCATGCCGCCGACACTGACGGGGCGTGCCGCCACCTGCCTCAACCTCCTGATCTTCGTCGGCGCCTTCCTGGTGCAGGCGGGCTTCGGACTGCTGGTCGGGATGTGGGCGCCGGATGCGGCCGGGCGCTATCCCGCGCTGGCCTACCAGGTGGCGTTTGGCGCGCTGGTGGCAGTCCAGCTACCCGGGCTGTTCAGGTTCTTCATGGCGCGCCGGCCGGCCGCATCCGGCGCCGTGACGATGGACCTCGGCGCCAGCGAAGCATAAGCGTCAGCCGCAGCCATCCAGCAGGAACAGGGGAACGGTGGTCCATGTTATCCCCGCCAGCGCAAGGATGCCGGCCCCCAAAGCCGCCCAGTCGTGCAATGCCGGATCGCCACCGGCCGCGCGCACCCTCCGCAGCGCCATCCACAACAAACCGGCACACGCGGCAAACGCGGCTGCCGCCAGCAGCGCCGCAAGGCTCAAGGCGCGGAGGATGGCCGCGGCCGGCCCTGCGATCGTCATCGAAAACACGCGCACGGCTGGATCCTGCGAACGCCTGATGGATATATATAATACAAGAAGAAATAATGGCATTTTTTCAATAGAGCGCGCCTGACGCCTGCGACCCAGCCAGGAAAACCTGATGCGCTGGATCCGCGACCCCAAGGCCGGCGATCCGCAGACACCGATGCCCGTGCTGGACGTGACCGAAACCGATGCGCGCGACATCTCCGCCTACTTGCTGACATTGCGATAGACCATGGACGACGAAACCTCCATTTCCGAAGACCGCGACAAGGGCGGCGAAGACCGCAGCGAGCGCAAATTCCTGCACCGGGTGGCGCTGGTGGACGGCCTCGGGCTGGTGTTCATCCTGGTCCTCGCGGCCGTATGGTTCGCGGCCGGCGCACTGCTGCTGATCTTCGCCTGTATCCTGTTCGCGCTGCTGCTATACGACGCCAGCCGCCGCCTGGCATCGAAGCTGCCGGTCGCGCGCCAAGTGGCGTTAGGCATCGTGGTGGTGCTGCTGCTGGCGATCATCGGCGGCGGCGGATGGCTGATCGCGCCGTCGATTTCCGAACAGGCCGACAAGATGGCCGCGATGGTCCCGCGTTCGCTCGAACAGGTGCAGAAATCGCTGGAGCGCTACAGCTTCCTGAGGGGCATCGTGGGCGAAATGCCGTCGGCCGGGCAGCTGCGCGAGTCCATTGCCTCGATGCTGCCGCGCGCCGGTCTGTTCTTCTCCGGCGTGTTCGGCGCGATGGGCAATGTGCTGATCATTACCTTCGTCGGCATCTACTTCGCCGCCTCGCCCTACGTGTACATCAACGGCATGGTCACGCTGGTCCCCAAGGACAAGCGCGCCCGCGCGCGCGAAGTGCTGGACGAAATCGGCACCACCCTGTCGCGCTGGCTGTTCGGCAAAGCTTGCTCGATGGTGCTGGTCGGTACCGCCACCGCCGTCGGCCTGTCGCTGCTCGGCGTGCCGCTGGCGCTGATCCTCGGGATCATCGCCGGCCTGCTCGATTTCATTCCCTACCTTGGTCCGCTGATGGCCGGTGTGCCGGGCGTGCTGATCGCCATGACCATCGGCCCCGAGCTGGCGCTGTACACTGTCGGCCTGTTCGCGTTTATCCAGCTGGCCGAAGGCTACCTGCTGCAGCCGCTGGTGGAGAAGAGGACGGTATCGCTGCCGCCGGCGCTGACCATCACGATGCAGGTGATGCTGGGCGCCCTGTTCGGCCTGGCCGGCGTGGCGCTGGCGACCCCGCTGACCGCGGTGCTGGCGGTGCTGGTGTCGATGTTGTATGTGCAGGACGTATTGGGCGACGATGTCAGGACGCCGAGCGAAATCAACGGTAAAAACTAGGGAACACAAATAATGAAACTTGTGCGTTACGGCCGCCCGGGCAAGGAAAAGCCCGGCATGCTCGACGAAGAGGGCCGCCTGCGCGACCTGTCCGCAGCGGTTGGCGACATCGACGCCTCGGTGCTTGGCGCTGCCGCGCTGCGCAAGCTGGCGAAGATCGACTACAAGACGCTGCCGCTGGTGCGCGGCAATCCGCGCTTCGGCGTGCCGGTCAAGGGCATCGGCAAATACATCGGCATCGGCCTGAACTACTCGGACCACGCCGCCGAAACCGGTCTGCCGGAGCCGAAGGAACCGATCGTGTTCATGAAGGCGACCAGCTGCCTGTCCGGCCCGGACGACGACGTCATGCTGCCGCCGGGGTCGAAGAAGACCGACTGGGAGGTGGAGCTGGGCGTGGTGATCGGCACCCGCGCGCGTCATGTCAGCGAGGAGGATGCGCTGACATACGTGGCGGGATACTGCGTGGTGAACGACGTGTCCGAGCGCGCCTACCAGTTCGAGGCCGGGCCGCAGTGGGACAAGGGCAAGGGCTGCGACACCTTCGGCCCGGTGGGACCGTGGCTGGTGACGCGCGACGAGATCTACGACGAGCAGGACCTGGACCTGTACCTGGAACTGAACGGCAAGCGCATGCAGACCGGGAACACGGGCACGATGATCTTCACCATCGCGCAACTGGTGAGCTACCTGTCGCGCTACATGACGCTGGAGCCGGGGGATTTGATCGCGACCGGCACGCCGCCGGGTGTGGGCTATGCGCGCAAGCCGCAGCGCTTCCTCAAGCGCGGCGACAAGATCAGGCTGGGGATTCCGGGGTTGGGGGAGCAGCAGCAGGAAGTGGTCGCGTTCAAGATATAAACGTAGGGCGGATAAGCGCATGCGCGCATCCGCCGTGTTTGCGTCAACGTGACGCTTGCAAGGCGGATGCGCATGCGCTTATCCGCCCTACGCGTTTGTCGTTAACGCGGCGACGATTGTCTCAACGCCCCATCCACCGATTCCACAAGGCGCGAAACAATCTCCGATAGATCCGCGTCGCTCGCAATAAACGGCGGCGCAAGGAGGATATGGTCGCCATTCTGCCCATCGATCGTTCCTCCCATCGGGTACACCATCAGCCCATTGGCCATCGCACACGCCTTCACCGCCGCATGCAGCTTGCGCTCCGGCGCGAACGGCTGTTTGGTCTCTCGGTCCTCCACAAGCTCCAGCGCCAGCAGCAGCCCGCGGCCGCGGATGTCGCCCACGTGCGGGTGCCGTCCGAACGCATTCCTCAGCATGCCCATGAAGGTCTCGCCACGCGTGCGCACCTGCGCCAGCAGGCCGTCGCGCTCGATCACCTTCTGCACCGCCAGCGCCGCCGCCGCCGCGACCGGGTGCCCGATGTAAGTGTGCCCGTGCTGGAACATGCCGCTGCCCTGGCGCAGCCGGTCGACCAGCCTGCCTTGCGCGAGCACGCCGCCGATCGGCTGGTAGCCCGCGCCCAGCCCCTTGCCGATGGTGATGATGTCCGGCGCCACGCCGTCCTGCGAAATCGAGTACATGGTGCCGGTGCGGCCCATCCCGCACATCACTTCGTCGGCGATGAACAGCACGCCGTACTTGTCGCACAGCGCCCGCACGCCCTGGAAGTAGCCGCGCGTGGGCGGTATCGCTCCCCCTGTCGCGCCGACTACCGGCTCGGCGCAGAAGCCGATCACGTTCTCGGGGCCGGTTTCGACGATCTTCGCTTCCAGCTCGCGCAGCAGCGAGGCAGTGTAGTCGGCCTGGGTCTGGCCCTCCATCCGGTCGCGGTATTCGTAGCAAGGCGCCACCCGCGGCACGTCGATCAGCAGCGGCGCGAACTGGCGCCGGCGCCATTCGTTGCCGCCGACGGCCAGCGCGCCAAGCGTGTTGCCGTGGTAGCTCTGGCGCCGCGCGATGAACTTTGTTCGCTGCGGCTCACCGCTTTCGACAAAGTACTGGCGCGCCAGCTTCATCGCGGTCTCCATCGCTTCCGACCCGCCCGACACAAAATAGGCCTCGGTCAGCCCTTCCGGCGCGCCGGCCACCAGCCGCGCCGCCAGTTCCTCGGCCACCTCGGTGGTGAAGAACGCGGTGTGGGCGTAGGCGTTGATATCGATCTGGCGGTGCATCGCCTCCAGGATGTCGGGATGGCCGTGCCCCAGCGACGACACGGCGGCGCCGCCGCTGGCGTCGATGTAGCTGTTGCAGCGCTGGTCGCGCACGATCATTCCGCTGGCGCTGACAGCGACGGGCGGGCTTTGCCGGAGATTGCGGTGGATGATGTTGGTCATCTGGGATCCTCACGGTGTTGAAAATGATTGATGGATGACAATAATCTTGAAGCGGCCCGATTCTTTTGATTTTTCCCGGAAGCTATGCGAATATTTTTTCGGTCACCACAGCGAAGGTTCACATGACCCAGGACAGGCTCGGCCCCATCGATCCGCAGCACATGAGCGCCGCCCAGCAGGCCGCGGCGCAGGCGCTCATCGCCGGTCCGCGCGGCGCAGTGTACGGACCCTTCGTGCCGCTGCTGCGCAGTCCCGAGCTGATGGACCACGCCCAGCGCCTGGGCGAATACCTGCGCTACCGCAGCGCCATCGGCACCCGCCTGTCCGAACTGGCCATCCTGGTGGTGGCGCACCACTGGGACCAGCAGGTAGAGTGGGCGATCCACGCGCCGATCGCGCTGGAGGCGGGCATCGCCGCCGGCGTCATCGATGATATCGCGCACGGACGGCCGCCGCGCGCTCTGGCGGACGATGAAGCGGCGGTGTACGGCTTCTCGCTCGAGCTGAATCGCCACAAGCGCGTGAGCGACCCGGTGTATGCGCGCGCGCTGGCGCTGTTCGGCGAACGCGGCGTGGTCGACCTGATGGCCATCAACGGCTACTACACCTTCCTCGCGATGGTGATGAACGCGGCCCGGACGGCCGCTCCCGCCGCGCCCGCGCATCGCCTTCCTTGAGCGCGTGATAGCAAACTGACAGCGTCGTTGGCACGCCACGCGAAAGCTTGCAAGCAGTTTTCGTTGCTGCTTAGAAACGAAACGGCCCAGGCCATCAGCGACATGGACTCGGTCACGCAGCAGAATGCCGCGCTGGTGGAGGAAGCCGCCGCCGCGGCCCAGTCGCTGCGCGACCAGGTAGGCAGCCTTACCCACGCGGTCAGCGTGTTCAAGCTGGATGTGCAGCAGGCGCAACAGGCGCCGAAGGCGGCGCCAGTGCGCCCGGTAGCGCAGCAGGCAGTGCGCGCACCGGCGAAGAAGGCCGCGCCAAAGCGCCTGGCGGCAGCGGGAGCTGCCGGCGAGGAGTGGGAAGACTTCTAAATTATCAGGCTAAGGTCTCACGCCAGGGCTTCCCTGGCCGCTTCTTCCGGCGTCAGGCCGTCGTAGAACTGGTCGGTGAACCACTCGATCTGTTCTTCGATGTGCTCCTGGGCCTGTTCCACGGTGGCGCCTCCGGCCACCAGGAATCCCTCGACTTCGATGCACCAGTTAATCAGCGCCATCGTTTCTTCGTCGAGTTCCTCTTTTTTCTTTGCCATGGTGTTCTCCTGTCGGTCAGGCCGCGAGGCCCTTGGCGAGGATGTCCGCGACCGTCTCGTTCAGGTCGGTGCCGCGTTCCTTCGCCAGCGCGTGGATCTGCTGGATCAAGTCACCATTCAGCTTGACCGCAAACGGCACCAGGCCCAGGGCCTGGTCGCGCTTGCGCTGTTCGCGCCGGTCAAGCGCCGCGCTGTCGGCGTTGCCAAAACCGGTGACGCCCGGGGCGGCCATCTTGCCCATCAATTTTTTGGCGTCGGCTTTTGCCAGTCCGGTTTTTTTCATGTGCTGCCTTCAGGTGGTTGGTGACGGGCCGATGACTTTCTTGAGCCAGGCGCCGATGTCGTTGACTTCTTCAAGGCACAGCGAGTGCTGCATCATGTACTCGTGCCACTCGACCTGGTAACCCATCGACTTGAGCAGGTCGCGCGACTGTTCCGCGCGCGCGATCGGGATCACGCCGTCGTGGCGGCCGTGCACCAGGAAGATCGGGGTTTGCAGGCTTTCGGCGCTGCGTTCGGTCGGCAGCTTGGCCGACAGCGGCACGTAGCCGGACAGGCAAAGCAGGCCGCCCAGCTTTTCAGTGTGGCGCAAGCCGGTCTGCAGCGCCATCGCGCAGCCCTGCGAGAAACCGGCCAGGATGATGCGGCCGGCCGGAATGCCGCGCGACTTTTCGCGCGCGATCAGCGCTTCGACTTCCAGCTGCGACGAACGCAGGCCGCCTTCGTCCTCGCGGCGCGCGATGTCGGTGCCGACGATGTCGTACCAGGCGCGCATCACGTAGCCGTTGTTGATCGTCACCGGCATCACCTTCGCATGCGGGAAGATGAAGCGAATGCCCGGCAGGCCTTTCAGGTCAAGCTCGTTCACCAGCGGCACGAAGTCGTTGCCGTCGGCCCCCAGGCCATGCATCCAGATGATCGCTACCTGCGGATTGGGCGCGGTCTCGATCTCGATATGTTCAAGCAGTTCGTTCATCAGTTCTCTTCTTGTGGTGCCGGGGCCGGGCGCTGCGCCGTCTTCGGGCGCCAGGCTTGGCAGACCGCCGGGTCGGTTTCGATGTAGGGGCCGCCGATCAGGTCGATGCAGTAGGGGACGGCCGCGAAGATGCCGCCGACCAGCTGCTTGCCGTCGGCGTCCTTCAGGCCTTCCAGCGTTTCCTTGATGGCCTTCGGCTGGCCGGGCAGGTTCATGACCAGCGCCGCGTGGTCGGGAATTTCGCGGATGACGGCGACCTGGCGCGACAGGATCGCGGTCGGCACGAACCGCAGGCTGACCTGGCGCATCTGCTCGCCGAAGCCGGGCATTTCCTTGGTGCCGATGGCCAGCGTGGCTTCGGGCGTGACGTCGCGCCGCGCCGGGCCGGTGCCGCCGGTGGTCAGCACCAGGTGGCAGCGGGTGGCGTCGACCAGTTCGACCAGGGTCTTTTCGATCTGCGCGCGTTCGTCGGGGATCAGGCGCGGCTCGATGCGGTAGGGCGTGGTGATGGCTTGCGCCAGCCAGTCGGACAGCGCGGGAATTCCCTTGTCCTCGTACACGCCGCCGCTGGCGCGGTCAGAGACCGACACCAGGCCGATCACCAGCTCGTCGTTATTCGTCGTCTGCTTCGTCATCTTCAGGTTCGCCCTCGCCATCGTCATCGCCAGCCTGCGCCGCAGCGCCTTTCTTCGACAGGTCCTTCAGGATCTGGAAGATCTCGCGGTAGGCCTTCGGCGGCTTGTTCTCGGCCTGCTCCTTGCGTGCGTTGCGGATCAGGACGCGCAGGTGCTGGATGTCGAGTTCGGGATGTTCGGCGAGCAGGGTGGTCAGGGCGTTGTCGTCGGCCAGCAGCTTGTCGCGGCGGCGTTCGAGCGCGTGCAGGGCGGCGGTGTCGGCTTTCGACAGGCCTTTCCAGCTTTCGATGGTGCGGCGGATGACGGCGACTTCTTCCTCGTCCAGCGTGCGCATTTTTTTACCGACGAACTGCATCTGGCGGCGGCGGCCTTCGTGGTTGGTGATGGTCTGGCACATCAGGATCGCATCCTTGACGTCGTCCGGCATCGGCACGCGCTTGACGCGGTCGCGCGGTTCGGCCACCAGGTCTTCGCCAAGCTTCTGCAGCTCACTCATCTGGCGCTTCAGCTCAGATTTGGATGGGCGTTCGTACTCTTGTTCGAACTCATTGGACTGGAACCCGCAGGCACCGCGGTTTGGATTTGGCATGATAGGGAATAAGGGCAGGCGCACGGCCTCCCGGTAAAAACAGTAAACGACTGCTATCATACCCGTTTAACCGGATAGCCGAGAAAAACACGACATGAACGATTCCGTCTTTATCCATAGCCAGGACCAGCTTCAGCAACTCGCGCAGGATGTCCTGGGCTTTGCCCGGGAACAGGGCGGCACCGACGCCGCGGTCGAGATCAGCGAAGGCAGCGGACTATCAGTTTCGGTCCGCCGCGGCAAGATCGAGACGATCGAGCAAAACAAGGACAAGGGCATGGGCGTGACGGTCTACATCGGCCAGAAGCGCGGCAATGCCAGCACCTCCGATTTTTCCCCGGCCGCCCTGCGCGCCACCGTCGAAGCGGCGTATAACATCGCCCGCTTCACCGCCGAAGACGACTGCGCCGGCCTGGCCGACGAAGACATGCTCGAACTTAGCCCACGCGACCTGCGCCTGTGCTATCCGTGGCTGATCTCCACCGAAGAGGCGGTGGCGCTGGCCCAGCGCGCCGAAGCGGCGGCCTTCGAGGTCGACCCGCGCATCACCAACAGCGAAGGCGCCAGCGTTTACGTGCAGCAGTCGCACTTCGTGGCCGCCAATTCGCGCGGCTTCGCCGGCGGCTACCCATTCTCGCGCCACACCATGTCGGTGGCGCCGATCGCCGGCAAGGGCGCCAAGATGCAGCGCGACGACTGGTATTCCTCGGTGCGCGATCCAAAAAAACTGTCCAAACCGGAAGCCATCGGCCGCTATGCCGCCGAACGCGCGCTGGCGCGGCTGAACGCGCGCAAGCTCGACACCCGCACCTGCCCGGTGCTGTTCGAGGCGCCGCTGGCGGCCGGGCTGCTGGGCTCCTTCGTGCAGGCCACGTCCGGCGGTGCGCTGTACCGCAAGTCGACCTTCCTGCTCGATTCGCTGGGGCAGTCGATCTTCCCCTCGCATATCCAGGTGGTCGAGGACCCGCACGTCATCGGCGGCATCGGTTCGGCGCCGTTCGACGAAGAAGGCGTGCGTACGGTACGCCGCAACGTGGTTGAAAACGGCGTGCTGCAGGGGTACTTCCTGTCGTCGTATTCGGCGCGCAAGCTGGGCATGAAGACCACCGGCAATGCCGGTGGCTCGCATAACCTGACCATGTCGTCGTCGCTGACGAAGAAGGGCGACGATTTCGCGGGCATGCTGCGCAAGATGGGAACCGGGCTGCTGGTCACCGAATTGATGGGGCAGGGGACCAATTACGTTACCGGCGACTATTCGCGCGGTGCGTCCGGCTACTGGGTGGAGAATGGCGTGATCCAGTATCCGGTCGAGGAGATCACGATTGCGGGGAATATGAAGGATATGTTCCAGCAGATCGTCGGCATCGGCAGCGATGTGCTCACGCGCGGGAACAAGTCGACCGGATCGATCCTGCTCGAGAAGATGGTGGTGGCGGGAAGCTGAGTTTCCTGTTTTATCCGGTCAATCAAGCGGCAAGTACCTTTCCAGGGCTTGCCGTTTTTTGTTTTAAGGCCACAAAAGCGTGCAAATGTAAGCTATGCGTAAGGGAAAGCCACGCCTTTGCCATTCACTTGCTGCGCTTCCATATTTTCGTTGCAAGCTTATTCCTTGGGCAATACACTAGGTCTGAGCTGGTCTATTGCCGGTGATATAAAAACTTTAGGAGACAGAAAACATGGAACGTCGTTCCTTTATCAAGAAGGCTGCGGTGGGCGCGTCGGCCGCTGCTGTCGTTTCCCCTGCGCTCGCGCAGTCGCTGCCTACCATTAACTGGCGCCTCGCCAGCAGCTTCCCAAAGTCGCTTGACACCATCTTCGCCGCCTCCGACACGCTGTCCAGGCGCGTATCGCAGCTGACCGGTGGCAAATTCAACATCCGCACCTTCGCCGGCGGCGAAATCGTGCCGGGCCTGCAGGTCATGGACGCGGTCCAGGCCGGCACGGTCGAGATGGGCCACAGCGCTTCCTACTATTACTTCGGCAAGGACGCCACCTTCTCGTTCGATTGCGCCGTTCCGTTTGGCCTGACTTCGCGCCAGCACACCTGCTGGTTCGACCAGGGCGGCGGCCGCGAGCTGACCCGCGAATTCTTCCGTGGCTACGGCATCGTCAACTTCCTGGGCGGTAACTCGGGCACCCAGATGGGCGGCTGGTACCGCAAGGAAATCAAATCGGTCGCCGACCTGAAAGGTTTGAAGATGCGTGTTGCCGGTTTCGCCGGCAAGGTGCTGTCCGGCCTGGGCGTGGTGCCCCAGCAACTGGCCGGCGGCGACATTTATCCCGCACTGGAAAAAGGCACGATCGACGCGGCGGAGTGGGTTGGCCCGTACGACGACGAAAAACTGGGCTTCATCAAGGTGGCCCCGTTCTACTACTCGCCGGGCTGGTGGGAAGCGGGCGCGAACTTCTCGTTCTACGTCGGCGTGAAGGAATGGGAAAAGCTGCCGAAGGCATACCAGGCGGCGCTGGAAGTGGCTACCTACGAAGCGCACGTGGTGATGCAGGCCGAGTACGACTCCAAGAACCCGGCTGCGCTGGCGCGCCTGTTGAAGAACGGCGTCAAGCTGCGCACCTTCTCGAAGGACATCATGGACGCGTGCTACAAGCAGGCGACCATCGTGATGGATGAAGAAGCCGCGAAGAACGCGAAGTTCAAGAAGATCTACGAACCATGGAAGCGCTTCCGCCGCGACCAGAACATGTGGGCCTCGGTGTCCGAAGCCAGCCTGCAGGACTTCATGATCCGCGCAAGCCGCGGCAAGTAAGCGGTCCACGCAGAACGCAAACGCCCCGGCTGGTCCGGGGCGTTTTACTTGTTGCGGGCGGCGGGGCTTACTTTGGCGAACGCAGCGATTGCAGGATCGGCTGCAGCACGGCCGCGCCAAGGCGGGCGCTGCGCGCGCCGTCCCAGCCGGTCTGCGCGTCAGGATCGTTGGCGTTGTCCTTGAACGGCAGTTCCAGCGTCAGCGACAGGCAGCCGAAGGCGTGGGTGATGTGCGGCGAGCCCATGGTGATGGTCTCCGCGGTGTAAGGCGTTTCGCCGTAGCCGTGCACGTCCTGGAAGTCGGGCGTGGCGATCTTGAAGTCGTCCGAGAACTTCTTCTCCGCCGCGCGCTGTTCCGCGGTGAAGGTCGGCAGCGCGCTGCTGCCCGCCACGAACACGTAAGGCAGGCCTTCGTCGCCATGCACGTCGAGGAACAGGTCGCAGCCGGTTTCCTTCATCTTTTCCTTGACCATGAAGACTTCAGGGCTGCGTTCCATCGTCGGCGTATTCCACTCGCGGTTCAGGTTCGCGCCGGCGGCGTTGGTGCGCAGGTTGCCACGCACGGAGCCGTCCGGGTTCATGTTCGGCACCACGTAGAACACCGATTCCTTCAGCAGCTGGCGGCCGAACGGATCGGCCGGGTCGAGCAGGGCGTCCAGCATGCCTTCGACGAACCATTCCGCCATCGTTTCGCCCGGATGCTGGCGCGCGATGACCC
>NZ_QYUP01000120.1 GCF_003590855.1 Massilia cavernae
ACCAGCAGCACCAGCATCGCCACCCCGGCGTCGCGCCCGAGCACCGTGTGGAAAGTGGCGAACACGCCGCCCATGGCGGCCAGCGACAGCGGCAGCAGCAGCAGGCCGGGCGGCATGCGGGTGCCGCGGAACGTCAAGGTAGCGCGCCACAGCAGCGTGGCGCCGCAGGCCAGCGACACCCACGCCGGCAGGTGCAGCGCATGCGGCGCCAGCACCATCAGCGCAGCGCCGAGCAGCAGCAGGGTGTCGGATTTGTCGCGCGTGAGCTTCAGCGCCAGCGCGGACAGCGGGCGGCTCATTCGTCCTCCGCGATGCCGTACAGGGCCAGCGCGCGCAGGCAGGCGGCGCGATGGGCGTCGCCACTGGCCGCGCCGAAGCGCCGCCCGTCGATGCGGAAGGCGTAGGGCAGGCCGCGCTTTTCGGCGTCCAGCACCCAGCGCGCCATGCGCGACAGCCGCAGTTCCAGGTCCACGAAGGTGGGCATCGCGTCGAAGTCGAGCACCAGCTCGTCGCGCCCGCCGCCCTCGAAATGCTTGGTCGCCAGCTGGCCGCCGTAGGCCGGGTCCAGGCGCGCGATCTGGCGCCAGGCCAGGTGGCGCAGCGCGTCGCCCGGCTGGTAGCTGCGGATGCCGGCGAAATTGTCGTCGCCGGCGTGGCCGATGCCGTCCACGCTGGCAGCGCCGCCGACCGGCAGTGGTGGCGCCGTCTCTTCGGGGAAGGGGTAGACCAGCACGCGAGCGTCCGGCCGCCAGTAGCTCCAGGCGCGGAACAGGCCGAGCGGGAAACGGGTGTCGAGCCGCACCCGCGGCGCCGCCAGCCAGCCGCGCGCAGCGGTCGGCAGGGTCAGCGTGACCACGGCGCTGCCGGCGGCCGCCACGTCGGTCACGTGGCGCACTTCCGGCGCCGGGTCGAAATCGACCCACACCGCGTAGCGGTCCAGGCGGGTGCGGTTCAGCAAACGCAGTTCCAGCTGCGCCAGCTCGCCCGCGAACACCGGCGGCACCCGCCCCAGGCGCAGGCGCAGCTGCGCCAGGTTGCGGTAGGTGAACCAGATGTCGGCCACCCAGCAGGTGGCGGCCAGGAAGGTCAGTGCGAAACCGAGGCCGAGGTTGTAGTTGATCGAGCCGACCAGCAGCAGCAAAAGCAGCGCGCAGAAGCCCATGCCGGCGCCGGTGGGCAGGATAAACACGCGGCGCTGCACCAGCAGCACCTCGCCGTTCTCGACGCCGGTGCGGCGAAACACCCAGCGGCCGGTCTTGCGGCGTATAAGCTGTGTCAGCTCGGGCGGCATCGGCCTCAGACCGGGACGGATTTCTGCAGCTGCAGCACCAGGTCGCGGCTGGCCAGCGCCATCCCGTGCGCCGATTTCAGCGGCCGCAGGCGGTGCGCGCAGACCGGCACCAGCACCGCCTGCACGTCCTCGGGAATCACGTGGTCGCGGCCTTCCAGCGCAGCCCAGGCGCGCGCCGCCTGCAGCAGCGCGATCGCGGCGCGCGGCGACAGGCCCTCGGCAAACAGGCCGTCGCGGCGCGAGGCCTGCGCCAGCGCCTGCACGTAGTCGACCAGCGCCGGCGAGGTATGGATCTGGCGCAGCGCCTGCTGGGCAGCTGCCAGCTCCGCAGGCTGCATCGCGGCCGGCAGCGTCTTGAGCATGCTGCGCCTGTCATCGCCCAGCAGCAGCGCGCGCTCGGCGGCGGCGTCCGGGTAGCCCAGCGACAGGCACATCAGGAAGCGGTCGAGCTGCGACTCGGGCAGCGGGAAGGTGCCCACCTGGTGGGTCGGGTTTTGGGTGGCGATCACGAAGAAGGGCTCGGGCAGGGCGCGCGTGACGCCGTCGGCCGTCACCTGGCGCTCCTCCATCGCTTCCAGCAGGCCCGATTGCGTCTTGGGCGTGGCGCGGTTGATTTCGTCGGCCAGCAGCACCTGGGTGAAGATCGGGCCGGGATGGAACACGAAGCCGTTCTTCTCGCGCTCGTACACCGAGATGCCGGCCACGTCGGCCGGCAGCAGGTCGCTGGTGAACTGGACCCGGTTGAATTTCAGCCCCAGCGAGATCGCCAGCGCATGCGCCAGCGTGGTCTTGCCGACCCCGGGCACGTCCTCGATGAGCAGGTGGCCGCCGGCCAGGAGGCAGGTCAGGGCCTGGCGCACTTGCTGATCCTTGCCGACGATGACTTCGCCGACCTGGCGCGCGACAGCGTGCAGTTTTTCGAACATGAGTATCCTTGTAAGCGTAACGACGGCAAGCGGGGATGGCGCGCGGCGTGTTAGATTAGCGGCATCAGGAACACGATTTTGGCGTCATCGGCAAGCAAGCCGTTACCAATGATTCTATGCGAGAACGGCCGAGCCAGTGTTCTAAAAGCGCCGGCATTACAGAAACCACGAACATGAGCACAGCAATTTACAGCCATCCCGACTGCAGCCTGCACGAGATGGGCGAATGGCACCCCGAGTCGCCCGCGCGCCTGCAGGCAATCGAAGACCAGCTGATCCTGGCGCGCATGGACGGCCTGGTCGAGCGCCGTGAAGCGCCGCTGGCCGAGCTGCCGATCATCGCGCGCAACCACAGCCTGGAAGCCATCGCGCTGGTGCGCGAAAACGTCCCGGCACATGCGGGCGAATATTATCCGCTCGACGCCGACACCTTGCTCAACGCATCCAGCTACAAGGCCGCGCTGCGCGCCGCCGGCGCCGCCGTCGCGGCCACCGACGCCGTCATCGCCGGCGCGATCGACAACGCCTTCTGCGCGATCCGCCCGCCAGGCCACCACGCAAGGCCCGGCGTGCCGATGGGCTTCTGCCTGTTCAACAATGTCGCCATCGCGGCGCGCCACGCGCTCGAGTCGCATGGCCTGAAGCGGGTGGCCATCATCGATTTCGACGTCCATCACGGCAACGGCACCGCCGAATCCTTCCACGACGACCCGCGCGTGCTGATGGCCAGCTTCTTCCAGCATCCCTTCTATCCCTACAGCGAGGTCGAGCCGGTCAGCGCCCACCTGGTCAACATCCCTGTGCCCGCGCACAGCAAGGGCGACGTGGTGCGCAAGCTGGTGCTGGAGCAGTGGCTGCCGGCGCTGCACGCGCACAAGCCCGAAATGATCTTCATCTCGGCCGGCTTCGACGCCCACCGCGAGGACGACATCGGCGAGATGGGCCTGGTCGAGGCGGACTACGCCTGGATCACCCAGCAGGTGATGGCGGTCGCCAAGCAGTACGCGCAGGGCCGCATCGTCAGCTGCCTGGAAGGCGGCTATAACCTGTCGGCGCTGGCGCGCAGCGCGGTGGCCCACATCAAGGCGTTGGCCGAACTCGACTGAGTCTGGCGTTTTGTCTCCATAAAATCACATTCCTGCCGTTCTCGAGCGTTCGGATTGACACGAATAAATCCGCTCGGTAAATTCATTGTTGACCAGTAGCACGGTCGTTCTATTTTTACCCATCCCGCATCGCCCGTCTCACCGTTTTTTCATCCGGCGTTCCCACACAAGGAGAATTAAATGAGTCGATTCACGCGCATTTTCGTTACGCTTTTCGTCCTGTCGCTTACCGCGGTATCAGGCTTCGCCAGCGCCACCAACTACACCCTCTGGATCAACGGCCGCACCGGCGGCGGCGTGGTCGGCAACTACAACAGCTTTACCTACTGGGGCCCGGACACGACGGCCGCGGGCATCAACAAGAAATCGGTGAACTGGGACGGCTACAACAGCATCTCCTCGCAGAACGGCAAGATCCGCGACGCGCTCGACTGCTTCTGCACGGGCCCCAACTGGTGCTACGTCGCCACCCACAGCGCGGGCGACCTGATGATGGGCTACACCCTGGCCAACTACGGCGCCTCCTCGCGCCTGAAGAAAAACGCCAGCCCCAATTCGGCCGGGGTATGCGGCAATTCGGACGGCACTTCGCAGACGGGATGGAACATCAAGTGGGTGCGCGCGGCATCGGGCGCGGGCGGCGGCTCGGAGCTGTCGGACGCCGGTTCCTGGGCGGTGTCGGAACCGCTGGTCAAGGACCTCAAGACCACCACCGCGCGCGCGATGTACAACCATAACAACACGGCCAACGTGTGGTTCTACATGTACGCCGGCGCCAAGGGCACGCTGTACTCGGGCATCCTGCCGGGCCAGGACGACGAGGCGGTCGCCTACCACAGCACCGGCGGCGTGGCGGGCAGCTCGGGTGGCTCCTACTGCAACCCGAGCGACTGGTTCTGCAACGACCTGACCCTCGGCACCGCGGCCAACGAAGGCGGCAGCGCCAAGTGGAGCTTCCACTCGGTCTCCTTCCGCGACGATAACGAGAGCCATAACCACTACGCCAACGGCAACTGGGGCGGCATCGTCGGCGTGGTGCGCACGGCGGTGGTCAACAGTGCCAACTAAGCGCTCGACGCTTGCATGGGCGGCAGCCGGCATCGCCGCCGCGGCGGTGCTGGCGCTGGCCTTGTGGCCCGCCAGCGGCGGCGAGACTACTGCCGCCGGCGCGGCTGCGGCGGCGCCGCAGGCCGCGCAGGCAGCTGCGACTGCACCCGGGCCGGGTGGCCCTGCCATCCCGCCGCCCGCCGGCGAACGGCAAGAACGCCTGCGGCTGCTGACGGAGCAGGTGCGGCATGCGGACCATACCTGGTGCAGCTATGCCGCCAGCACCGTCTACCCGCTGGCGTCGCGGCCGATTGCCGAGCATCCGGACCAGGTGCACCCGAACCGCCCGGTGGTCGAGACCAACCCGATGCGCTTCGAAGGCGGGCGCGGCACCGACCCGAAGGTGCTGGTGCAGACCTCGCAGTCGCGCGTGTTCATGGTGGCCGGCGAGGCGGCGGCGTTTTCGCTGCGCGCCATCGACCCGCAGGGCGCGGCGCTGCCGGTGGTGATCACCAGCGCGGTCGCGCGCGGCGTCACCTTCGGCGCCAGCCGGCCCGCGGCCCAGGTCACGTTGCAGTTCGCGGACGACGGCCTGGGCGCCGATCCGGCCGCGGGCGACAGCCATTTCGCCGCCGTGCTGGCGCCGGCCCAGACCGGGCTGGCGCAGTTCAACGGCACCATCCGCACCGAAGTGCGCTACAGCGCCGCCGGCCGTACCGGCGTGGTGCTGTTCGACGTGATCTATAGTCCCGAGGTGCCGGCGACATGGGCGGGGGCGCCGCGCGAGATCATCGAGGACGGCTCGCTGGTGTACGTGCTGAAGGCGGATGTGCGCCAGGCCGGGCGCTACATCGTCAGCGGCCGGGTCGACGACGCCAACGGCAAGCCGTTCGCGCTGGCGACCTTCAATGACGTGCTGCGCGCGGGGCCGGGCGAGGTCAGGCTGACCGTGTTCGGCAAGCTCCTGCACGATAAGGCGCCGGCCATGCCGCTGGTGCTGCGCGACGTCGAAGGCTACCTGCTGAAGGAAGACACGGACCCCGACCGCGCGCTGATGCCGAGGCTGGAAGGCAGGGTGGTGGCGGGCAAGCCGCACGCGCCGAAAAGCTTCTCGGACGCCGAATGGAACGGCGAGGAGCGCACCCGCCACCTGGCCGAATTCGCCAAGGACGTCGCGCTGGCGAGGAAAGCGCTGGCCGATTTCGACCCGTCGGTGCCGCAGCCGCCCAGCCAGTGCGCCCCCGGTGCCGTAAAATAGCGGTTCCGTACAGGATTTTTTAGGAAGCAGCATGTCGATACAATGGTACCCGGGCCACATGAACGCCGCCCGCAAGAAAGCGGCGGAGCAGATGGAGAACACCGACCTGGTGATCGAAGTGCTGGACGCGCGCCTGCCCGAGGCGAGCTGCAACCCGATGGTCGAGGAGCTGCGCCTGTTCCGCCAGCGCCCCTGCCTGAAAATCCTGAACAAGGTCGACCTGGCCGATCCCGCCGCCACCAAGGCATGGAGCGAGTACTACGACGCGCAGGAAGGCGTCACCGCCTACCCGATGACCACCAAGAAGCCGGCCGACGTCGCGCGCATCCCGGAGCTGTGCCTGTCGCTGGCGCCGCACCGGGGCGTGCCGACCAAGCCGCTGCGCATCATGATCATGGGGATTCCGAACGTCGGCAAGTCGACCCTGATGAACGCGCTGCTGAAGAAAAAGGTGGCCAAGGTCGGCGACGAGCCGGCCGTCACCAAGATCCAGCAGAAGCTCTACCTCGGCAAGAACATCATCCTGGTCGACACGCCGGGCATGCTGTGGCCGAAGATCGCGCTGGCCAGCGACGGCATGATGCTGGCGGCGAGCCACGCGGTCGGCTCGAATGCGCTGATCGAGGAAGAAGTGGCGGTATTCCTGGCCGAGGTAATGCTGGAACGCTACCCGCAGCTGCTGGCCGCGCGCTACGGCTTCAAGACCGAGGGCATGGACGGCATCGCGGTGGTGGAAGGCGTGGCCGCGCGCCGCGGTTTCCGCCAGAAGGGCGGCGACCTCGATTTCGAGAAGGCCTCGCACACCTTCCTGCAGGATTACCGCAGCGGCGCGCTGGGCCGCATCAGCCTGGAGACGCCGGAAACCCGTGCGGCGCGGCTGGCGCAGCATGAGATCGACATGGCTGCGAAGGCCGCCAAGGCAGCCGCCGCAGCGGCCGAAAAAGCGGAACGCAACGCGCGCGGCAAGCGCGGCACCTGATTCACGGGGCGGCGGCTTCCCCGAACCGGTAACTCGACACCGCCAGGTTCCCGAAAAACTCCTCCTCGTGGTACACCCGCGCCGCCGGCTCGTGTTCGGCCGCGCCGTAGGCCACCAGCAGCGGTATCAGGTGCTCCTCCCTCGGATGGGCCATGCGCGCGTAGGGCGCCTGGTCCCAGTGCAGCAGGGCGGCGGTGCGCTGTTCCGGCGGCAGGTCGAGCAGCGCGAAGCGCAGCCACGCGTCGAATGCATGCGAAGCCTGGCGGCCGGCTGGCCCGAACTGGCGCAGGTTGTGGAAACTCAGGCCGCTGCCGATAATCAGCACGCCTTCCTCGCGCAGCGGCGCCAGCGCGCGCCCCGCTTCGAGGTGGGCCAGGGGATCCAGGCCGTGCTTGAGCGCCATCTGGACCACGGGCACGTCGGCTTTCGGATAGACCGGGTACAGCATCGAAAAGGTCCCGTGGTCGAAGCCGCGCACCGGATCGAGTTCGGCGGCCTGGCCCGCCGCGGCCAGCAGCGCCGCCGCGCGTTCGGCCACCTCCGGTGCGCCCGGCGCCTTGTACTGCACCCGGTAGGTATGTGCGGGAAAGCCGCCGTAGTCGTAGATCATGCCCGGCTCGCGCCCCGACGACAGTGTGAATTCGCGCTCCTCCCAGTGGCCGGACACCACCAGCACCGCCGCCGGTTTGGCGCCGACCTGGCGCGGGATGTCCTTCAGCGACGCTTCCAGCACGTCGTAGGTCGATCCGTACTGCTCCTTCATGAACGGCCAAGGGCCGCCGCCGTGGGACAGGAAATAGGTGGGCAAGCGTTCAGGCATGGGACGGTTCCGCGGGCGGTGTCGATAGGTCAAGCTTAGTATAAATACGCCGCTCCGGCATGGGGCAGCCCTGCTTGCGTTTATAATATCGCTGTTTTGGTGCCCGCCGGCGTGATCACGCCGGCAGTTAAACGGGAAACACGACGCGGCCGCGCTTACGCGCCGCCTGCCAACGTGTGCTGCCCCCGCAACGGTAAACAAGCGCCGCCGCATGCCGGTGGCCGGCTGCCTCGAACACCACTGTGCCTGGAGCATAGGAAGGTGAGGCAGTCCGACTTGCGAGCCCGGATACCGGCCAGGACAGGTGGACTTCGCCGGCATGCCCGCGCGGTCCTTTGAATCAGGCTTGCGGGGACGCAAGCTGGATGCTCACACACAAAAAACACAGACCCATGAACGTATCCGCAGTACCTGCAAAGCCGCTCGCGCTTGCCCTCGCCCTTTCCGTTTGCTTTGCCGCCCCGGCCGTCGCCCAGCAGTCCATGCCGACCGTGTATGTGACCGGCGCGCGCTTCGCCAGCGACCCGGCATTGGCGCCGATCGGCGCCACCGTGATCGACGCGGGCCAGATCCGCCGCGCCGGCGTCACCGACGTCAACCAGGCGATCCGCAAGATCGGCGGCGTCTACGGCCGCCAGAGCCTGGACGGCTCGCCCGACTTCATGCTGGACCTGCGCGGCTTCGGCTCCAACAGCAGCCAGAACATGGTGGTGGTGCTGGACGGCGTGCGCCTGTCGGAGAATGAGCTGAGCGGCCCGATCCTGTCGACGATCCCGATCGAGACGGTCGAGCGCATCGAGATCATCCGCGGCGGCGCGAGCGTGCTGTACGGCGACGGGGCGACCGGCGGTGTGATCCAGATCGTGACCAAGCGCGCTGAAAAGGACGGCAGCCGCGGCATGGCCAGCTTTGATGCAGGGCAATTCGGCCTGCGCGAACTGCGCGCCAGCGCTGCGCACAGCTTCGGCGCGTTCGCGCTCGACGCATCGGTGTCCGACCTCAAGACCGACAACTACCGCGACCACAATGCCTTCGACAACCGCAGCTTCAGCGGCGGCCTGGCATGGTCGCACGCCAACGGCCGCGTATCGCTGCGCCTCGACAGCGCGCGCCAGGAATCGGAGTTCCCCGGCTCGCTGACGCAGCAGCAGTTCGACGCCAACCCGCGCAGGGCCTCCACCCCGCTGGACTTCGGCAGCCTCGATTCCGACCGCGTGACCGCGCTGGTCGAACACCGCATTGGCAACGTCGACCTCGCGGCCGAACTGTCGCACCGCGAAAAGACCGCCGCCGCCACCTACTACTTCACCTTTGGCGGCAGCACCAGCGCGTCGGCCCTGTCGTATGACAGCCGCCAGACCCAGTTCTCGCCGCGCCTGCGCCACCGCACGCAGCTGGACGGCATGCTCAACGAACTGGTGGCCGGCGTCGACCTGATCCGCTGGAGCCGCGACACCACGTCGTCGTTCTCGGCGGCCGAAGCCACCCAGGACTCCAAGGCACTGTACCTGCGCGACGAGCTCCGCTGGAGCGCCGCCCACAACGGCCGCCTGTCCGCCGGCGTGCGCCGCGAAAGTTTCGACAAGGAGACCGTCGACCCGCTCGCCTTCCCGCCAATGAATGAGGCCATCAAGCAGTCGCAGACGGCATGGGAAGTGCAGGGCAGCATGGACGTGGCGCCGCTGCTGAACGTGCACGCCAAGGCAGGCCGCAGCTACCGCGCGCCGAACTCGGACGAGAACGCGTTCCGTTCCACCACCGGCCCGCTCCGCATCCAGACCTCGCGCGACCTCGAAGTGGGCGCGGCCTACGGCACCGAACAGGCCAAAGCCGGCGTGCGCGTGTTCCGCCACGCGATCGACGGCGAGATCTTCTACGACCCGACGCTCAACTTCGGCTTCGGCGCCAACACCAACCTCGACCCGACCCGCCGCCAGGGCGTGGAAGTCGACGCGCAGGCGCGCGTTGCCGCGGACTGGCGCGTCAACGCGAGCTACCAGCACGTGCAGGCCGAATTCACGGAAGGCCCGAACGCCGGCCGCGAGATGGTGCTGGTTCCGAAAAACGTGCTGAGCGCGCGCCTGTCGTGGGTTCCGGCCGGCGGCCACAGCGCCGACGTCGGCGTGCAGTGGGTCGACAGCCAGCGTTTCGGCAACGACTTCAGCAACAGCTGCGGTTCGCGCATCCCTTCCTACACCACCATCGACGCACGCTACGCGCGCCGTGTGGGTCCATGGGAGTTTGCGGTGTCGGGCCTCAACCTGGCCGACAAGGACTACTACAGCAATGCCTTCCTGTGCCGGGCCGGCATCTACCCGGGCGATGGCCGCCAGTTGCGGGCTTCGGTTCGCTACGACTTCTAAGGCCGCCGCATGAACCGCCTGCCGCAAGCCGCGCAGCGCCACCGCCTGGTGCTGGCGCTGCTGGGTGCGGCAGCGCTGGCGGTTCTGTTGGCATCGACGATGGTCGGCTCGGTCGGCATCCCAGTCTCGAAGCTGCCGTTCGCACTGGCCAGCCTGGTGTCGGGCGAGGAGGGCGGCATCGAGGCCACCTTGCTCGACCTGCGCCTGGGCCGCGCCTGCGCCGCGTTCGCGACCGGCGCGGCGCTGTCGCTGGCCGGCGTCATGATGCAGGCGCTGCTGCGCAACCCGCTGGCCGATCCTTACGTGCTGGGCATTTCCAGCGGCGCCGCAGTGGGCGCGCTGGCCGCGCTGCTGGGCGGCGCGGCGCTGTGGATGGTCGACCTGGGCGCGCTGGGCGGCGCGGTCGGCGTGTCGGCGCTGCTGTACCTGCTGGCGCGGCGCGACCTGGGCGGCTCCGCCTCGCGCGACACGCCGGGCGACCCGAATACCCTGCTGCTGACCGGCGTGATCCTGGCCGCGGCCTGCATGGCGCTGGTGACGCTGATGCTGTCGGTGGCGCCGGAATCGCGCCTGCGCGGCATGGTGTTCTGGATGGTGGGCGACCTGTCCGGCGCCGGCTGGCGCTGGCTGCCTTGGGTGGTGCTGGCTGGCGCGCTGCTGTTCGCCCTGCGTTCCGCGCGTAGCCTGAACGTGATGGCGCTGCATGCCGACGCTGCCGCCACGCTCGGCGTCGACGTCGCGAAGCTGCGCCGTTCGCTGTTCATCTGCTCGGGCATCCTGACCGCCAGCGCGGTGACCACCGCGGGCAGTATCGGCTTCGTGGGCCTGATCGTGCCGCACGCCTGCCGCTACGCCTTCGGCCCCGACCACCGTATCCTGCTGCCAGCCGCGACGGTGGCCGGCGGCGCCTTCCTGGTGCTGGCCGATACGCTGGCACGCACCGTGCTGGCGCCGCAGCAGCTGCCGGTAGGCGTACTGACTTCCCTGATCGGCGTGCCGGTCTTTTTACTGCAACTGCACCAGCTGCACCTGCGCCGGCCATGATCGCCACCACCGACCTGACCCTGCGCGCCGGAGCGCGCGTGCTGCTCGAAGGCCTGACGTGGCATGCCGAGCCGGGCCAGCTGTGGTGCATCATCGGCCGCAACGGCGCCGGCAAGAGCACCTTGCTGCGCACGCTGGCGGGCATGCGTTCGCCGGACGGCGGCAGCGTCGCCATTGACGGCCGGCCGCTGGCCGAGTGGGACGTGGCGAAGCTTGCGCGCGAACGCTCCTTCCTGGCGCAGTCGCGCAGCGACGCTTTTGCCTACCGAGTGATCGAGACCGTGCTGATGGCGCGACATCCGTATCACGCGGACCGCTACTGGGAAGGCAGCGACGATCATGTCGCCGCCGAAAACGCCTTGCGCGCGCTCGACGTGCTGCACCTGGCGCGGCGCGACGTGCGCACCCTGTCCGGCGGCGAACGCCAGCGCGTGGCGATCGCCGCATTGCTGGCGCAGGACACGCCCCTGATGCTCCTCGACGAACCGGCCAACGCGCTCGACCTGGCGCACCAGGTGTCGGTGATGCGCCTGCTGGCGCGCCTTTGCCGCGAACAGGGCAAGACCGTGGTGATGGTCGGGCACGACCTGAACCTGGCCCACAGCGTCGCCACCGATGCGCTATTGCTGATGGGCGACGGCCGCTGGCTGGCCGGCGCAACCGCGGAGGTGATGCAGCCGCATATACTGAGCCAGTGCCTCGGCCACCCGATCGAGACGCTGCGGCACGGCGAACGCACCATTTTCATCGCGGGCGAAAGCGCCCCCGCAAACACGTAACAAGCGAAAAACGACATGAACATGACCAAACTGCTGCTGGCCGCCGCCTTGATGCTGTCTTCGCAGGCCGTGCTGGCACGCACCCCGACCGTCATCGACGACGCGGGAAACCGCATCACCCTGGACAAGCCCGCCCAGCGCATCATCTCGATGTCGCCGCACGTGACCGAGCTGCTGTTCGCCGCCGGCGGCGGCAAGCGCATCGTCGGCGCCATGAACTTCAGCGACTATCCGGAAGAGGCCAAGCGCATCCCGCTGGTCGGCAACGACAGCCAGATCGACATGGAACGGGTGGTGGCGCTCAAGCCCGACCTGCTGATCGTATGGCAAAGCGGGAACACAGCGCGCCAGCTCGAACAGCTGCGCAGCCTCGGCATCCCGGTGTTCTACAGCGAGCCGCGCACGCTGGACGGCGTGGCCACCAGCCTGACCCGTTTCGGCGACCTGCTCGGCACCGCCCCCGAGGCGGCGCGCGCCGCCGCCGCGTTCCGCGACAGGGTCAAGCTGCTTGCCGTCCGCTACGCCAATCGGCCGATGGTGCGGGTGTTCTACCAGGTGTGGGACCGGCCGCTGTACACGCTGAACGGCAGCCATATCGTCAGCGACGCGATCCGCCTGTGCGGCGGCGAGAACATCTTCGCCAGCCAGGCGGTCAAGGCGCCAGCGGTCAGTATCGAAGCGGTGCTGCAGCTGAACCCGGAGGCGGTGATCGGCGACGCCCAGCAGGGGCCGGACGACGCCGGCATCACCATTTGGAAGCCCTACCGCAACATGACGGCGGTCGCGCGCGGCAACCTGTTCACCCTACGCGGCGAACTGCTGACGCGTGCCGGGCCGCGCATCACCGACGGCGTCGCCCAGTTGTGCGAACGGCTGGAGACGGCCCGCAAACGCCGTCCGGGCTAGCCATGTAAGGACATGACAAGGCCCCGGTTAAATAGGTAAGCAATTGCAAAAAATGGGGGCGGCCCCTCCGAGGCCGCGAAAAAGTGGTAACCTCCGGATCGTTGCTTAACTACACTACGAAGGATATTTATGCGTTCCCTGCGTTTTGCCATTGCTGCCGCAAGCCTGATCGCCAGCGCGGCGTTTGCCTCGCCGACCGCGCCGGTCAACGGCGCCGAATACCTCACGCTAGCGCAGCCCCAGCCTGTCCAGACGGCCGGCAAGAAAGTGGAAGTCATCGAATTCTTCATGTACCACTGCCCGGCCTGCAATGCGCTCGAGCCGAGCCTGGCCGCATGGGTCAAGAAGCAGGGCAACAACATCGAATTCAAGCGCGTGCACATGCCGATGCAGGGCCTGGCCGATCCGGAAGCCCACCTGTACCTGACGCTGGAAGCGATGGGCAAGCTGGAAGAGATGCATCCGAAAGTGTTCCGCGCCTTCCACGTCGAGCGCCAGCGCCTGAACCGCGACGACGCGATCATCGAATGGGTGGCCAAGAACGGCGTCGACAAGGCCAAGTTCCTCGAATACTGGAACTCGTTCGGCGTGCAGTCCAAGCTGCGCCGCATTCCCCAGGTGCTGAGCAACTACAAGGTCGACTCGGTGCCGACCCTGGTGATCGACGGCCGCTACATGACGTCGCCATCGATGGTCGGCCAGGCAGCCAAGGGCAATATGGCTGGAACCGTGCAGGCGGCAACCATGCAGGTCGCCGACGCACTGGTCGCCAAGGTACAGAAGGACAAGGGCCTGAAGCCGGCCGCTGCAAAGTAAGCCGGTCGCGTGCCACAAAAACTCCGCTGCGGCGGAGTTTTTTTTGGCCGTTCGCCGGCGCTGGACCGGGCGCACTGGAATATGCCCGTTGTAGCGATTAGAATGAAGCATACCCGCGAAAGGCAACGCAACAACATGAGTGAAGAAGCAGAAAAAAAGCTGTTGAAGATGTACGACGGTTCCCGGCCGGCCGAGGAAGACCTGTTCGAGACCAGCTATGTGAACCACGTGGCGTGGACGCTGGTGGTCATCCTGGGCGGCGCGCTGATCTGGGTTTCGATCGCACTGATCAACGCGGAGAACCAGCGCAACGCGCTGATGACAAAGCAGTGCGCCGACCCCGTCTTCAAGGGCGAGGTCGACCAGGCCTGCCTGCAACTGGTCGCCTCGCGCGAGCACTGGTGGGAGAACCTCTGGTATGGCGTGACGCATCTGCGACCGGAAGAGCCGGCCCCTAAATAGTCAAAAACTCCGCTGCGGCGGAGTTTTTGTTTGGGGCCTAGCCCGGCAGCGTGATCGTGAAGCGCGCCCCGCCCAGCGGCGATTCGCCCGCCACGATGCTGCCGCCATGCAGCCCAACTGCCTTGTGCGCGATCGACAGGCCGAGCCCGAAGCCGCCGGTGGCGCGGTCGCGGCTTCGGTCGAGGCGGTAGAAGGGCTCGAAGACCCGGGTGCGTTCCGTTGCCGGGATGCCCGGGCCGTCGTCGTCCACCACGATCTCCACCGTCCCGGACGCCGTGCGGCGCGCGCCCAGCGCCACGCGCGACTGGGCATACTTCTGGGCGTTGCGCATCACGTTGCAGACCGCGCGCACCAGCAGGCGGCGGTCGCCTTCCATGCTGCCCAGGCCAGGCGCGAGTTCAAACAACGGCGCCGGGCCGGCCGGGTCGAGCGAGTCGACGCAGCCGGCCAGCGCGGGCGCCAGCTCGAACTGCTCGCGCTGGAGCGACTGCGGGCTGTCCAGCCGCGTCATGCTGAGCAGCTCGCCGACCAGGGTGTTCAGCTCCGACAGGTCGCCTTCCATCGCCGCGATGCGCTTCTCCAGCGCCGGGTCGCCGGCAGCGCCGCGCAGCAGTTCCAGCGCGAACTCGAGCCGGGCGATCGGCGTACGCAGTTCGTGCGAGACCGAATGCAGCAGGTTGCGCTGGGCGTCCAGCAGCCCCTCGATGCGTGCCGCCATGTGGTTGATGCGCTCGGCCAGCGGATAAATGCTGGCGCTGGGCGCCATGTGGGCGCGCGCCGACAGGTCGCCGGCGCCGAAATCGTCGGCCACTTTCGACAGGGCCTGCAAGCCCTGCCAGTGGGAGCGCGACCACAGCGCGATCGGGATCAGGAGGGCGAGGGCCACGATGACATAGCGCACCGCCTCCATTTCCAGCGCCAGGGCGATATCGATCGGAAGGTCCTGCGCGTGGATCACCTCGGCCTCGCTGCCGATGTACTTGTGGCCGGTGAGGTCGACCCGGCGGTAGAAGGACTTGCTGGCGGCGTCCAGCACCACCTCGCCGCGGTCGAGCGCGCCCATCTGGGCCGGTTCCAGTTCTTTGCGCGCCTGAATCAGGGGGACCAGGTCGAGCCTCACCTTGGACACCTCGCGCACCTTGTTCAGCCGGGTCAGCCATTCGTCGGCGGGAGCCTGGTCAACGTACTGCTCAAGCAGGAAGATCTGGGCCGCGGCCTGGCGGCGCGCGATGTCCTCGAGCGGATCGCCGAAGAGGCGGGTGATGGCGAGGTAGATGACGAAGGTGGCGGCGGTAATAGACAGCATCACCAGCACGAAGAAGCGGAAGAAAATACGATTCACAGGCGCCGTCTCCCGGATCGCCTGGCTTGCCCCGCACCGTACCGTGTTGCCAAGAACATAGTTTTTCTCCCGACCGACATTGTATAAGAGCTGCGTTTTCTACGTGCATTACAAATTCACGACAATTGCCTTACATCTCAGGGAGGAATGAAAACCGGCCGGTCGTTATGATGATGTTCATGGATTTTCCGTTTGCCCACTGATACGACAAGTGTCGTGGGCTTTTTTTATTCTGTGTTCGGTGGAGCGCCACAAGCGCACCAGTTTTGCGGGAGGGGTGTCATCATGACGGTCCTGGGACGTTTTCTTGGCGCCATGCCGATTGCAGGCGCTGCCTTGCTGGCGGGCTGCGGCGGCGGTTCCGTCCCCATGCACGACCAGCAAGCCTCCCCTGGCGTGGTGGTCGGTGAACCCTCCCCGAATGATGCCCCGGTTTCCACTGAACTGTTCGCCGCCCGTGCGCGCGAGGAAGCGTGCGCCGGCGTGCGCAACCGCCTGTTTGTCATCGACGGCAAGAAGGTATTCTGGGACCGCGCCGGCAACTGCCCGGATAACAGCTACGCCCAGCGCCTGTATGGTGTAACGCCGGACGCGCTGCTGTGCGAGGCGATGGACAGCATCGCCGGACCGCGTATCAGCTGCAAGGACAGCGCGGCGCGCAGCCTGTTCGACACCATCCTGGCCAACCTCGAACGCGACGACCTGGGACTGGGCATCGCCCACAAGGTCGAGCCGCTGGCCTTCCTGCCGCAGGACGGCGCCAGCATCGCCTTCACGCCGCTGGCGGAGGATGCCTTCTCCGGCGTACGCGCGCCAAGGACGGTCGTGATCCGCGACGCCGGCGCGTTCGCCAGCCTGTGGGCCGAGCATGCACGCGGCCGCAGCCCGGCGCCGGAGATGCCGCGCGTGAATTTCAGTACGCATATGCTGGTGGGCGTGTTCGCGGGCGAGGGCAGCAACGGCTGCCGCCAGGTCAAGGTGACCAAGGTGGCGTCGCGGGCGGACCGGATCGTGGTCAGCTACGAAGTGCGCGACCTGGCCACCTTCGCGGTCTGCACCGCAGCGGTCGGTTCGCCGATGCAGCTGGTTGCCATGCCGCGCGGCGACACGCCGGTCGAATTTGTCAACATCAAGCCGGAACGGCTGGTGGTAAAGGAGCTTGAGCGCAGCACCCGCTCGCTGGTCAGCCAGCCGAAGAACGTGGTCGTTAGGGATGCGGCCGCCTTCGCTACCCTATGGGCCGGACACAGCGCCCACAGCAGCGCGCGCCGGAAGTCGATTTCACCCGCAACATGGTGATCGGCGTGTTCATCGGCACCCGTCCGAACGGCTGCTATTCGACCGAAGTGACGGACGTGTATCGCGAAAACGGTGCCATCACGGTGGTGCGCACCGACTGGGAACCGGGTCCGCAGGCCGTCTGCACGCTGGCGCTGGTCAACCCGGCGCACCTGGTAGTGGTGCCGCGGTCGGACGAGCCTGTGGAATTTAGTTCACAGGTGCAGGTCCTCAAGTGAGGCAATTGTTGGGTTGTCGGGCGGCACACATTAGAATGTCGTCCACTCGAACTCCCACAAGCTGAAAAATGGAAAAGCTTCTTGCCCTCGCCCTGGCCGGCGCCTGCAGCACAGCAGCCGCCCAGACGCCCGCCAACAATCCGATGCCGGACGGCAGCCGCGACATGTATGTCGGGCTGGGCGTCGCCTCGGCGCCGGTCTACGAGGGTGCGGACGAGCGGCGCGAACAGGCGCTGCCGGTACTGCAGGCGGCATGGAGCAACGGCGTGTTCATCTCCGGCTTGAGCGCGGGTATGCACCTGTCGAACCAGCCTTCGCTGGAGTTCGGCCCGCTGCTGGCGGTGCAGCGCCGCCGCAGCGAAAAGGGGCTGTCGGACGACATCGGCGCGGTATTTTCCGGCACCGGCCACACCATCGTGCGCGATCCCTCGCCGAACAAGGCCGGGATGGTGGTGAACCGCCTGACCGGCGTCGACGTGCAGCACACGCGCCTGCAGGCGGGCGGCTTCCTGAATTACTACCTGACGCCGCAGCTGCGCGTGACCAACACGCTGCTTTACGGTTCGGGCAACGGGCGCAATGGCGCCCTGTGGCGCGTCGGGCTGCAGCACATCGGCGCCGATCTCGGGCCGCACCACTTCGTGTCGGTGGGCGTTGGCGCGACCCTGGCCAACCGCAGCCACAACCAGGCCTTCTTCGGCATCAGCGCGGATGAAGCCGTGCGCAGCATCAACCCCGAATATGCAGCCGGCGGGGGCCTCAAGGACATCCATGCGACTGCACGCTGGAACTGGTCGTTCAGCCCGTCGTGGCTGCTCGTCACCGGCGTGCAGGCCACGCGCCTGCGCGGCAGCGCCGCCGACAGCCCGCTCACCGAGCGGCCCACCAACCTGACCGTTTCGACGGCACTGGCCTACCGATTCTGACCATGCGCGTTTCCCGTCACCTTCCGGCTTTCGTCGCCATGCTGCTGCTTGCGGCAGGCAGCGGCGCGGCCCGGGCCGAGGCCGGGGAATGGGTGAGCTACCGCGACGCCTACCGCGCGATGGTGGTATTCGAAAAGTACGGCAAGCCGAAGAACTACCTGCAGAACCATTACCAGGTCATGCCGCGCGAGAAGGGCGTCAGCCTCCAGGGCGTGCAACTGAGCTTGCAGGGCAAGACCGTGCAGATCAACCTGGCGCTCGACCCGGAAGGGCGTACCGTGTTCCCGCTGCTGAAAGCGGCCTATGACGAAAACGCCGCGCTGGTGGTGAATCGCAAGGTGAGCCAGTTCGTGTTCCGCCCGCGCGTATCGATCGTGGTGCAGGCCGACGGCGTGTACGAGGTGGCCGAGCTGCGCGCGGCATGCGAGCAGGCGCTGGCCTTCCAGCGCCACGTCGACGCGGCGGCGCGTTCGCGCAAGTGCGTGGGCGTGCGCTTTGCCTTTGCCGGCATGGACGTCGATCCGGGTGTGCGGGTGAGGGGAGCCGACAAGGCCGAAGCGCTGCTGCCGGCGGTGGAAGGCGCGGCGTTCGCGGACGACCCGAACGCGCAGTTCAGGGTGGTCAACTACCGCTTCGCCGACGCCGACCGCGGCCAGGTGGTGACCAAGAACGTGCCGCTGTCGATTGCGGCACTGATCGAATAAATGGCCGGGCTTACGCCCAGGCCGACGGCGAAAACAAGTAGCCTTCGCCCCACACCGTCTTGATTTTTTCCGACTCGGCGTCGTCGAACTTGCGGCGCAGCTTGGAGATGCAGTTATCGATGCTGCGGTCCAGGCCATCGAATTCGATTCCTCGCATCTTCTTCAGCAGCGCATCGCGCGACAGCACGGTGCCGGCCGACTCGGCCAGCACCAGCAGCAGCTTGTACTCCGTATTACTCAGCACGCAGGGCTGGCCGCGCCAGACGACGCTGCGGTCGCTGGTGGCGATGGTCAGCGCGCCGAAGGTGATGACGCCGGTATCGGGCGCGCCCTTGTTCTGCGAACGGCGCATCAAGGCGCGCAGGCGAGCCAGCAGCACGCGCGGCTGCACCGGCTTGTTGACGAAATCGTCGGCGCCCTGTTCCAGGCCCGACACCTCGTCGTAGGAATCCTCGCGCGCGGTCAGGATCAGGATCGGCACCTCGCCCAGCTCGCGCATCTGGCGGCACACCACCATGCCGTCGAGGCCGGGCAGCATCAGGTCGAGCACGACCACGTCCGGCTGGATGGCCTTGAAACGCTCCAGCGCCTCGTCGCCCCGCGTGACGAGTTCGACGGCAAATTCATAATTGGTCAGGTATTCGGTGACGAGCTGCGCCAGGCGCGCATCGTCCTCCACCAGCAATAATCTATGCATGACAAGTCTCCCTAACCAACCATTGTATAAGAGCCCATCCATCCATGCACAATTGCAGGCTTATCCCGACAATTCGATACATTTGGACGACATTTTTGCTTTGGGAAACGTTTCTTAAATCGGGGTCAGACCACAATTTGCGAAACATTTCGACAATGGTGGTCTGACCCCGATTTTAGAAAGATTGGCGAAAAAAAATCCGCCGGAGCGGATTTTTCGGGGGGTGCGCTTGCTACGCGTGGTTCTGGGCGACGAAGTCCCAGTTGACCAGGCCCCAGAACGATTCAACGTACTTGGCGCGCAGGTTGCGGTAGTCGATGTAGTAGGCGTGCTCCCAGACGTCGCAGGTCAGCAGCGGGGTGTCGCCGTTGGTCAGCGGGCAGCCTGCGTTCGAGGTGTTGACGATGTCGACCGCGCCGTCGGCCTTTTTCACCAGCCAGGTCCAGCCGGAACCGAAGTTGCCGACGCACGATTTGGTGAACTCTTCCTTGAACTTGTCAAACGAACCCCACTTGGCGTTGATCGCGTCAGCCAACGCACCCGCAGGCTGGCCGCCGCCATTCGGCTTCATGCCTTTCCAGTAGAAGGTGTGGTTCCATACCTGGGCCGCGTTGTTGAAGATGCCGCCGCTCGACTTCACGACGATCTCTTCCAGCGTCATGGCCTCGAACTCGGTGCCCTTGATCAGGTTGTTCAGGTTGGTAACGTAAGTCTGGTGGTGCTTGCCGTAGTGATACTCAAGCGTTTCTTCCGAGATATGCGGTGCGAGTGCGTTCTTTGCGTATGGCAGTGCCGGCAGGGTGTGTTCCATGTTGTTGTCCTTTATCGATTGGAAATGCGTTGGTTCTTCAGTAGCGACGCTTATTGTAATTCGTCTCGGGTTTCGTTGCACATTGCTTCATGTTGTAAAGCTTGACCCTCATTCCAGCAGGGTTTGCACGCTGGCCACGCCGACTTCGGCGCTGCCTTCGGCCAGCCTGACCGTCAGCGTGTCGCGAGGCTTGATCGCGCCTGGTGAACGCAGCACCTTGCCGCGGCTGTCGCGCACGATCGCATAGCCACGTTCCAGCGTGCGCTGCGGGTTGAGCAGCTCGAGCTGGGCCGACAGTGCCGCCAGCGCGTCCTTGCGCTGGGCCAGCTGGCTGGCGATGCTGGCGCCGCAGTGACGCTGCTGCGATGCCAGCTCGGCGCGCAGAGCGCGCGTGTCCGGGCGGTGCTGCGCCCAGCGTCCGCGCAGCTGCGCCAGGGTGAAGCTGTGGCGGTTGACCGGGCCGCGCACCGCGTGGGTGAGGGCGGTCGCCATGCCGGCCAGCTTCAGGCGCTGGTGCCCGATCTGGGCCGAGGGGCTGAGCAGCCGGCGCGCGTAGTTGTCGAGGTTGAGGTTGGCCTCGGACAGCATGCGCCGCATCGCGCGCCGCAGGTCGGTGGCGTCGCCCGCCAGCGACGCCATCCAGTCGGCGCGCGGCGTGGCCGCCAGCTCCGCCGCGGCGGTCGGCGTGGCGGCGCGGATGTCGGCCGCAAAGTCGGCGATCGTGAAGTCGGTCTCGTGGCCGACACCGGATATCACCGGCACGCTGCAGCCGGCGATCGCGCGCGCCACCACTTCTTCGTTGAAGCACCACAGGTCCTCGATCGAGCCGCCGCCGCGCACCACCAGCAGCACGTCGACCTCGGCGCGGTGCGATGCGGTGGCGATGGCGTCGGCGATCTTCAGGGCCGCCATCTGGCCTTGCACCGGCGCCGGATAGAGCACGATGCGCAGGTGCGGCGCGCGCCGCTGCAGCGCGATCAGCACGTCGCGCAGCGCCGCCGCCTGCGGGCTGGTAACGATGCCGACCGAGCGCGTGAACATCGGCAGCGCGCGCTTGCGTTCCTGGTCGAACAGGCCTTGCACCGTCAGCTTTTCCTTGAGCTTCAGGAAGGCTTCATACAGTACGCCGACGCCGGCGCGGCGGATCGCTTCGACGTTGATCTGGTAGTCGCCGCGCGCGCCGTACAGCGTGACCAGGGCGCGCACTTCGACCTTGTCGCCTTCGCGCGGGGTGAAGCCGGCGAATTGCGCACGGCCGCGGAACATCACAGCGCGCACCTGGGCGGCGTCGTCCTTCAGGGTGAAGTACCAGTGGCCGGAGCTGGCGCGCGTGAAGTTCGAGATCTCGCCGGCGATCCATGTCAGGGGAAAGCTGCGCTCGAGCAGGCGGGCTACCTGCGCGTTGAGCGCGCTGACCGTCAGAACCGGAGGCGCGGCATAGCCGGGGTCGGCGTCGTAGTCGTTTTGCATCTAGTCATCCACAGTTGGCGGGGGCGGTCATGCTTATGTCACAAACCGATCAGGATGACAAGGGTAGCGCGTAAGTACTTGTTTACCAAGCAAAAAAGGCGCTGCCATATTTTGCCGCACGGACAAAATTCCTTTATGGATCAAGGACTTTGCATTGAGAAGCGGTGCTTGCTCACAAAGTTATCCACAGAATGTGTGAGCAAGTTTCGGTGGGGGAGGGCTGATTTCCGTGGTTAAAATTTGTGCTAATGGAAATTGTTCTTGCAAATCAACAGCTTACGTTTACGTCAACGTTATTGCGCACAATGTTGTCCACAGAAGATGTGCACAACGCCGCCCGGATACGCGCCATTCAGGTCGGAAAGGCGCTGCCTGAATTTTGTGCGGCGACAAAATATCCAATGAAATCAATATACTTGGCGAGTGTTGGGAGGCTTGCTAACAATCTTCTCCACAGAAGTTGTGCATGAGGGTACAAGTTATCCAGCCGGGCGATCCGGGTGCCCCGTTCTGCCCCGGTTTACCTGTTTGGACGAGGGAAAATCGCCGGTTTCGGCCCCGTGCTCAGAATTTACGCATGGCAAGAATAGTGTTATAAATCAACGAGCTTAGGTGCGGGTGAAGTTCTTGCTCACACTTTTATCCACAGAAATTGTGCAGAAGCCCACACCGGGCGAACAAGCATGCTCAAAAATGCACTGCCACATCTTTAAGCACCTGAAAGATATTGAATGATTTCAATCACTTAGGATTTCGATACGACCCTTGCTCACAATCTTGTCCACAAAACTTGTGCAGAAATGAACAGGACAGCTGCCAGTCCGGCAACAGGAGATCCTGCCACAAAATTGAGCGCGATGATATTATTGAATTAAATCAATAACTTGCAATCGTGCACTGCCCGTTGCTAACAATTTTATCCACAGAATTTGTTTGCAAGTGGGAAACGGTGAATCGACTGGACAGGCCACCCGGGGACGGGGAAAGTTGCCCGGAGGCCCGTTTTTTGCCCTGCCTTGATTTTAATCAGAATGAAATTATCGAATGTAATCAGCGACTTAGCAGTATGCATATGCGCTTGCGCACAATCTTATCCACAAAAGGTGTGCAGAACCCTACTTGCCGCAACGCTGGCAACACGTTACATTGCCGGGGTTGTTCCCATACGGCTATCCCATTTCTTCAGGAGTTCGTTTTGCTCGCCATTATCCAAGCTGCAGGCTGGCCCATCTGGCCGTTGCTGTTCGCCTCCGTCGTCGCCCTGGCGCTGATTATCGAACGCCTCATCTACCTGCGCCGTGCGAAGATCCTGCCGAAGCAGCTGCTCGACGAAGTGGTGCGCGTCTACCGCGGCGGAAAGGTGACGCCGGAGATCGTCAACACGCTTGAACAGAATTCGCCGCTTGGCACCGTGCTGGCCGCGGCCCTGCGCAACGTCGACGCGCCGCGCGATGTGATGAAGGAATCGATCGAGGAAGCAGGGCGCGGCGTGGCCCACGTGCTGGAACGCTTCCTGACCACCCTCGGCACCATCGCCTCGCTGGCGCCGCTCATGGGCCTGTTCGGCACCGTGGTCGGCATGATCGAGATCTTCGGTTCCCAGAACGCCACCGGCGGCGCCAATCCGGCCCAGCTGGCCCACGGTATTTCGGTCGCCCTGTATAACACCGGCTTCGGCCTGGCCATCGCGATGCCGGCGCTGCTGTTCTACCGCCACTTCCGCGCCCTGGTCGACAGCTTCATCATCGACATGGAACTGCAGGCGGTGAAGTTCGTCGACGTCGTGCACGGTGCCCGCAAATGATGGACTTCCGCCGTGGGCGCCGCCGCGAGGATCCGGAGATTAACCTGATCCCGTTCATCGACGTCCTGCTGGTGGTGCTGATCTTCTTGATGGTGACCACCACCTACAGCAAATTCACCGAGCTGCAGATCACGCTGCCGACCGCCGACGCCGAAAAGGCGCTGGAAAAGCCGTTCGAGATCAACGTCACCGTCGACGCCAAGGGCAATTACACCATCAACAACCAAGCGGTGTCCTTCCACAGCGTGGCAGGCCTGGCCGAGGAAATGCGGAACGCGGCGCGCACCGGGCCCGACGGCCAGCCGCTGGCAAGGCCCGGGGACAGCCCCGTCGTCGTGATCAACGCCGACCAGTTCGCGATGCACCAGATGGTCATCAACGTGCTGGAAGCGGCGCGCATCGCCGGCTACGACAAGCTCACCTTCGCCGCCCAGACGGGCACGAAGAAGTAAAGGCGCGGGCGGAGCTGTCGCTTCGCCCGCCACCGCATGGCATCCACCAGACCTTCCCTCGAATCGACGCTCACCCGCGCCTGGCTGCGCCGCGGCGCGCTGGCCTGTGCCCTGTGGCCGCTGTCGCTGCTGTTCCGCGCGCTGGCTGCGCTGCGCGCGCGCCTGTTCAAATCGGGCGTGCTGGCGTCCACCCGTCTGCCGGTGCCGGTGGTGGTGGTCGGGAACATCTTCATCGGCGGCACCGGCAAGACCCCGCTGACGATCTGGCTGGTGGAAGCGCTGCGCGACGCCGGCTTCACGCCCGGGATCATCTCGCGCGGCCACGGCGGCGAGGAGGGCGGCGCGCCGCGCGCTGTGACGCCGCAATCGAACGCGCAGGAAGTGGGCGACGAGCCGCTGCTGATGGCGCGCCGCACCGGCTGTCCGGTGGTGGTCGGGCGCAAGCGCGCCGAAGCGGGCCAGGCCCTGCTGGCCGCGCATCCCTCGGTCGATGTGCTGGTGGCCGACGACGGCCTGCAGCATTACGCCCTGCAGCGCGACGTCGAAGTGGTGCTGTTCGACGGCCGCGGCGTGGGCAACGGCTGGCTGCTGCCGGCCGGCCCGCTGCGCGAACCGCCTTCGCGCCGGCGCGACTTCACGGTGGTGAACGCGCCGCAGCTGGCGCCCGGATTGATCCAGTCGGTCGGCGGCCAGCCTTTCCAGATGCGCCTGGCCGGCGAATATGCCGAGCCGCTGGCCGGCGGGGCGCGCGTGCCGCTCGCTTCCCTGGCCGGCAAGCGCATCGTGGCCGCCGCCGGCATCGGCAACCCGCAGCGCTTCTTCGACATGCTGCGCGGCGCCGGACTGGCCTTCGGCGAGCTGCCGCTGCCCGACCATCACGACTTCCTCGACCACCCTTTTGACCACGTCAACGCGGACCTCATCCTGATCACCGAGAAGGATGCAGTAAAATGTGGGCAAATTGAAAATCTTGTGGGCGATCCCCGATTGTGGGTCGTCCCGGTGAGCGCGCAGCTCGACCGCGCGCTGGCCGAACAAATTGTGGAGAAATGTCGTGGATGCTCGACTGCTTGATATCCTGGTCTGCCCCCTGTGCAAGGGCCCGCTCGAATACGATAAGAAGGCGCAGGAACTGATCTGCCGCCCCGACCGCCTCGCATTCCCTGTCCGTGACGGCATCCCGATCATGTGGGCCGACGAGGCGCGCAAGATCGAGCCGGTTTGATCATGGGCTTCATCGTCATCATCCCCGCGCGGCTGGCTTCGACCCGGCTGCCGAACAAACCTTTGGCCGACCTGGGCGGCAAGCCGATGGTGGTGCGTGTGGCCGAACGCGCCGCGCTGTCGGGCGCCGAGCGCGTGGTCGTCGCCACCGACCACCTCGACATCGCCGCGGCCTGCGCCGCGCACGGCGTCGAAGCCTTCATGACCCGTTCCGACCATCCGTCCGGCACCGACCGCATCGCAGAAGTGGCGCGCGCGCTGGAGCTCGATGACGACGCCGTCGTGGTCAACCTGCAGGGCGACGAGCCGCTGATCGACCCGTCGCTGCTGGCCGCCTGCGCCGCCCGCATCGCCGCCGACGTGCCGATGGCCACCTGCGCCCATCCGCTGCTGGACGCGTCGGACTGCTTCAACCCCAACGTGGTCAAGGTCGTCCTCGACAAGAACGGCCGCGCGCTGTACTTCTCGCGCGCCACGATCCCCTGGCACCGCGACGCCTTCGCCCAGTCGAAGGACGTGCTGCCCGATGGGTATGCGCCGCTGCGCCACATCGGGCTTTACGCCTACAGCAACGGCTTCCTGCAAGCCTATCCCGGCCTGCAGGCGGCGCCGATCGAGGAAGCCGAAGCGCTCGAGCAGCTGCGCGTGCTGTGGCACGGCTACCCGATCGCGGTCCACATCACCAGCAGCGCGCCGGCGGCCGGCGTCGACACGCCTGAGGACCTGGAGCGCGTGCAAAAGCACTTCGCGGCGGAATGAACACCATGCGCGGGAACAGCAGATCCACGCGAAGCTTTCGCGAATCTGACAGGGCCCTGCGCCAGATCAAGCAAAAAATCGGAGCGGCATTTTCATATTGGCGTAGTGCAGGACTTTTGTGGTAAGTTTCGTACCAAGGTAGTCAGATATGCATCAATGTGTTTTGTTGCGCTAACTAAAATCATTTCAAATCAATCCAGGAATTCTTCATGCGTCTCATTTTGTTAGGAGCACCGGGAGCCGGCAAGGGCACCCAGGCTAACTTCATCAAGGAAAAATACAACATCCCGCAAATCTCGACCGGCGACATGCTGCGCGCCGCGATCAAGGCCGGAACCGAACTTGGCATGGCCGCCAAGAAGGTGATGGACGCGGGCGGCCTGGTGTCCGACGACATCATGATCGGACTGGTCAAGGACCGCCTGAAGGACAAGGACTGCGCCAACGGCTACCTGTTCGACGGCTTCCCGCGCACCATCGCCCAGGCTGACGCAATGAAGGAAGCGGGCATCAATGTCGACTACGTGCTCGAAATCGACGTGCCGGACGAACTGATCGTCGAGCGCATGAGCGGCCGCCGCTCGCACCCGGCTTCCGGCCGCGTGTACCACACCAAATTCAACCCGCCAAAAGCGGACGGCACCGACGACATCACCGGCGAACCGCTGGTGCAGCGCGACGATGACAAGGAAGAGACGGTCAAGAAGCGTCTCGGCGTCTACCACAACCAGACCGAAGTCCTGCTCGGCTACTACAACGAATGGGCCAAGTCCGGCCTGGCTGGCGCGCCGAAATACCGCAAGATTTCCGGTGTCGGCCCAGTCGACGAAGTGCGCGACCGCGCGTTCGCGGCGCTGGCGGGCTGACACCCCCAAAGGAGCGGACTTCGGTCCGCTTTTTTTTGTGCCGAATTGATGAGCCGGACCGCGGCGGAAAAGCGCGCGCCTGCATGCGCCAGCCGGCCTGTCTCCACGTTTTCAGATTCAAAGTTGTGCAGTACGCAGTAAGGTTGATCGGTTTGACGGTCTTTCGGATGTGTTTTTGTGTTACTTGATTTAAGAAAAACAAGGGGACTTTTATGGCAGCGGGCTTTCTCGTATTTGCAGTTGTGTGTGGCGTCATCGCAGTAATCTACGGCCTCTGGTCGCGCGCCTGGATCCTCCGCCAGGATCCCGGCAACCCAAGGATGCAGGAGATCGCCCAGGCGATCCAGGAAGGCGCCGCGGCCTACCTCGCGCGCCAGTACCGCACCATCGCCATCGTCGGCGTGGTGCTCCTGATCGCGATCTTCGCGCTGCTGGGCCTCGATACCGCGCTCGGCTTCCTGATCGGCGCCGTGCTGTCCGGCGCCTGCGGCTTCATCGGCATGAATGTCTCGGTGCGCGCCAACGTGCGCACCGCGCAGGCCGCAACCCGTGGCATGAACGAAGCCCTCGACGTCGCGTTCAAGGGCGGCGCGATCACCGGCATGCTGGTGGTCGGCCTCGGCCTGCTCGGCGTCACCCTGTTCTACTGGATGCTGACCATGCAGGCCGCGGGCAGCGCGCTCACGTCGCATGACGTGATCAAGCCGTTGATCGGGCTGGCCTTCGGCGCCTCGCTGATCTCGATCTTCGCCCGTCTCGGTGGCGGTATCTTCACCAAGGGCGCCGACGTCGGCGCCGACCTGGTCGGCAAGGTTGAAGCCGGCATCCCGGAAGACGACCCGCGCAACCCGGCCGTCATCGCCGATAACGTCGGCGACAACGTCGGCGACTGCGCCGGCATGGCCGCCGACCTGTTCGAAACCTACGTGGTCACGCTGATCGCCACCATGCTGCTGGGTGCGCTGATGATCACCAACGCCACCACCGAGGCGATGATCTATCCGCTGCTGCTTGGCGCGGTGTCGATCCTCGGCTCCATCGTCGGCTGCTCGCTGGTCAAGGCCAAGCCGGGCAAGAAGATCATGTCGGCGCTGTACACCGGCCTGTGGTGGGCCGCCGGCCTGTCGCTGATCGGCTTCGGCGTGGTCACCTGGATAGTATGGCATGACGATGCGATGCGCATGGCGATGATGGGCTGCTCGGTCGTCGGCATCGTGCTGACCGGCCTGATGGTCTACATCACCGAGTACTACACCGGCACCGAATTCAAGCCGGTGCGCCACATCGCCGAAGCCTCGACCACCGGCCACGGCACCAACATCATCGCCGGCCTGGGCGTGTCGATGAAGTCGACCGCTTACCCTGTGCTGGCCGTATGCGCCGCCATCCTTGCGTCCTACCAGATGGCCGAACTGTACGGCATCGCGATCGCCGCCACCTCGATGCTGTCGATGGCCGGCATCATCGTCGCGCTCGACGCCTATGGCCCGATCACCGACAACGCCGGCGGCATCGCCGAGATGTCCGGCCTGCCCGATTCGGTGCGCGCGATCACCGACCCGCTGGACGCGGTGGGCAATACCACCAAGGCCGTCACCAAGGGCTATGCGATCGGTTCGGCCGGCCTGGCCGCGCTGGTGCTGTTCGCCGACTATACCCATGCGCTGGAATCGGTGGGCCACACGATTTCCTTCGACCTGTCGAACCCGATGGTCATCGTCGGCCTGTTCATCGGCGGCCTGGTTCCCTACCTGTTCGGCGCGATGGCGATGGAAGCGGTGGGGCGCGCGGCCGGCGCGGTGGTGATCGAAGTGCGCCGCCAGTTCCGCGACATCAAGGGGATCATGGAAGGCACCGGCAAGCCGGAATACGACAAGGCGGTCGACATGCTGACCGCGTCGGCGATCCGCGAAATGGTGCTGCCTTCGCTGCTGCCGGTGGTGGTGCCGATCGTGGTCGGCATGCTGCTCGGCCCTGCCGCGCTGGGCGGCTTGCTGATGGGGACCATCATCACCGGCCTGTTTGTCGCGATTTCGATGACGACCGGCGGCGGCGCCTGGGACAACGCCAAGAAATATATCGAGGACGGCAACCACGGCGGCAAGGGCTCGGAAGCGCACAAGGCGGCCGTCACCGGCGACACCGTGGGCGACCCGTACAAGGACACCGCCGGCCCGGCAGTGAATCCGCTCATCAAGATCATCAACATCGTGGCGCTGCTGCTGGTGCCGCTGCTGCCGGCCACCGGCTGGGTTGCGGTGAAGATGCCGGTGGCGGCGCATGCGCCCGCCGCGGCCATGCCTGCCGCTACCGCAGCGCCGGCCGCGGCGCCCGCCGCATACCGCTAGGGCAGGAGAAGCCGGGGCCGGCCGGCCCCGGTTCGTGCAACGACTGCAGGCGGCCGATGCGCCGCTTGCACCTCGCCGGGGTGCGCTTATACTGAAACTCCCAGTCCCATTTCAGGGAGGCCGTCATGTCACGCAAATATATCGATTGCCGCGAGATGCCCAGCGACTCGAAATGCACCATCTCCATCGCCGCGGACAGCGAGAAGGAACTGATCGAAGCTGCCGTCCAGCACGCTGTATCGGTGCATGGACACGAGGATACGCCTGAGCTGCGCGCCGGACTCAGGGGCGTGATGCGCGAAGGCGCTCAGCCTAACTGAGCGGCGCCAGCCGGCGCCTGCTCAGCCAGGGTCGCAGCTGGTGCGCTCCATCGGGAAATCGATGCCCTTCAGCTTGCCCTTGATCTCGCCTTCGACGCGGGCGAACAGCAGCCGCGAGCCTTCGCGGCGGTAGATGATCCGCTTCGGAAAATCGTGGGCGAGGTTTTCGAACACCACCCGCTTGTCGCTTGCATGCGCGAGCGGGAAGGTGGCTTGCGCCTGTCCGGACGGCAGCGCAATATAGGCCAGCTTGCCCGGTTCGGTTTCACGTATCTGCACGAACTCATGCGCAACCGTGCGCCCGCCCTTGACGGTGCGGCTGAGGCCAAGCAGCGTGCCTCCTGCGGCCGAGGTCCAGGTTTCGCCCGATCCCGGCTCGCCGCCGGTGGCTTGCCAGCATCCCTGCAGCCAGCCGAACTGGGCGGCCGTTTCGTTCGCGGCCAGCGCCGTTCCCGTTGCCGCCACCAGCGCGGCGCACAGCGACATGCGGTGGAATAAGCGCGTGTTCATGGGTGTTTCCTTGTCATTGTGTTCATGTTGCCCATGGTAGCACGGGGCCATGCGCGTGGTTCCGCGATCCCGGGGCCATCGTGTTACAAGGTGTTTCGCGCCGCGCCACCATGCAGGTGATGGGGGATAATGGACGCCACCTTGATGCGGGAGGCCGCCATGCGAATCCTGAATTCCGCCGTAGTGCTGCTGCTTGCGGCGGGCCTGCCGGCCGGCGCCCTGGCGTCGGCCCCCGGGCCGGCCGAAGCGGCGCCCGCCGCCAACAAGCTCAAGCCCGATCCCAAGCTCCTCAAGAAAAAGCCCATCAAGCGCCGCGCGGTGCGGCAGGTGGTCGAGGGCGTGCCGCGCATCGCGCCGCCGCCCACCGAAGCGTATGGCCCGACCCTGTACCCGTCGGCACGGGGCAACGCCGTGACTGGCACACTGCCGCAGCCCATGCTGCCTTCGCCCTTGGCGACCGTGCAGCCGCCGTCCCCGGTCCAGGTCAACAGCTGTATCGGCAACGTCTGCAACGACACCAGCGGTACCCGCTATACGGGCGGGGTTGGCAATACCGTGCTCGACCCGCAAGGGCGCAACTGTACCCGCACCGGCACCACCATCCAGTGTTTTTAATGCCATTTTTTCGGCTTGCTTCCCCAAAAGTTCGCTACAATCGCGGGTGGTTGACGTTTACGTAAACGTTAAAAAAAGAACTTTTTCTGGGGAGTACACATGCAAATCCAAAACAATGTCTTCATCGTTACCGGCGGCGCGTCGGGCCTGGGCGCTGCTACCGCGCGCATGATCACCGAAGCGGGCGGCAAGGTCGTGATCGCCGACGTGCAGGCCGAAGCCGGCGCCGCGCTGGCCAAGGAACTGGACGGCGAGTTCGTCAAGTGCGACGTGACCTCGGAGGCCGACGGCCTGGCCGCCGTTGCCGCAGCGACGGCGATGGGCACGCTGCGCGGCCTCATCAACTGCGCGGGCGTGGCCCCCGCGGTGAAAACCGTGGGCAAGGACGGCCCGCATCCGCTGGATGTGTTCCAGCGCACCGTCAACATCAACCTGGTCGGCACCTTCAACATGGCGCGCCTGGCGGCTGACGCGATGGGCAAGACCGAAGCGATGGACTCGGGCGAGCGCGGCGTGATCATCAATACCGCCTCGGTGGCGGCCTTCGACGGCCAGATCGGCCAGGCGGCCTACGGTTCGTCCAAGGCGGCGGTCGCCGGCATGACCCTGCCGATGGCGCGCGACCTGGCCCGCAGCGGCGTGCGCGTGATGACCATCGCCCCGGGCATCTTCGAAACCCCGATGCTGATGGGCATGCCCGAAGAAGTGCGCGACTCGCTCGGCAAGATGGTGCCGTTCCCGTCGCGCCTGGGCCGCGCCACCGAGTACGCCCACCTGGCCAAAGCCATCATCGAGAACACCATGCTGAACGGCGAGACGATCCGCCTGGACGGCGCGATCCGCATGCAGCCGAAGTAATTGTTGTACGATAATGTTGTATCGGGCGCGCGGCCTTGGTCGCGCGCTTTTTTATATCTGGAGGATCGATGGTCAAGTTGAAGATGCTGGCGCTGGCGGCGCTGGCGGCGCTGCTGCAAGCGGCATTCCTGCCCTTGGCCGGGCACGCGCAGGATGCGCAGCAGCAGGCGCCCGAAATCGGCATCGCCTACACCGACAAGACCGGCTGGGCGTCGAAGAAGTTCATGGTATCGGCGGCCAACCCGCTGGCGGTGGAAGCCGGCTACGCCATCCTGCAGCAGGGCGGCTCGGCCATCGACGCGGCCATCGCCACCCAGCTGGTGCTGACCCTGGTCGAGCCGCAGTCTTCCGGCATCGGCGGCGGCGCCTTCCTGATGCACTACGACGGCAAGAACGTGCAGGCCTTCGACGGCCGCGAAACCGCGCCGGCGCGCGCCACCGAAAAGCTGTTCCAGACCGCCGCCGGCACGCCGATGTCGCGCGTCGAGGGCGTGGTGGGCGGCCGCTCGGTGGGCGCACCGGGCGTGCTGCGCATGCTGGAGCTGGCCCACAAGCAGCACGGCAAGCTGGCGTGGAAGGAGCTGTTCGCGCCCGCGATCGCACTGGCCGACAAGGGTTTCCCGGTCAGCGAACGCCTGCACGGCATGCTGTCGTGGGACCGCCATGTGCGCACCGACCCCACCGCGCTGGCCTACTTCTTCGAAGCGCAGGGCAAGCCGTGGCCGGTCGGGCACATGCTGAAGAACCCGGAGCTGGCGCTGACCCTGCGCACGATCGCCGCCGGCGGCGCCGACGCGTTCTACAAGGGCGCCATCGCCGGCGACATCGCGGCCAAGGTCGCGTCGCATCCGCGCAACCCGGGCCTGCTCAGCGCCGCCGACATCGCCGGCTACCAGGCCAAGGTGCGTACGCCGGTGTGCAGCGACTACCGCGCCTTCACCGTGTGCGGCATGCCGCCGCCGTCGTCGGGCGGGATCGCGGTGGCCCAGATGCTGGGCATCCTCGAAACAAAAGACATGCGCGCGCTGGCGCCGATGGAGGGTAGGGTCGGCGCGGATGCGGTGCACCTGTTCTCCGAAGCCGGCCGGCTGGCCTACGCCGACCGCAACCGCTATGCGGCCGACACCGACTTCATCCCGCTGCCGGGGCGCGGCGTCCAGAGCCTGATCGACAAGGACTACCTGGCCAGGCGCGCCGCCCTGATTGGCGAGCGTTCCATGGGCGTCGCCGGCGCCGGCACGCCGCCCGGCATGGACGTGGCATGGGGGCTGGACAACGCCATCGAAACCCCGTCCACCTCGCACCTGGTGGTGATGGACGGCAGCGGCGCCGGCCTGTCGATGACCACCACCGTGGAAGACGCCTTCGGCTCGCGCCAGATGGTGCGCGGCTTCATGCTGAACAACCAGCTGACCGACTTCTCGTTCGACTCGATCGACGCGCAAGGCCCGGTGGCCAACCGCGTCCAGCCGGGCAAGCGCCCGCGCAGCGCGATGTCGCCCACCATCGTGTTCGACAAGCAGACCAAAAAGCTGGTGCTGGCGGTGGGCTCGCCGGGCGGGCCGGCCATCATCAACTACGTGGCCAAGGTACTGGTCGGCACCCTCGACTGGGGGCTGAACGTGCAGCAGGCGATCAGCCTGCCCAACTTCGGCAGCCGCAACGGCCCGACCGAACTGGAAGCGGGACGCTTTGCGCCCGCCGTGCTGGACGCGCTCAAGGCGCGCGGCCACGCGCTGCGCAGCGCCGACATGAACTCCGGCCTGCACGGGGTGCAGCGGCTGTCCATCCACGGCCAGGAATACTGGTTCGGCGGCGCCGACCCGCGCCGCGAGGGTGTTGCCAAGGGAGACTGAGGGCTGTGTGCCAGATGCAACTTTTGCTTTCTATACACCCCCTGAGCCTGATACCCTTGAAGGATGGGAGTAAATGAGAAAACCGGGCTGATCCTGGCAGGCGGCGGCGCCCGCGCCGCCTACCAGGTCGGCGTGCTGGACGCGGTCGCGCGCATCCTGTGGGAAACCGGCCGCCCGCCGGCCCGTTCTCCCTTCGACATCATCTGCGGCACCTCGGCCGGCGCGATGAACGCCACCGCGCTGGCCTGCCGCGCCGACAATTTCGGCGAAGGCGTGCAGAAGCTGCTGGACGTGTGGGAAAACGTCGCGGTCGAGCAGGTATACCGCGCCGATTCGCTGGGCGTGTTGCGCTCCGGCGCGCGCTGGCTGTCGCTGCTGTCGTTCGGCTGGCTGCTGCGCAAGTGGCGCGCCGCGCTGTCCGAGGGCCTGCTGCACGCACTGGCCGTCACCGCCTCGTCCTACACCGCGGGCAACCACATCACCTTCTATCAGAGCGCCTCCGAGATCAGGCCGTGGGTGCGCATGCAGCGCATCGCGCTGCAGGACCAGATCGGCGTCGAGCACCTGCTGGCGTCGTCCGCGATTCCCTTCATCTTCCCGGCGGTGCCGCTATACATGGGCGGCCGGCGCGAGTATTGCGGCGACGGCACCATGCGCCAGCTGGCGCCGATCTCGCCCGCGATCCATCTCGGCGCCACCCGCGTGCTGGTGGTCGGGGCAGGACGGCTGGCCGAGCCGGTCCAGGCCGCGCCGCCGCAGGGCAGCTATCCGAGCCTGGCGCAAATCGCCGGCCACGCGATGTCCTCGATCTTCCTGGACAGCCTGGCGGTCGACATCGAACGCCTCAACCGCATCAACCTGACCCTGTCGCTGCTGCCCGAGGAGTACCGCGAAATGACCCCGCTCAAGCCGGTCGAACTGCTGGTGATCGCGCCGTCCGAGCGGCTCGACGACATCGCCAGCCGCCACGTCGGCAGCCTGCCGGCGCCGGTGCGCACGCTGTTGTCGGGCATCGGTGCGACCGAGGCGCGCGGCGCCGCGCTGGCGTCCTACCTGCTGTTCGAGGCCAGCTACACGCGCGAGCTGATTGCGCTCGGCCGGCGCGACACCGAGGCGCGCAGGGACGACGTGCTGGCCTTCTTCGGCGCCTAGCACATGAAAGAAACCATGACCTTCCTGATACGCTGGCTGGCCGCCCTTGCGCTACTGGCGGCGCTGGCGCCTGGCGCCGGTGCCGCGGCGCCTGCACGCACGCTGCGCTTTGAACACCTGAGCGTCGAACATGGCCTGGCCCAGGAGTCGGTGCTGGCGATCGTACAGGACCGCGACGGCTTCATGTGGTTCGGCAGCCAGGCCGGTTTGTCGCGCTTCGACGGCTACCGGGTGGTGGTCTACCGCCATGACGTCAACAACCGCAAGAGCCTGGCCAACAACTGGGTCAAGGTGCTGCACGTCGACGCGCGCGGCGAGCTGTGGGTGGGCACCGACGGCGGCGTCGACCGCTTCGACCCTGCCACCCAGTCGTTCGTCCACTACCTGCCGCAGGAGACCGTCCGGCGCGGCAACGGCAACCGCCACATCCGCGCGATCGCCGACGATGGCGAAGGCGGGCTGTGGATCGGCACCGCCGACGGCCTGCAGCACCTCGACCCGGCCAGCGGCAAGTTCACCGTCTGGAACCATGTGCCGGACGACCCGGGCAGCCTGTCCGACAACCAGATCAACGCGCTGGCGGTCGACGCCGGCGGCCGGCTGTGGGTCGGCACGGCGGCGGGGCTGGACAGCCTGGCGTCGGGTGCGCGCGTGTTCGAGCACCACCATGCGCGCGACGGCGACATGCGGTTCAATACTGTCCAGGCGCTGCTGGTCGATTCCCAGCAGACCCTGTGGGTGGGCAGCACGGGCGGATTGGAACGCAGCAGCGGCGACGTGCGCAAGGCCGGCGCGGCGCTCAGGCGGCAGCGCCTCGGCGATGCCGTCGGCATCCGGCACGAGGTCATCGCCACCCTGTACGAAGACGCCGACGGCACGATCTGGGTCGGCACCTATTCGGAGGGCCTGTACCGCTGGGACGGGCGCGCCCAGCGCTTCCAGGCGCACCGCCACGTCGTCACCGACGCGCACAGCGTGGCCGACAACCGCATCTCGGCGCTGTTCCGCGACCGTGTCGGGATCCTGTGGGTCGGCACCTGGTCCGCCGGCGTCAGCCGGGTCGACCTGAACAGCGGCGGCTTCGCCCGCATCGTGCGCCAGCCGGACGCGCCGACCACCCTGACCGGCAACAACGTGCGCGCCATCCTCGACGACGGCCGCGGCAAGGTCTGGATCGGCACCAACAGCGGCCTGAATTTGTACGACCCGGCCAGCGGCGCGGTGCGGGCCTGGCGCCACGAGCCGCGCAACCCGAACAGCCTGGCCGACCCGGTGGCGGGGGCGCTCGCGCACGACCGCTCCGGCGCCCTGTGGGTCGGCGGCGACCATGGCGTAACCCGCTTCGACCAGGACAGCGGCCGCTTCACGCGCGTGCAGCTGGGCGATGCCGACGGTAACAAGGTGCGCGGCATGATGCTGGACCGTTCAGGCATGCTGTGGATCGCCAGCCGCGGCGGCCTGCACCGGCTCGACCCGGCCACGCTCAAGGTGGCCAGCTACCGCCACGACACCGCCGACGACAGCTCCCTGGCCGACAACGCGGTGCGCCCGATGCTCGAGGATAGCCGCGGCCGGCTGTGGATCGGCACCTTCGACGGCCTCGACCTGATGGACCGCGCGCGCGGCACCTTCCGCCACTTCCGCCACGACCCGAACAAGACCGGCAGCCTGTCGCACGACGAGGTGCATTACCTGCTCGAGGACAGCAAGGGCACCGTGTGGGTCGGCACCGCCGGCGGCTTGAACCGCATGAACATCGACGCCCGCGGCGAGGTGAGCTTCCGCCGCTACACGGTGGGCGACGGCATGGCGGACGACGCCATCGCCGCCATCCTGGAGGACAGCGCGGGCTACCTGTGGATGAGCACCAACACCGGCATCTCGCGGTTCGACCCGGGCACCGGCAAGTGGCGCAACTACAGCTCGGTCGACGGCATCACCGAAGGCGCCTTCTTCGATGGCTCGGCGGTGCGCGCCACCGACGGCACCCTGTACTTTGGCGGCTTCAACGGCGTCACCGCGTTCAACCCGCGCGCCATCAGCGACAACCGCATCCCGCCGCGCGCCATCGTCACCGGCTTCCAGATCTTCAACCAGCCGGTCGAGGCGGCAAGGCCCGGCCTGGTGCGCGGGCCGGTCGAACGCATGCGCGAGATCGCGCTGGCGGCGTCGGACTCGGTGTTCTCGCTCGAATTCTCCGGCCTGCACTATGCCGCGCCCCAGCGCAACCGCTTTGCCTACCAGCTCGAGGGCTTCGACCGCGGCTGGGTCGACACCGAGGCCGGCAAGCGCTTCGCCACCTACACCAACCTCGATCCGGGCACCTACACCTTCCGCGTCAAGGCCGCCAACAAGGACGGCGTGTGGGGCGTGCCGAGCGACCCGCTGGTGATCACCATCGCGCCGCCGGTGTGGAAGACCTGGTGGTTCCGCAGCCTGGCCGCCGCCCTGGTGCTGGGCAGCGCCTGGTTCGCCTACCGCTTGCGGCTGTCCGGGCTGCGCCGCCAGAAGTCGCTGCTGGAACGCCAGGTGCGGGCCCGGACCGAGGAGATCGAGCAGCAGAACCGCCGGCTGGAACAGCAGAAGCGCGAACTCGAAGCGCAGCGCTTCGAAGCCGAGCGCCAGCGCGCCGAGGCCGAGCGCCGCCGCGCCGACGCCGAGCGCCAGAAGGCCGAAGTGGTGCGCCAGAAGGAGAACGTCGAGCGCGCCCACCGCGACATCTCGGTGCTGTCCGAGCGCCTCAGCTTCGCCAAGCGCAAGGCCGAGGATGCGACCCGCCAGAAGTCCGAATTTTTGGCCGACATGAGCCACGAGATGCGCACGCCGCTGGCCGGCGTGATCGGCATGCTAGGCTTCGCGCTGCGCGACGCGCGGCTGGCGCCCGCCACCCGCGAACAGGTCGCGCGCGGCCAGGCCAACGCCCAGTCGCTGCTGGGAATCGTCAACGACCTGCTCGACTTCTCCAAGATCGAGGCCGGCAAGCTGGCCATCGAGAACATCGACTTTTCGCTGGCCGCCAAGATCGAGAGCGTGGTCAGCCTGTTCGAGGAGCAGGCGGCGGCCCACAGCGTCGACTTCGGCATCGAACTGGACGACGACCTGCCGCGCTTCGTGGTGGGCGACCCGACCCGGCTGCGCCAGGTGCTGGTCAACCTGGTCGGCAACGCCTTCAAGTTCACCAACGAGGGCAAGGTGACGCTGCGGGTAGCGCGTAGCGCCGGCGCGTCCGACGGCGTCAACCTGATCCGCTTCTCGGTTACCGACACCGGCATCGGCATCGCGCCGGACGCGCTGGCGCGCCTGTTCCAGAAGTTCGAGCAGGCCGACAGCACCACCACGCGGCGCTACGGCGGCACCGGCCTTGGACTGGCCATCTGCCGCCAGCTGGTGCAGCTGATGGGCGGCGAGATCACCGCCGAAAGCACCGAGGGCGTGGGCAGCACCTTCAGCTTCGTGCTGCCGCTGGCCGACGGCAGCATGCCGGCGCCGCTGCCGCACGTGCTGCGCGAACCGCACAGCCACCGCCTGAACGTGCTGTGCGCCGAAGACTTCCCGACCAACCAGATCATCGTGCGCGCGATGCTGGAAGACCTGGGCCACCGCGCCACTGTGGTCGGCAACGGGCTGCTGGCAGTCGAGGCTTGCGCCCGCGCCGGCTACGACCTGGTGCTGATGGACGGGCGCATGCCGGAAATGGACGGCGCCCGCGCGACCCAGATGATCCGCGCCGGCGGCCCGGTGGGAGCGCCGGTGCGCGACCCGAAGGTGATGATCGTGGCGCTGACGGCCAACGCCAGCGACGAAGACCGCGCGCGCTACCTGGGCGCCGGCATGGACGATTTCCTGACCAAGCCGATCGACGAGGGCGCGCTGCACGCGCTGCTCGGGCGGGCGGTGGCGCGGCGCCTGGCCGAAGGCGCACAGCTCGAGCCGATGCCGGGCCGCGCGCCCACCACCAGCGAGCTCGATGCGATGTTCGGCGTGGTCACCGGCCCGGCCGGCACCGGGCCGTCGCAGGACGCGGACCTGTTCGAACGCATCCGCGCCGCCTTCGCCGCCGACGTGCCCGCGCGCCGGGCCGAACTCGAACAGGCGGTCGCAAGCTGCGACCATGAAGCGGCGGCGCGCCTGCTGCACGGTATGAAGGGCAGCGCCGCCCATCTGGGCGCGGGCGCGCTGCACGCCTTGTGCAGCGAACTGGAGGCGGCGGCCGATGCGCGCCGCTGGGACGCGCTGGCCGATGCGTTGCCGCGGCTGTACCGGCTGCTGGACGGCTTCGACACCGAGGCCGCATGATGGATTCAAGGGGAGAAGCGCGGATGAAGGTACTGGTGGTGGACGACGACGTGGTGTCGCGCATGGTGCTGATGCACCTGGTCGACAGCAGCGGCAGTTACGAGATCCTGGAGGCCGAGGACGGCCTCGACGCCTGGGAGCAGATGCAGGCGGGCCTGCGCCCCCAGCTGCTGTTCTGCGACCTGCGCATGCCGCGCCTGTCCGGCATGGACCTGCTGGCGCGGGTGCGCGCCGACCCCGCCTACGACCCGATGTCCTTCATCCTGGTCACGTCCAGCACCGATACCGGCACCGTCGACCAGGCCGCCGGGCTGGGGGTGTCGGGCTACATCGTCAAGCCGTTCCAGGCCGGCCAGGTGAGGGTGCACCTGGCCTCGCTGTCGCCCCCTCCGGACGGCTGGATGCACCGGGCCGAGCGTCCCACCGCCACCATGGCGCGGCTGGGCATCGACTACGAACGGCTGCTGGCCTACCTCGGCGGCTTCCGGAGCCAGCTGGCCGCGGCCAGCGGCGAGATCGACGCGATGCTGGCGCGCGGCGAGCCTGAAGCGGCATGCGAGCGTATCGCGCGCCTGCATACCGGCTGCATCACGCTTGGCCTGGACGGCGCCGCCGAGGGCTTCGAAGCGCTGGCGCCGGACGGCCAGGATGGCGACCGCGTGCACCTGGCGTTGGCCGACGCGATCCGCTCGGTGATGGCGCAGGCCGACTGCATCAGGCGCTCGCAATCCGAATATTGATGGAAATCAAATAGCGCTTGCTAGCAGAATAGTTTAGGTTTAAAGTTCCTTCAACTTTCCGACCTAACCTTTCCCCGGGGTGAACATGGCAGGCACCAAGGCAGCAGAACTGAGTCCGTCGGGCTACGCCGACAACTTCGCGCGCGCGCACCTGCCGCCGCCGGAGCAGTGGCCGGAATTCCTGTTCGACCTGCCCGCGCTGCACTACCCCGCACGCCTGAACTGCGTGGCCGAGCTGCTCGACGCGGCGGTCGCGCGCGGCGACGGCGCACGCACCGCCGTCATCGGCGAACACGAAACGCTCAGCTACGCGGACCTGCAGGCGCGGGTCGACCGCATCGCCCACGTGCTGGTCGACGACATGGGCCTGGTCACCGGCAACCGCGTGCTGCTGCGCGGCGCCAACAACCCGTCGATGGCGGCGGCGCTGCTGGCCGTGCTCAAGGCCGGCTGCATCGCGGTGCCGACCATGCCGCTGCTGCGCGCGCGCGAGCTGTGCACCATCATCGTCAAGGCGCAGGTGGACGCAGTGCTGTGCGCATCGAGCCTGCGCGCCGAACTCGATGGCGCGCTGGAGATGGCGCAAGGGGACCATGTCCCGCGCCGCAAGTTGTACTTCGGGGACGGAGGCGAAGGAAGCATGGAGGCGCTGATGGCGCGCCACGATGCGCCGTTCCAGGCCGCCGGCAGCGCTGCGGACGACGTCTGCCTGATCAGTTTCACCTCCGGCACCACCGGCATCCCGAAAGGGACCATGCACTTCCATCGCGACGTGCTGGCGATCTGCGACTGCTTCCCGGTGCACACCCTGCAGTCCAAACGCGACGACATCTTCATCGGCACGCCGCCGCTGGCGTTCACCTTCGGCCTGGGCGGCCTGCTGCTGTTCCCGCTGCGGGTGGGCGCGGCCGGCGTACTGCTGGAAAAGCTGACGCCCGAGGCGCTGTTGGCCGGCATCGAGAAATACCGCGCCACCATCTGCTTCACCGCGCCCACCTTCTACCGGCAGATGGCGCCGCTGGCCGCGAAGTACGACCTGTCCAGCCTCGGGAAAACCGTATCGGCCGGCGAAGCGCTGCCGCTTCCCACGCGCGATGCATGGAAGGCGGCTACCGGCCTGGACATGATCGATGGCATCGGCGCCACCGAGATCCTGCATATCTTCATTTCCGCCGCCGGCGACGCGATCCGCCCCGGCGCCACCGGCAAACCGGTGCCGGGCTACCAAGCCTGCGTGCTGGACGCCGACGGCAGGCCGGCCGCGCCCGGCGTGATCGGCCGCCTCGCGGTCAAGGGACCGACCGGCTGCCGCTACCTGGCCGACGAACGCCAGAAGGCCTACGTGTCCGGCGGCTGGAACCTGACCGGCGACGCCTACGAAATGGACGCCGACGGCTACTTCTACTACCGTTCGCGCACCGACGACATGATCATCTCGGCCGGCTACAACATCGCCGGCGCCGAAGTCGAGGACGTGCTGCTGCGCCATCCGGCGGTGGCCGAATGCGGCGTGGTCGGGCGCGCGGACGAGGAACGCGGCCAGGTGGTCGAGGCGCACGTGGTGCTCAAGCCCGGATTCGAACCCTCCGCCGCCACCGCGCTCGAACTGCAGAACTTCGTCAAGGGCGAGATCGCGCCCTACAAGTATCCCCGCTCGGTGAACTTCACCGGCAGCCTGCCGCGCACCGAGACCGGCAAGCTGCAGCGCTTCAAACTGCGTACCCAATAAGGCATCGGACTTGAACATCGTTTGCATAGGCGGCGGCCCCGCCGGACTGTACTTCGCCCTGCTGATGAAAAAGCAGGATCCGGCGCACCGGATCACGGTCGTCGAGCGCAACCGCCCCTACGACACCTTCGGCTGGGGCGTGGTGTTCTCCGACCAGACCCTGGGCAACCTGGTGGGCGCCGACGAGCCGACCGCGCGCGCCATCCTGCAGTCGTTCAACCACTGGGACGACATCGACGTCTTCTTCAAGGGCGAGAAGGTGACCTCCGGCGGCCATGGCTTCTGCGGCATCGGCCGCAAGCGCCTGCTGAACATCCTGCAGCAGCGCTGCGAGGAACTGGGCGTGGAACTGGTGTTCGAGCTCGACGTGGCCGACGACCAGGAACTGGCGGCGCGCTACCAGGCCGACCTGGTGATCGCCTCCGACGGCCTGAACAGCCGCATCCGCAAGCGCTACGACGCGACCTTCCGGCCGCAGGTGGAGGCGCGCCGCTGCCGCTTCGTCTGGCTCGGAACGACCAAAAAGTTCGACGCCTTCACATTCGCGTTCAAGGAAACGGAGCACGGCTGGTTCCAGGCGCATATCTACCAGTACGACGGCGACACCTCGACCTTCATCGTCGAGACGCCGGAAGACGTGTGGCAGCGCGCCGGCATCGACAAGATGAGCCAGGAGGAAGGCGTGGCCTTCTGCGAGCGCCTGTTCGCCGACCAGCTGGACGGCCACGGCCTGATGTCGAATTCGCCGCACCTGCGCGGCTCGGCCATGTGGATCACCTTCCCGCGCATCGTCTGCGCAGAGTGGGTGCACTGGAACGGCGGCGTGCCGGTGGTGCTGATGGGCGACGCCGCCCACACCGCCCATTATTCGATTGGCTCGGGCACCAAGCTGGCGCTGGAAGACGCGATCGAGCTGGCGCGCTGCTGCGGCGCCGCCGCCACGCTGCCGGAGGCGCTGGTCGCCTACGAACAGGCGCGCGCGGTCGAGGTGCTGAAGATCCAGAGCGCGGCCAAGAATTCGATGGAATGGTTCGAGAACGTGGCGCGCTACACGGCGATGGAAGCGCCGCAGTTCGCCTATTCGATGCTGACCCGCAGCCAGCGCCTGTCGCACGAAAACCTGCGGCTGCGCGACCCGCGCTACGTGGCCGGCTTCGAGGACTGGTACGCGCGCCGCGCCTGCGCGCAGGCCGGCTGCGAGCCGCCGCAGCAAGCGGCGCCGCCGATGCTGACCCCATTCCGCCTGCGCGGCGTCACGCTCAAGAACCGCATCGTGGTGTCGCCGATGGCGCAGTATTCCGCCGTCGACGGCGTTCCCGGCGACTACCACCTGGTGCACCTGGGCGCGCGCGCGCTGGGCGGCGCCGCCATGGTGTTCGCCGAGATGACTTGCGTCTCGGCCGACGCCCGCATCACGCCGGCCTGCCCGGGCATGTACGCGCCTGAACACACGGCGGCGTGGAAGCGCATCGTCGACTTCGTCCATGCCTCCTCAAGCGCGAAGATCGCGCTGCAGCTCGGCCACGCCGGCGCCAAGGGTTCGACCCGTCCGATGTGGGACGGCATCGACCTGCCGCTGGATCAGGGCAACTGGCCGCTGGTGGCCGCCTCGGAACAGCAGTACCTGGCAGGCGTGTCGCAGGTGGCGCATGCCGCCACCGAGGCAGACATGGCGCGCATCGAGCAGGACTTCGTGCGCGCGACAAGGGCGGCGGCGGAAGCGGGCTTCGACTGGATCGAGCTCCACTGCGCCCACGGCTATCTGTTGTCCTCGTTCATCTCGCCGCTGACCAACCACCGCAGCGACGAATACGGCGGCAGCCTGGAAAACCGCTGCCGCTATCCGCTGCGGGTGCTACGCGCGATGCGGGCCGCATGGCCGGACGAACGCCCGATCAGCGTGCGCATCTCCGCCCACGACTGGGTCGAGGGCGGCATCACCCCGGACGACGCGGTGCACGTCGCGCGCCTGTTCAAGGAGGCCGGCGCCGACATGATCGACTGCTCGTCGGGCCAGGTCAGCAAGCGCGAACGGCCGGTGTACGGGCGCATGTTCCAGACCCCGTTCGCCGACCGCGTGCGCAACGAGGCAAACATCCCGACTATCGCGGTGGGCTCGATCTTCGAGGCCGACCACGCCAACAGCATCGTCGCGGCCGGCCGCGCCGACCTGTGCGCGGTAGGCCGCCCGCACCTGGCCAACCCGGCATGGACGCTGACCGAGGCCGCGCGCATCGGCTTTACCGCCATCGAATGGCCGAAGCAGTACCTCCCCGGCAAGCTCCAGCTCGAACGCAACCTCGAACGCGAACGCCAGCTGGCTGCTGCGGGCGCGGGACTGACGCCGCAGCAGGTTGCGGCGAAGCTGCTGGAGGGATGATGGCGGCGCTCACCGGCAAGCATGCCTTCGTCACTGGCGGCGCGCGCGGCATCGGCGCCGCCACCGCCCGCGCGCTGCTCGATGCGGGTGCGCGCGTGACCATCGCCGGCCGCGACGAAGCCGTGCTGGCGGCCACCGCGGCCGCCTTGTCGGCCTACGGCGACATCAGGCACCACGCGCTCGACATCACCGATCCCGACGCGGTGAGCGCGGTGCTGGCGGCGGCGGGGCCGGTCGATATCCTGGTCAACAACGCCGGCCAGGCCGAATCGGCGCCGTTCGTGCGCACCGACGCCGAGCTGTGGCAGCGCATGCTGGACGTGAACCTCTCCGGCGCCTTCTACTGCTCGCGGGCGGTGCTGCCGGCGATGCTGGCGGCAGGCTGGGGACGCATCATCAACGTGGCGTCGACCGCCGGCCTGACCGGCTACCGCTACGTCGCGGCCTACTGCGCCGCCAAGCACGGCATGGTGGGCATGACGCGCGCGCTGGCGCTGGAAGTGGCGGCGAAGGGCGTGACCGTCAACGCGGTCTGTCCCGGTTTTACCGAGACCGACATCGTGCGCGAGGCGGTGGCCAACATCGTCGCCAAGACCGGCAGGAACGAAGAGCAGGCGCGCGCCGAACTGGCGGCCGGCAATCCGCAGCAACGCCTTGTGCAGCCGGAGGAGGTGGCCAACGCCATCCTGTGGCTGTGCATGCCCCAGTCCGCGGCGATGAACGGCCAGGCCGTGGCCGTCGCCGGCGGCGAAGTCATGTGAGGATTCATGCGAGACAAGAAGACCGGTAGCACCGCTGCTATCGCCGATTCGCCCGACCTGGCCAGCCGCCTGACGGACGGCGATAACCAGGCGCTCAAGCTGTGGCTGCGCATGCTGTCGTGCACCGTGCGCATCGAAAACGAGATCAGGAGCAGGCTGCGCGCCAGCTTCAACATCACGCTTCCGCGCTTCGACCTGATGGCGCAGCTGGAGCGCCATCCCGACGGCCTGCGCATGGGCGAGCTGTCGCGCCGCATGATGGTCACCGGCGGCAACGTCACCGGCATCACCGACCAGCTCGAACGCGAGCAGCTGGTGGTGCGGGTGCCGCACCTGACCGACCGGCGCGGCTACTGCGTCAAGCTGACCGACGAGGGCCGGCGCGCCTTTGCCGAAATGGCTGCGGTGCACGAGGGCTGGATCGCCGAACTGCTGAAGGACACGCCGACGCGCGACAAGGCGCAACTGATTACGCTGCTGTCGCAGATGAAGCAGCACCTGGACCACCAGGATGACCAAGAATAAGGAGCACTACATGCGTTACCTACCAGGCGAGCAGCACGCGCTGCCCGGCAATCGCGTCACGCTGGCGGACTACGCGGCGAAGCACTTCAGGCTGGAGGTGGCGAACAAGGTCGCCACCATCACGCTCAACCGGCCCGAACGCAAGAACCCATTGACCTTTGAGTCCTACGCCGAATTGCGCGACCTGTTCCGCGGCGTGGCCTATGCCGACGACGTCAAGGCGGTCGTCATCACCGGCGCCGGCGAGAACTTCTGTTCGGGTGGCGACGTGCACGACATCATCGGCCCGCTGACGAAGCTGGACATGCCCGGCCTGCTGGCATTTACCCGCATGACGGGCGACCTGGTGAAAGCCATCCGCGCCTGCCCGCAACCGGTGATCAGCGCGGTGGACGGCATTTGCGCCGGCGCCGGGGCGATCCTGGCGCTGTCCTCGGACATGCGCTACGCGACCGAGCGCAGCAAGACCGCCTTCCTGTTCACCCGCGTCGGCCTGGCCGGCTGCGACATGGGCGCCTGTGCGCTGCTGCCGCGGCTGATCGGACAGGGCCGCGCCAGCGAGCTGCTGTACAGCGGCCGCGCGATGACCGGCGTCGAGGGCGAGCGCTGGGGCTTCTTCAACAGCCTGCATGCACCGGAGGAACTGCTGGCGGCGGCGCAGGCGATGGCGCAGTCGCTGGCCGACGGCCCGACCTTCGCGCACGGCATGACCAAGAAGATGCTGCAGCAGGAGTGGAACATGGGTGTGGACGAGGCGATCGAGGCGGAAGCCCAGGCCCAGGCCATCTGCATGGCCACCAACGACTTCCACCGCGCCTACCATGCCTTCGTGGCGAAGCAGCGCCCCGCATTCGAGGGCGACTGATGGCAGACAAATCTTACCTGGACTGGCCTTTCTTTACGCCCGCGCATGCGGCGCTCGAACAGTCGCTCGATGCATGGGCTTCCCAGCATGTGCGCGACGCGCACGGCAAGGACGTCGACGCAGCCTGCCGCCAGCTGGTGCGCCAGCTGGGCGAGGGCGGCTGGCTGGAGCATGCGGTGGCGCCGGGCGACGGTCCGATCGACACCCGCGCGATCTGCCTGGTGCGAGAAACGCTGGCGCGCCATAGCGGACTGGCCGACTTCGCGTTCGCGATGCAGGGACTGGGCTCGGGTGCCATCTCGCTGTTCGGCAGCACTGACAATCGCGCGCGCTACCTGCCGCGCGTGGCCAAGGGCGAGTCGATTGCAGCCTTCGCGCTGTCGGAGCCGCAGGCCGGTTCGGACGTGGCCGCGATGCAGTGCGCTGCTGTGCCGGACGGCGACAGCTATGTGCTCAATGGCGAGAAGACCTGGATTTCGAACGGCGGCATCGCCGACTTCTACGTGGTGTTTGCGCGCACCGGCGAGCAGCCGGGCGCGCGCGGCATCAGCGCCTTCATCGTCGACGCCGATACGCCCGGCTTCGAGATCGCCGAGCGCATCGAAGTGATCGCGCCGCATCCGCTGGCGCGGCTGCGCTTCGACAAATGCCGCGTGCCGGCCAGCGCCCGCCTTGGCGAGGCTGGGCAGGGCTTCAAGGTGGCGATGGCAACGCTGGACGTGTTCCGCACCTCGGTGGCGGCGGCGGCGCTGGGCTTCGCGCGGCGTGCCTTCGACGAGGCGCTGGCGCATGCGAAGTCGCGCAAGATGTTCGGACAGACCCTGGCCGACTTCCAGCTGACCCAGGCAAAGCTGGCCGAGATGGCGACCGGCATCGATGCCTGCGCGCTGCTGACCTACCGCGCCGCATGGCAGCGCGACCAGGGCCGCAAGGTGACGATGGAAGCGGCGATGGCGAAGATGAGCGCGACCGAAACGGCGCAGCGCGTGATCGATGCGGCGGTGCAGATGTTCGGCGGCCTTGGCGTCGTCAGCGAGCATCCGGTCGAGCGCCTGTACCGCGAGATCCGCGCGCTGCGCATCTACGAAGGCGCAACCGAAGTACAGCAACTGATCATCGCGCGCGAACTGCTGCGCGATGCAACGCCACCGAAGAAAGACTAAGCAATGGATATCCTTCAACCAGCAGGCTGGGCGCGTCCGCGCGGCTATGCGAACGGCGTGGCGGCAAGCGGGCGCACGGTATGCGTCAGCGGCATGATCGGGTGGGACGGGCGGGGCGTGTTCCACACCGAGGACTTTGCCGGGCAGGTGCGCCAGGCGCTGCAAAATGCGGTGGAGGTGCTGGCCGAGGCCGGCGCCGGCCCTGAACACATCGTGCGCATGACCTGGTACGTGGTGGACAAGAACGAATACCTGGGCGCGCAAAAGGCGATCGGCGCGGCTTACCGCGACATCATCGGCCGCCACTATCCGGCCATGACGGCGGTCCAGGTCGCCGGTTTGATCGAGGACAAGGCGAGGGTGGAGATCGAGGTGACGGCCGTCGTCCCGGCGTAAACTTGGCGTTTGGGCCGCAGCCGCGGCCTTCACCCAAGGATTGCGCCAATGAATTCCGCACTGCCGGAACCGCCACCCGATCCGGATGACACGGACGCCGTTGCACCGGCACGACGCGCGGAGTAGGATGCATCGGTGGACAAGCGACTCACCGTTTTGGAAACGCGTTTCGACGCGATCTTGCCGACCCTTGCAACGAAGGGCGACCTGGCGGAGTTGCGCGGCGCAACGAAGGCTGACCTGGCGGAGTTGCGCGGCGAGATGGCGCTTGGATTCGAACGCAACCGCGCCGACATGGCTGCCCTGTCCGAAAAACTACACCTGGACATGAATGACAGTTCCTCCAAGCTACACCAGGAGATGAACAAGATGTTCCAGCGTCTCCTCCTCTGGATGATCGGTATTTGGCTTACCTCCAGCCTGGCCATTTTCGGCGGCACGCTCGCCATCATGGACACGATGCTCGACGGCCTGCGCGACGATATCAGGCAGGTGAAGGCAGCCGTGGTTTCCGATGCAAGGCAAGCGCCCGCGGCCGTTCCCGCACAGGCGCCGCTCAGTACCGGGCCCGGCTGAACGCGCCTGTCGTACGCGATCCACGCCGCCGTTCGTTGTAAAAAAACTGACTCATTAACTTAGGACTGGATCGGCCGCAGTTGTTCAAGGCGCTGGTCATTACGCTGTTCGGCTCGGAGTGACAATTCAGACAGCGTTGCATCAATCCGCGCAATTCGCACGCGCGGTTGGCGGCATTCGTCGGATGACTGCTTCCTGAACCAATCACGCTGGGGAGCGTTCCGATTGCTGTAGATGTACACCTACAGAGGCCTTAAGCAGCTCCGCATGGTCATAAATGTCATCGACAGAAGAAAGCGGAATTCGTTCTTCTTCTTTCTCCGCATTGAAAACCCCGAGACAAAGCTTCTCGGCATTGTTAAAGCGAAGTCGGCAAATCGGCTTTCGATTATTATCATCGAGAAGAATGGCGCAGTACGACTGGGCGTCGCGCATGTGCACTCGCTTGGGACTTACGGTTTCACGTAGGATCGCGCGTACAATATGGAATCCTTCTACCTCTTCTGGAGTCGTGATAATTTGCGACTCCGTTGGGTCGCTTGCCGGCTCGACTAGCTGTGCGGGCATTGAGGTACTGGGCTCAAGTGCCATCGCTCCCTTGAGACGATCGTTGATGCGCTCACTTACGAGTTGGTCGAACGCACGTTTGGTTATGGCAGTAAATTGATCCTTCAATGCCGACGTGAATCGCTTACTCCCGCAAATTTCGGAGGATACTAAGCGAACGAAGTCTTCCGACGGATTCATTATCCAATCCGACAGTTTGTTCTGGATCGCCCGTGTGTACTTAAGCTCGTTTGCGGTCGTAAGGATCGTATCAACATCAAAAGCGGTTTTTGCGAATTTTTTTAGTTCATCGATGTCGCGGTCCTTAAAATCGAGAATGTTAAACTCGAAGAATGGTGTGCGATCCATCTTGTTCGGCTCTTCAAGGTCAGTGAAGAACCTGTAAACCAAGCCATTCGTTAGAACACCAAAGCGGGCCGACGTTACGTGGAAATAGCGGAATAACTGGCCGGCATGATCGACACTCAAGTCGCCACCGGACCGTTTGCACTCGAAAAGCATGATAGGTTTACCCTCGCGAAGAATCGCGTAGTCGACCTTCTCACCTTTCTTCATCCCGATATCAGCCACCAGTTCGGGGGTAACTTCATTCGGATCGAAAACGTTATAACCCAGCGCGTGAATGAACGGCATGATCATTGCGTTCTTTGTCGCCTCCTCCGTTTGGATCATGTCTTTAGTCGCCTGAATACGACCACCGAGGGCACGCAATTGATCGATTAAGTCCATTTTTTTCCCCGAGAAGGATTGATGTCTGGAGAATTCTACGCTTCGTTCCTTCGGGAAATCTACCGAATTGTTGCACAATCGGCATTGAGCACAGGTCCTTGATCGAAATCAATACACGGACTCAGATGTCGTGGCAGTAACGAATGAGGGGATGAGCGCCCAGCGCAGCCGCTTGAGGATCTCCGGCAGCCGGTAAGGCTTTGACACGAAGGCGAATTCGTCGATGTCGCCCTGCTGCTCGTAGTATGGATGAGCTAGCTGTTCAGGACGCTTGGGCGTCAATCGTGCGACGTGGAAATGCGCTGCGGAGGGCGCGTGCCCGGCCGGGAGTGTCATTGTTGGCCCGGCGCTGGTACAATAGCAGGCTGCAACATGCGTGTGTCGCCATAGTACAATGGATAGTACAAGGTCCTCCTAAGACTTAGATGCAGGTTCGATTCCTGCTGGCGACACCAGTTGTTCCTTCCCCCGCCCCGCACCGGTACACATCTATGGCAGTCATCTCTCTCTCGTCGGCACAGCTGGCGTTCGGCCACGTCGCCTTGCTCGACCACGCAGAATTTTCCCTCGAAACCGGCGAACGCGTCGGCCTGATCGGCCGCAACGGCACCGGCAAGTCCTCGCTGCTGAAGATCATTTCGGGCCGCCAGCGCCTCGACGACGGCCTGCTGGTCATGCAGCAGGGCGTGAAGATCGCCTATGTCGAGCAGGAACCGGTGTTCGACCCGGCCACGTCGGTATTCGACGCGGTCGCCGCCGGCATGGGCGAGCAGGCCGCGATGCTGGCCGAGTACGAGACCCTGACCGGCCAGTTCGGCCAGGGTGACGACGACGCGCTGATGGAGCGCATGCACGAATTGCAGCTGCGCCTCGACGCCACCGACGGCTGGAGCATGCAGAACAAGGTCGACACCACTCTCGACCGCCTCAACCTGACCGGCGCCGCGCTGATGGGCACGCTCTCGGGCGGGATGCAGAAGCGCGTGGCGCTGGCGGTGGCGCTGGTGTCGGCGCCCGATGTATTGCTGCTCGACGAGCCGACCAACCACCTCGACTTCAAGTCGATCATGTGGCTCGAAGGCCTGCTGCGCGACTTCAAGGGTTCGGTGCTGTTCATCACCCACGACCGCAGTTTCCTCGACAACGTCGCCACCCGCATCATCGAACTCGACCGCGGCCGCCTGCTGTCGTTCCCTGGCAACTTCAGCACCTACCAGGCCCGCAAGGCCGAGCTGCTGGAAAACGAGGAAGTCGAGAATGCCAAGTTCGACAAGTTCCTGGCACAGGAAGAAGTGTGGATCCGCAAGGGCGTCAAGGCGCGCCGCACCCGCGACGAAGGCCGCGTGCGCCGCCTCGAAGCGCTGCGCCTGCAGCGCGTCGCGCGCCGCGACCAGCAGGGCCAGGTACGGCTCGACGTCGGCTCGACCGAGCGTTCCGGCAAGATCGTGGCCGACCTCGAGAACGTGTCGAAGGCGTACGGCGACAAGGTCATCATCAAGGACTTCACCGCGACTATCCTGCGGGGCGACAAGGTAGGCCTGATCGGGGCCAACGGCGCCGGCAAGACGACCTTGCTGAAAATTATCCTCGGCGAGGAAACGGCCGACAGCGGCACGGTCAAGCTCGGCACCAAGCTGCAGGTCGCGTACTTCGACCAGATGCGCTCGCAGCTGAACGAGGAAGCTTCCCTGATGGATACCATCGCCCCGGGCAGCGACTACGTCGAAGTCAATGGCCAGCGCAAGCACGTGATGAGCTACCTGGGCGACTTCCTGTTCGCGCCCGAGCGCGCGCGCTCGCCGGTCAAGTCGCTGTCGGGCGGCGAACGCAACCGCCTGCTGTTGGCGCGCCTGTTCGCCAAGCCGGCCAATTGCCTGGTGCTGGACGAGCCGACCAACGACCTCGACATCGACACCCTGGAACTGCTGGAAGAACTGCTGGAAGACTACGCCGGCACCGTGTTCCTGGTCAGCCACGACCGTACCTTCCTCGACAACGTCGTCACGCAAGTGGTGGTGGCCGAGGGCGAGGGCCGCTGGCGCGAATTCGTGGGCGGCTACACCGACTGGGAACGCGTCAAGGCGCTGGCCCCGGCGCCGGCGGCAAAACCGGCGGCCAAGGCGGCGCCTGCGGCCGCCCCCGCAGAAATGCTAGTTACGAAAAAGATAAAGTTAAGTTACAAGGAACAGCGCGAGCTGGAGGAGCTGCCGCTGCTGATCGCGAGCCTCGAAGACGAGCAGAGCGCGATCACGCTGCAACTGAACGCTCCGGATTTCTACAAGACCAACCCGGCCGACGCGCGCCGCATCAATGCGCGTTTCGCCGAGATCGAGGAAAAGCTGCTGGTGGCGCTCGAACGCTGGGAGGAAATCGAGGCTCGCGCGAACGGGTAAACAACCGACGGGAGAGCCATGCCACCGAAAGACCAGCAGCCCGGAACCGCCGCCGTCATGGCGGACGCCGGGCGCGGGGCCGCCGACGCCCCGTTGTTGAACCGCGCCGCCTGGGCGCGCATCCTTCCCTTCCTGACCTATCTCTTTTTCCTCCTGGTCGCCGACCTGCTCGCGCGATTCGGATGGCATGCCGACGACCTGAGATGGCTGTATGCCGTCAAGATCGGTGCCGTCATGCTGATGCTGTTCCTGTTCCGAAAACACTACACCGAGCTGTACGACGCAAGCCTGGGCGCGCGCGCCGCGATCGTTGCGCTGGTCACCGGCGCAGTGGTGCTGGTGCTGTGGATCAGCCTGGATGCGGACTGGATGGCGGTCGGTTCGGCGCCCGGCTTCAAGCCGGTGACCGATGGCCGCATCGACTGGCTGATGGTGGCGGTGCGCATCTTCGGCGCCGCGCTGGTGGTGCCCGTGATGGAAGAATTGTTCTGGCGCTCATTCCTGATGCGGTGGATCGAAACGCCCGATTTCGAGAGGCTTGACCCTTCGCAGGTGAAATGGAAGGGCTTCGCGATTACCGTTTTATTGTTCGGCTTCGAGCACAATCTCTGGTTGGCGGGCATGGTCGCCGGCGCGGCTTATAATCTTTTATATGTCCGGCACCGGTCGTTGTGGTCGCCGATCTTAGCCCATGCTTTGACAAACGGCCTGCTGGGCGTGTGGATTGTTTACACCGGTAGCTGGAATTACTGGTAGCCGACAGGCCATGGGGGCGCAAACTGCTGAAGTCTCATGGCCATAACGTAGCAATTTCATTGGAGTGAAGTTTTGAACAAACCACGCATTTTCGTCGCCGGCCACAAGGGGCTGGTAGGTTCCGCCATCGTCCGCGTGCTGGAGCGCCAGGGCGGCGCCGACATCGTCACTCGAAGCCGCGCCGAACTGGAACTGACCGACCAGGCCCAGGTCCGCGAATTCTTCCGCAGCGAGCGCATCGACCAGGTCTACCTGGCCGCCGCCAAGGTGGGCGGCATCCACGCCAACAATACCTATCCGGCCGAGTTCATCTACGACAACATGATGGTGCAGGCCAACGTGGTGCACGAAGCGTGGAAGAGCGGCGTGCAGAAGCTGTTGTTCCTCGGCTCGTCCTGCATCTACCCGCGCCTGGCCGGGCAGCCGATCCGCGAGGAATACCTGATGAGCGGCGCGCTGGAGCCGACCAACGAGCCGTACGCGATGGCCAAGATCGCCGGCATCAAGCTGTGCGAGAGCTACAACCGCCAGTACGGCACCGACTACCGCAGCGTGATGCCGACCAACCTGTACGGTCCGGGCGACAACTACCACCCTGAAAACAGCCACGTGATCCCGGCCCTGATCCGGCGCTTCCATGTAGCGAAGGTCAATGCCGCACCGGAAGTGGTGATCTGGGGCAGCGGGCGGCCGATGCGCGAATTCCTGTACGTCGACGACATGGCCGAGGCCAGCGTGCATGTGATGCAGCTCGACCGCGAGACCTACGGCGCCAACACCGACCCGATGAACTCGCACATCAACGTCGGCACCGGCCAGGATGTCACCATCGCCGAGCTGGCTGGGCTGGTAGGCAAGGTGGTCGGTTACCAGGGCAGCATCGTGTTCGACGCCAGCAAGCCCGACGGCACGCCGCGCAAACTGCTCGACGTGGCCAAGCTGCGCGGCCTTGGCTGGAGCGCGAAAACCACGCTGGCCGACGGCCTCGGCAGCGCCTACGGTGCGTTTCGCGCGACCCTGGACGAGCGTTAAGAAGCAGCCGGGCGCGGCGCTGCGGCTCGTGTCCGCAAAAAACACGCCGCGCTGCTCGACTGTCGGTTTAAAATATCATTTTTTTTAACGTTCGACAGAAGGTCAGCTATGCCGACGATTTACCTGGTTGCGGGCGCCCGCCCTAATTTCATGAAGATCGCGCCGATCGTGCGCGCGCTCCAGGCACAGGATGCATTGTCGTTCAAGATCATCCACACCGGCCAGCATTACGACCGCGACATGAACGAGGTGTTCTTCGAGGAGCTGGGCATTCCGCAGCCTGACGTGTTCATGGCCGCCGGCGGCGGCAGCCACGCCCAGCAGACCGCCAAGATCATGGTCGGCTTCGAGGAACTGTGCGTGGCCGAGCGCCCCGCCGCGGTGCTGGTTGTCGGCGACGTCAATTCGACGCTGGCCTGCTCGATCGTCGCCAAGAAGCTGAATATCCCGGTGGCCCACGTCGAAGCGGGGCTGCGCAGCGGCGACATGACGATGCCCGAGGAGATCAACCGCCTCGTCACCGACAGCATCTCCGACTGGTTCTTCGTCACCGAGCCGGCTGCGCTGGAGCACCTCAGGCGCGAAGGCAAGCCGGACGACGCGGTCCACTATGTCGGCCACGTGATGGTCGATAACGTGCTGTACCAGGCCGACAAGCTGGCCCACACCGACACCAGCGGCTTCGAGACCGCGTCCTTCAAGGCGGCGCGGGTCGAAGCGAAGCAGCGCTACGGCGTGGTCACGCTGCACCGCCCGAGCAATGTCGACGACGCGGAAAACTTCGCCCGCATCGGCGGCGCGCTGCGCGAGATATCCCGGGAACTGCCGCTGATCTTCCCGGTGCACCCGCGCACCCGCGCCAACCTGGACAAGTTCGGCATCGACCTGGGCCCGAACGTCGCGCTGGCCGGCCCGCAGGCCTACATGGCCTTCCTCAACCTGTGGAAGGACGCGGCGGTGGTGCTGACCGACAGCGGCGGCCTGCAGGAAGAGACCACCGCGCTGGGTGTGCCTTGCGTGACGATTCGCGAGAATACCGAGCGCCCGGTCACGGTCGACGAAGGTTCCAACGTGCTGGCCGGGACCGACCCGGAAAAAATCCTGCTCGAAGCGCGCAAGGTGCTGCGCGGCGAAGGCAAGACCGGTCGCCGCCCGCACCTGTGGGACGGCAAGGCGGCCGAGCGCATCGTCGCGATCCTGGCGCGGCGTATCGCATGAGCGGCCCGGCGCTGGCAAGGTGCCGCAGCGGGTTTATCGGACAATTGGAAAACAGATGAAGATATTGGTCACAGGCGGCATCGGCTACATCGGCTCGCATACCTGCGTCGAGCTGCTGGGCGCGGGGCACGAAGTGGTCGTCTACGATAACCTGTCGAATGCCGACAAGGCGGTCGGCCGGCGGGTCGAACAGATCACCGGCAGGAAGATCGAATTCGTCGAGGGCGACATCCGCGACCGCGCCGCGATGGAGGCTGCGTTTTCCGCGCACGCGGTGGAGGCGGTGATCCACTTCGCAGGACTGAAGGCGGTGGGCGAATCGGTGGCGCAGCCGCTGCGCTACTACGACAACAACGTCTACGGCAGCGTGGTGCTGTTCGAGACCATGGCCAAATTCAATGTGAAAACCGTGGTGTTCTCGTCGTCGGCCACCGTCTACGGCGACCCGGCCAGCGTGCCGATCCGGGAAGACTTCCCGCTGTCTGCCACCAATCCCTACGGCCGCAGCAAGCTGATGATCGAGGAAATCCTGCGCGACGTCGCCGTGGCCGACCCGCAGTGGCGGATCGCGCTGCTGCGCTACTTCAACCCGGTCGGCGCGCACGAAAGCGGCCTGATCGGTGAAGAGCCAAGCGGCATCCCCAACAACCTGGTGCCCTACATCGCCCAAGTGGCCGAGGGCCGGCGCGAATTCCTGTCGGTCTACGGCGGCGATTACCCGACCCCGGACGGCACCGGCATGCGCGACTACATCCACGTGGTGGACCTGGCCATCGGGCACGTCAAGACACTCAGCAAGCTGGCGACAGCTCCCGGCGTAGTTACATACAATTTAGGCACCGGGCACGGTAACTCCGTTCTGGAAATGGTACGCGCTTTCGAGCAGGCTTGCGGCAAGCCCATTCCTTACAAGATCGTCGACCGCCGTCCCGGCGACATCGCCAAATGTTATGCCGACCCGTCCCGCGCGCAAACCGAGCTGGGCTGGAAAGCCGAACGCACCATCGCGCAGATGTGCGCCGACGCATGGCGGTACCAGTCAACGCCGAAGTAACAGTGAGGATGCGTCAATGAAAGCCATGATTCTCGCAGCGGGCAAGGGAACACGCGTGCGCCCGCTCACCTACGATTTGCCAAAACCTATGATTCCCTTGCTGGGCAAGCCGGTGATGGCCTACCTGGTCGAACACCTGGCCAAGTACGGCATCACGGAAATCATGGTCAACGTCAGCTACCTGCACGACAAGATCGAGGAGTACTTCGGCGAGGGCCACCGGTTCGGTGTGCAGATCGGCTATTCATTTGAAGGTTATACCAACAACGTCGGTGTCGTGGTGCCGCAGCCGATCGGGTCGGCAGGCGGGCTCAAGAAAATCCAGGAATTCGGCGGCTTCTTCGACGAAACCACCATCGTGCTGTGCGGCGACGCCGTCATCGACCTCGACATCAAGTCGGCCCTGTTCGAACACCGCCGCAAGGGCGCGCTGGCCTCGGTCATCACGCGCGAGGTGCCGTGGGATAAGGTATCGAACTACGGTGTGGTGGTCACCGACAAGGACGGGCGCATCACCCAGTTCCAGGAAAAGCCCAGCAAGCAGGAGGCGCTGTCGAACTTCATCAGCACCGGCATCTACATCTTCGAACCCGAAGTGATCGACCTGATCCCGTCCGGCGTCACCTTCGACATCGGCTCCCAGCTGTTCCCGCTGATGGCCGAACGCGGGCTGCCTTTCTATGCTCAGAAACGCCCGTTCAACTGGCTCGACATCGGCAGCGTGGCCGACTACTGGTCGGTGCTGCAGGACGTGCTGAAGGGTGAAGTGGCGCACATGGACGTGCCCGGCATCCAGGTCGAGGACGAGGTCTGGGTCGGGCTCAACACCAGCATCGACTGGAACGGCACCGTGATCAAGGGCCCGGTTTACATCGGCTCGGGCTGCCGCATCGAACCAGGCGTGACGATCATCGGCCCGACCTGGATCGGGCATGGCAGCCACATCTGTGAAGGGGCCGAAGTGGTGCGCAGCGTGTTGTTCGAGTACACGAGGGTGTTGCACGATGTAACGTTGCATGAAATGATAGTGTTCAAGGATTATAGTGTCGACCGCGCAGGTGAAATGAAACATAGCTCGGAGTACTCGTCCGAAGAGTGGATCAATGCGCGCGACCGCCGCCGCCACCGGCGCAGCGGGGGCGAGTTCGCTTTTGTTGCGAAATAGGAATTATATAAAAGGGAACGTATGAAAATTTATCCAGTCATCCTCTCCGGCGGCGCCGGCACCCGTTTGTGGCCGCTCTCGCGCGCGGTGCTGCCGAAGCAGCTGCTCCCACTGGTGACCGACCGCACCATGCTGCAAGAGACGGCGCTGCGGGTGAAGGACTGGCCGGAGCTGATGGCGCCGCTGGTGGTCTGCGGCAATGACCACCGCTTCATGGTGGCCGAACAGATGCGCGAAGCCGGCATCACGCCGCTGGGCATCCTGCTGGAGCCGGCCGGGCGCAACACCGCGCCGGCGGTGGCCGCGGCCGCCAACTACCTGAAGGCGATCGATCCACAGGCGGTGATGCTGGTGTTGCCGGCCGACCACGTCATCAAGGACGCCAAGGCCTTCGCCACCGCCGTCTCGCGCGCCGCCAATACGGTGCGCGACGGCGCCCTGGCCACCTTCGGCATCGTGCCGACCGCGCCGGAAACGGGCTATGGCTACATCCGCCGCGGCGCCTCGGTCAGCGGCGCCGACGACTGCTACAAGGTCGAACGCTTCGTCGAAAAGCCAGACCGCGAAACCGCCGAGGGCTTTGTCGCCGACGGCGACTACTACTGGAACAGCGGCATGTTCCTGTTCCGCGCCGAGACCTACCTGGCCGAACTGGGGCAGTTTCGCCCTGAAATCGCCAGCGCCGCCGAAGCGGCGGTGCGCCTGGGCTACCGCGACCTCGATTTCTGCCGCCTGGACGAAGCCGCCTTTGCCGGCAGCCCGTCCGATTCGATCGACTACGCCGTGATGGAGCGTACCGCGCATGCGGTGGTGGTGCCGGCCGATATCGGCTGGAGCGACGTCGGCTCGTGGTCGGCGCTGTGGGAAGTGCAGCAGCGCGACGCCGACGGCAACGTGCAGCGCGGCGACGTCTACCTCGACGGCGTGTCGAACTCGCTGGTGCGCGCCGAGAGCCGCATCGTGGCCGTGGTCGGCGTGTCCGACCTGGTGGTGGTGGAAACCCCGGATGCGGTACTGGTGGCGCACAAGGACCAGGTCCAGCGCGTCAAGCAGGTGGTCGACCACCTGAAGTCGAAGGAACGCACCGAGCACCTGCACCACACCAAGGTCTACCGTCCGTGGGGCTACTACGAGGGCATCGACGCCGGCGACCGCTTCCAGGTCAAGCGCATCTGCGTCAAGCCGGGCGAGAAACTGTCGCTGCAAATGCACCACCACCGTGCCGAACACTGGGTGGTCGTCAGCGGCACCGCGCGCGTCACCTGCGGCGAAAAGGTCAGCCTGCTGGCCGAAAACGAATCGACCTACATCCCGATCGGCATGAACCACCGCCTGGAAAACCCAGGCAAGGTGCCGCTGCACATCATCGAAGTGCAGTCGGGCAGCTATCTGGGCGAGGACGACATCGTCCGCTTCGAGGATATCTACAAGCGCTCCTGAGCGCCCCGTCAACAAGAGGCTTCGGCCTCTTTTTTTTCGGGCCTGGTGATGATCGGCGACATTGGCGGCGTGACCGGCGTGTACAGCCTGCCGGCGGCGCGGCCGCTCAAGGTGGGCAATTTCGACGCGCGCGCGGCCGGGCAGGGCGCCACGGCGCCGGGCGCGGTGCAGTAGGAGGCGCAGGAGCCGCCGGAAGAAGAGGACGGCGGCGACAAGGAAAGCGAGGACCGCAGGACGATGCGGCCGAAGCCGACACCGGTTGCAAAATCGCCACAGGTGTTACCGACGGCTAACGAATTCGCTCGCGTCCTGGCCATGCGGGCCGGGTAGCGTGCTACTATATTGACATGCAGTAAAGTGCAAACGAACAACAATAAAAACAGCCTGAGTAGTTGGTTGTTTTGCAAAACCCGCCCAGGCGGGTTTTTTTTCGCGTGCGACTCGCCCGCTGCCCTACACTGAGATTATTGTTAGCCGACAGCGGTGACGAAGATGAGCCAGGATGATCGCCAGCGTAAGGAAAGCGAGCGCTTGCAACTGGCGCTCGACGCGGCCGAACTGGTGCCGTGGGAGAACGACTTGCTCGCCGGCGGGCTGCGCATTTTCGCCGAGCTCGGCTATAGCGAGGAGGAAGCGGCCGCCTTGCTGGGCGAACCGCTGTCGCTGGTTCATCCGGACGACGTGGGGGAAATGACCGCCGCGCTGAGCCGCCATTTGTCCGGCGTCTCGGCCCACTACCGTTGCGAATTCCGCCTGCGCGACCACAGCGGCGCCTGGGTCTGGTATGCAAACCACGGCAAGATCGTCGAGGGCGATGGCGCGGCGCCCGCCCGCCGCCTGGTTGGCGTTGCCTTCAATATCGACGAACGCAAGCAGGTCGAGGCGCGCCTGCATGAGCAGCAGCGCCTGCTGGCCGAAAGCGAGGCGCGCCACCGCGAACTGCTGCGCAACCTGCACACGGGGATCGTCGCCCACGCGCCCGACTCGAGCATCTTGTACAGCAACCCGCGCGCTTCGACACTGCTGGGCGTGTCCGAGGCCCAGATGCGCGGCATGGTGGCGCGCGATGGCGCGTGGTGTTTCGTCGACGAGGAGAGCAGGCGGATGGAGGTGGGGGACTATCCGGCCGTGCGCGTGATCCGCACCCACCAGCCGGTGGAAGGCCTGGTCGTCGGCGTGCGGCAGGGCGTGGACAAGGATATCGTCTGGCTGCTGGTGAACGCCTTTCCCGTCTTCGACAACGACGGCAATATCAAGCAGGTGATCGTCAATTTCGACGACATCTCGGCGCGCAAGCTGGCCGAGGAAAAGATCCACCACCTGGCGTTCTACGATCCGCTGACCGGCCTGCCCAACCGGCGCCTGCTGATGGACCGCCTGCAGGCCGCGCTGGCCGCGTCGGCGCGCACCCACCAGTTTGGCGCGGTGCTGTTCCTCGACCTCGACAACTTCAAGGCGATCAACGACGTGCTTGGCCATGCGGCCGGCGACATGCTGCTGGTGGAGGTGGCGGCGCGCATCGGCGCCTGCCTGCGCGAAGTGGACATGGTGGCGCGCATCGGCGGCGACGAATTCGTGGTGCTGATCGGCGATATCGCGGTCGACCCGGAAGAGGCCTCGCAGCGCACCGCGCACATCGCCGAAAAGATCCGCTTCGCGGTGGCGATGCCGTACTGGCTCAAGAGCAGCGAACAGCGTACCTCGCCCAGCATCGGCATCAGCCTGTTCAGCGGCCACCGGAGCGAGGCCGACACCGTGCTGCGCCAGGCCGACATGGCGATGTACCGGGCCAAGGATGCCGGCCGCAACACCATGCGTTTCTTCAGCGCGGCCATGCAGCAGGCGGTGGAAAGCCGCGCCGCGCTCGAGGCCGACCTGCGCAGCGCGGTCAGCGGCAGGCAGCTGTGCCTGTACTACCAGATCCAGGTCGATGCGGCCCAGCGCATCGTCGGCGCCGAGGCGCTGGTGCGCTGGCTCCACCCGCGCAAGGGACTGGTGGCGCCGGGCCGGTTCATCCCGATCGCGGAAGAGTCGGCGCTGATCCTCGAAATCGGCGGCTGGGTGCTGGAAACCGCCTGTGCCCAGCTGGCGCGCTGGCAGGAGGACCCGGCCCTGCGCCAGCTGACCCTCGCCGTCAACGTCAGCGCGCGCCAGTTCCGCCAGGCCGATTTCGTCGACATGCTGCGCGCGATGCTGGAGCGCCACCGCTTCGAGGTATCGCGCCTGAAACTGGAACTGACGGAGTCCATGGTGCTGAGCGATGTGACCGACGTGGTGGTGAAGATGAAAGCGCTGCGCGGCCTCGGGCTGGTGCTGTCGATGGACGATTTCGGCACCGGTTACTCGTCGCTGGCCTACCTGAAGAAGCTGCCGCTCGACCAGCTGAAGATCGACCAGAGCTTCGTGTGCGACGTGACGTCCGACGCAGCCGATGCGGGCATGGTCAAGACCATCCTCGACCTGGCCCGCAACTTCAGCCTGGAGGCGATTGCCGAAGGGGTGGAGACGGAAGGCCAGCTGGCCTTCCTGAAGAAGCATGGGTGCGGCGTCTACCAGGGCTTCCTGTTCGGGCGGCCGGTGCCGCTGGACGTGTTCGAAGCGCTGACCAGGGCTACTTTCCGCGGCGTTTGAAGTCGCCCAGGCGGAAGCCGAGCGCGAACAGCACCGCGAAATAGGCGGCGCCGCTGGCGGCGACGATGGCGAACAGCGCCCCCGCGCGCAGCCACGGCGTGGCCCGCATCGCGGCCCAGTCCAGCTGCCCCGCGCAGTACCAGGAAAGCAGCCCCATCACGCTGACGGCGATGGCCAGCTTGAGGAAGAAACCGATCCAGCCCGGCTGTGGCACATAGATGCCGCGGCGGCGCAGGCCGGTGTACAGGAAGCCGGCGTTCAGGCAGGCGCCCAGGCCGATCGACAGCGCCAGGCCGGCCACCGCGAATACCGGCACGAACACCACGTTCATCAGCTGGGTGAACACCAGCACGCCGACCGCGATGCGCACCGGCGTGCGCACATCCTGGCGCGCATAGAAGGCCGGCGCCAGGGTCTTGACCAGGATGATGCCGATCAGGCCGACGCTGTAGGCCACCAGCGGCTCCGAGGAGGTGGTGATCGCGGCCACGGTGAATTTACCGTAGTGGAACAGGGTGGCGATCATCGGCTCGGCCAGCGTGGCCAGCCCGACGGCGGCGGGCAGGGCCAGCAGGAAGGTCAGGCGCAGGCCCCAGTTGAGCAGGGCGCTGTATTCGGCGTGGTCTTCGTCGACGCTGGCTTTCGACAGGCTGGGCAGCAGTACCGTGCCGAGCGCGACGCCCAGCATGGCGGTCGGGAATTCCATCAGGCGGTCGGCATAGCTGAGGGCCGACACGCTGCCTTCGTCCAGGCGCGAGGCGATGCCGGTGTTGATCAGGAGGCTGATCTGGGCGGCGGACACGGCGAACACCGCCGGGCCCATCTTGCGCAGCATGCGCATCACGCCCGGGTCGCGCAGGGCGCGCAGCGGGTTCATCGAGATCCGCGGCAGCATGCCGATCTTCTTCAGTGCCGGGATCTGGATGCCGACCTGCAGCAGCCCGCCGACGCACACCGCCGCCGCCATCGCATAGATCGGCTGTTCCAGGTAGTTGACCAGGACCAGCGACGCCAGGATGAAGGAGATATTGAGCAGCACCGGCGTGAAGGCCGGAATCTTGAACTGGCGCCAGGTGTTGAGGATGCCGCCGGCCAGCGCGACGAAGGACATGCAGGCTATGTAAGGGAACATCCAGCGCGTCATGACGACGGCGGCGTCGAAGGCCTGCGGCGTGTCGTCGGGCCGGCCCATGATCCACAAGATCAGCACCGGCGCGGCGATGATGCCGACCAGGCTGGTCAGCAGGGTCGACCAGACCAGCACCGTGGCGACGTGGTCGGCCAGCGCGCGGGTTTCGGCTTCGCCGTGCTGGTTTTTATATTCCGACAAGATCGGCACGAAGGCCTGCGAAAACGCGCCTTCGGCGAACAGCCGGCGCAGCAGGTTGGGGATGCGGAAGGCGATCAGGAAGGCGTCGGTATAGGCGGAGGCGCCAAACGCGCGCGCAAACAGGCTTTCGCGCAGCAATCCGGTGACGCGGGACAGCATCGTCATGCTGGAGACGGCTGCCAGGGTTTTGAGCAAGTTCATGGGGCAAGATTATATCCCGGCAACAGTGTGGCTTCGCCCGGCACGCACGCCACATCCAAACTTTATTGTTGATTTTAGAATTGCCCTGAAAGGATTATGGCGTTATAATCGAAGGCTGTACAAAATTCTGTTTCGCAGACACTAATGTTTGGCAGGCACTGGTTTGACTCACATGGTTCTTCGGCAGCAATGAAACCGGTTTGACAGACGCAAATGTCCGCAAACGCAACTTTGACCCCGATTTAGGAAATTCCATGGCAAATACCGCACAGGCACGCAAGCGTGCTCGTCAAGCAGTCAAACAAAACGCTCACAACTCCGCTCAGCGTTCGACCCTGCGCACCGCTATCAAGGCAGTTCGCAAGGCAATCCAGGCTGGCGACAAGGCAGCTGCAACCACGATTTTCCAGGCATCCGTGTCGAAGATCGACAGCATCGCTGACAAGAAGATCATCCACAAGAACAAGGCAGCTCGCCACAAGAGCCGCCTGGCAGCAGCCCTGAAAGCGCTGGCAGCTTAATAGCGTCGCGTTTCGGAAGGCCGGCTGCGCCGCCTTTCCGCTGACTGAGCCAGTTCGACTGGACCGAGAACCCGCCTGACGATGGTCGCGCGGGTTTTTCGCTTTGGTTCGCCAGGGCTTGTCCTGGTTGTAAAGCCCGCCTGACCTGGGTCATGCGGGCTTTTTGCCGACTTACTTCGGCAGGCCCGGCAGGCCGCCGATGGCGCTGCCCGGCTTGATGTTCTTCTGCTTGAACCAGCCAAGGTTCATTTCGAGCGCATACTTGACCGGCTTGGTGGAGCAGTGGCTGTCCAGCGTTTGCGGTTTCATGTCTTCGATGTTGACGATCTTGCCCTCAAGGTCGATGAAGGCGACAGACAAAGGCAGCAGGGTATTCTTCATCCACATGCACTGGCTGGTCGGCTGGTCGAACACGAACACCATGCCGTGGTTGTTTTGCATCTTCTCGCGGAACATCAGGCCTTGCTGGCGCTGGGCGTCGGTCTGGGCGACTTCGGCCTGGATCAGGTGCATGCCGGCGGTCAGCTGGGTGTTGCCGAAGCGGGCAGGCTGCTGCGCGCCTGCGCCGGCGGCGCAAAGTGCGAGCGCGGCGGCGGCCAGGGTGGCGATAGTTTTTTTCATGGTCAGTATCGTGGTGAGGGTGGCAGATTAAGCCATGGGGCTTGGGCGAGCGTCAAGTAAGCGGGTGTAACGATTGTTATTTCAAATCTCCCGCGGAGACTTCCATCGACTCCCCCGGCATCAAGGGATGCGTCGCCAGCGAATATGGCCCGATGCTGCTGCGGACCAGGCGCAGCGTCGGCAGTCCAACGGCCGCCGTCATCCGGCGCACCTGGCGGTTCTTTCCTTCCTGTAGCGTGATCGCGATCCAGCTGGTCGGCTTGTCCGCGCGCTGGCGGATCGGCGGGTTGCGCGGCCACAGCCACTCGGGCTCGGCGATGCGCACCGCCTTGCATGGCTTGGTGACAAAGTCGCCCAGGTCGATCGGCGCCTGCAGCTTCGCCAGCGCGCCGGCATCGGCCACGCCGTCCACCTGCACCAGGTAGGTCTTTGCCTCCTTGTGGTCGGGATGGGCGATCTGGTGCTGCAGGCGGCCGTCGTCGGTCAGCAGCATCAGCCCTTCGCTGTCGGCGTCGAGCCGGCCGGCGGGGTAGATGTTGGGCGTGGCAATGTAATCGGCGAGCGACTCGCGTCCGTCCTGCGGAGTAAACTGGCAAAGTACCTGGAACGGCTTGTTAAATAGGATCAGGGGCATAGGGTGTGGCGGCAGCCTTTCAGCATCGAAAGCCAAGTGTTCGTGTCTTAAAACCGTAGCGCCTAGTAAAATACTGGTGCATAATGTGAAACGCGCCTCTTATGTCTTATAGAAGACCTTCGGGGCCCGTATCCATAATTGTAACCAGTTTCAGAATCCAGACCTATCCATCGCGGCACCGTTCGCGAATACCGAGGAAAAGCGCATGAGCAGTGATCAGACCATCATTTACACCCTGACCGACGAGGCGCCGCTGCTGGCAACCCATGCCTTCCTGCCAGTCGTCAGCACCTTCGCCAAAGCCGCAGGCATCACCGTCGAGAAGAGCGACATCTCGGTGGCGGCGCGCATCCTGGCTGCCTTCCCCGAGCGCCTCAAGCCCGAGCAGCGCGTGCCGGACGCCTTGGCGGAACTCGGCAAGTTAACCCTCACGCCGGAAGCCAACATCATCAAGCTGCCTAACATCAGCGCCTCCGTGTCGCAGCTGGAAGCGGCCATCGAGGAACTGCAGGGCAAGGGCTACGACATCCCCGACTATCCGGCCGCCCCGAAGACCGACGAAGAAAAGGACATCAAGGCCAGGTACGCCAAGTGCATCGGTTCGGCAGTGAACCCGGTTCTGCGTGAAGGGAACTCCGACCGCCGCGCCCCCCGCGCCGTCAAGGAATACGCCCGCAAGAACCCGCACTCGATGGGCGAATGGTCGGCAGCCTCGCGCACCCACGTCTCGCACATGACCGAAGGCGACTTCTACCACGGCGAAAAGTCGATGACGGTCAAGGGCGCGCGCGACGTCAAGATGGAACTGATCACCACGAGCGGCAAGGCCATCGTGCTCAAGCAAAAGGTGGCCCTGCAGGACGGCGAGATCATCGATTCGATGTTCATGAGCCGCAAGGCCCTGCTGGCGTTCTACGCAAAGCAGATCGAAGACGCGAAGAACACAGGCGTGATGTTCTCGCTGCACGTCAAGGCGACCATGATGAAGGTGTCGCACCCGATCGTGTTCGGCCACTGCGTGCGCATGTTCTACAAGGAAGCGTTTGAGAAGCACGGCGCCCTGTTCGACAGCCTGGGCATCAACGTCAACAACGGCATGGCCGACCTGTACAACAAGATCGCCGACCTGCCGGTGTCGCAGCGCGATGAAATCGTACGCGACATCCACGCCTGCCAGGAAAACCGTCCGGCGCTGGCGATGGTCGATTCGGCCAAGGGCATCACCAACTTCCATTCGCCGAACGACGTCATCGTCGACGCCTCGATGCCGGCGATGATACGCGCCGGGGGCAAGATGTACGGTGCCGACGGCCGCCTGAAGGAAGTCAAGGCCGTGATTCCGGAGAGTACCTTCGCCCGCATTTACCAGGAGATCATCAACTTCTGCAAATGGCACGGCGCGTTCGATCCGAAGACCATGGGCACCGTGCCGAACGTGGGCCTGATGGCCCAGCAGGCCGAAGAGTACGGTTCGCACGACAAGACCTTCGAGATCCCGGAAGACGGCGTGGCCAACATCACCGACCTGGCAACGGGCGAAGTGCTGCTGTCGCAAAACGTCGAACAGGGCGACATCTGGCGCATGTGCCAGGTCAAGGACGCGCCGATTCGCGACTGGATCAAGCTGGCCGTCACGCGCGCGCGCAACTCCGGCATGCCGGCGGTGTTCTGGCTCGACCCGTACCGTCCGCATGAAAACGAGCTGATCACGAAGGTCAGGACCTACTTGAAGGACCACCACACGAGCGGCCTGGACATCCAGATCATGTCGCAAGTGCGTGCGATGCGTTACACGCTTGAGCGCCTGAAACGCGGTCTGGACACCATTTCGGTTACCGGCAACATTCTGCGCGACTACCTGACCGACCTGTTCCCGATCCTGGAACTGGGCACCAGTGCCAAGATGCTGTCGATCGTTCCATTGATGGCAGGTGGCGGCATGTACGAAACGGGTGCGGGCGGTTCGGCGCCGAAGCACGTGCAGCAGCTGGTGGAAGAAAACCACCTGCGCTGGGATTCGCTGGGCGAGTTCCTTGCGCTCGCCGTGTCCTTCGAAGACCTCGGCCTCAAGACCGGCAACGCCAAGGCCAAGATCTTAGCCAGCACGCTCGACGCCGCCACCGGCAAGTTGCTCGACAACCGCAAGTCGCCGTCGCCCAAGACCGGCGAACTCGACAACCGCGGCAGCCAGTTCTACCTGTCGCTGTACTGGGCGCAGGAACTGGCCGCGCAGACCGACGACACCGAACTGGCCGCGCATTTCGCGCCGCTGGCCAAGTCGCTGGCGGAGAACGAAGCGAAGATCGTGGCCGAGTTGCTGGCCGTGCAGGGCAAGCCGGTCGATGTGGGCGGCTACTACAAGCTTGACGAGGCGAAAGTGTCCGCAGCCATGCGTCCTAGCGCCACCTTCAACGACGCGCTCGGAGCACTGGCGTAATTTCCGCCTTGGTGCTCTGATGGCCGAAAAGAACCCGCCCGGTCAAGATGGCCGCGGCGGGTTTTTTTACGCGCGCTCAGGAGGCCAGAGTGGCTTTCGTGGCTTTTGCCTCTAAAAATCATCTGGCTCCGCCAGGGATTTTTGTCTGACTAAGCCAATCAAAAGTAGGTTTTCACTTTTGATTGATATAAACTTAATGGTTTATGCAAGAGTGGCCGCCAGCCAAGGTGGGGGCGGTCGCGCCACGTCGCAGTCGCGCACGAGTCCAATTGGGAGAACACAATGTACCAACATATCACCGTCCCGGCCGATGGCCAGAAAATCGCCGTCAACACCGATCTGTCGCTCGCGGTCCCGGATAATCCGATCGTTCCCTTCATCGAAGGCGACGGCACCGGCATCGACATCACCCCGGTCATGATCAAGGTAGTCGATGCCGCGGTGGCCAAGGCCTACGGCGGCAAGCGCAAGATCAGCTGGATGGAAATCTTCGCCGGCGAAAAATCGACCACCGTGTACGGCCCTGACGTATGGCTGCCGGAAGAGACCCTGGATGCGCTGAAGGACTACGTCGTATCGATCAAGGGCCCGTTGACCACGCCAGTCGGCGGCGGCATCCGTTCACTGAACGTGGCACTGCGCCAGCAGCTCGACCTGTACACCTGCCTGCGTCCAGTGCGCTACTTCGCCGGCGTGCCTTCGCCGCTGAAACAGCCTGAGAAGACCGACATGGTCATCTTCCGCGAAAACTCGGAAGACATCTACGCGGGTATCGAATGGCAGCAGGGCTCCGACGGCGTCAAGAAACTGATCGAGTTCCTGACCAAGGAAATGGGCGTCAACAAGATTCGCTTCCCTGAAACCTCGGGCATCGGCATCAAGCCGGTGTCGATCGAAGGTACCGAGCGCCTGGTGCGCAAGGCGATCCAGTACGCCATCGACAACGACAAGCCTTCCGTGACCATCGTTCACAAGGGCAACATCATGAAGTACACCGAAGGCGGCTTCCGTGACTGGGCATACGCACTGGCACAGAAGGAATTCGGCGCAGAGCTGATCGACGGCGGCCCATGGTGCAAGTTCAAGAATCCAAAGACCGGCAAGGACATCATCGTCAAGGATTCGATCGCCGACGCGTTCCTGCAGCAGATCCTGCTGCGTCCGGCAGAGTACAGCGTCATCGCGACCCTGAACCTGAACGGCGACTACATCTCCGACGCGCTGGCGGCACAGGTTGGCGGCATCGGCATCGCGCCAGGCGCAAACCTGTCGGATTCGGTTGCGATGTTCGAAGCGACCCACGGCACCGCGCCTAAGTACGCAGGCAAGGACTACGTGAACCCGGGTTCGCTGATCCTGTCGGCTGAAATGATGCTGCGCCACATGGGCTGGGTTGAAGCAGCTGACCTGATCATCGTATCGATGCAGAAATCGATCGCGTCGAAGAAAGTCACCTACGACTTCGCACGCCTGATGGAAGGCGCGACCCAGGTGTCGTGCTCCGGCTTCGGCGACGTGATGATCGAAAACATGTGATCCTGTCTCCTGACGCGTCCTGTAAGCCCTTGATTTTCCTAAGGAAATTCAAGGGCTTTTGTTTTGGCTCGTCCCATAGGTGTAGAGACCATCAAAAAATTCTGCAATTCGCACCAAATCAGCGCGGCGTTATGCCATCAACGTGCGTCGCTGCCGCCTGTTGCACCGCGATGAGGTTTCCGCTCACGCAGTGCGCCTCGAGTACCGTCGGCACACGTGAGCCAGCGTGCGGTCATCCGGCCAGCCGCAATCCATCTGGGACCTGGCACATGCTTTGCTTATGTAATAGCGCGCGCCAACGACGGCGCCACTCATCGTGACAAGGGCGTCTCGTCGAATGCCGAAAGGCATGGACGAACGCCCTTTTTGTATTTCAGTCGCGATCCGCAGAGCAGGCACAGAAAGGTCAGGGCATGAGTGCATTACTTGGACGTTTGCGAATGTGGCAGAAGCTGACCATCTTCGGTATCCTGGGGATCGTGATGGCGCTGCCGCCCCTGGTGATTTACCTGCGCGCCAGCAATGCAGCTATCGGCGCGGTGCAAACCAAGCTGACCGGAGTCGCGCCGGCAACGGCGCTGCGGCGCGTGATCCAGCTGACACAGCAGCATCGGGAGCTGTCCGCCGGCTACCTGGCTGGTAACGAATCGTTGGCGTCGCCGCGCGCGGAGAAGCAGGCCGAGGTGGACAAGACGCTCGCGGAAGCGACCGCCATCCTGGAGCGCACTATCCAGGATCCGAAGATCATCGCCAACTGGAACCAGGCGCTGCAGGACTGGCAGGCAGTGGCGCGCGACGTGGCGCAAAAGCCTATCCAGGGCACGCAGAACTTCACCCAGCACACCTCTTTGATTGCGGCCTACCTGGAAGTGCTCGACCAGGCGTCGGAATATTTCGGACTCGCGCTCGACCCCGAGGCTGACAGCCACCAGTTGACGATGACGGGGCTGTCCTACCTGCCCAAGCTGACTGAATCGCTCGGCCAGGTCCGCGCCAAGGGGACCTTGTATCTGTTCCAGCAGGACATCACTCCCGGCGATCGCTCGCGGCTGTCATCTCAGGTCGCGGTCACCCGGGTTCAATACGAGGGCATGCGGCGCGCCATCGAGAAAATCACGGCGCGCAACGCGACGCTTGAAGCCAGGCTGGCAGCGCCGTTGAAGGAAAGCGCGGATGCCGCCGACAAAGCGTTCCTCGCAGTCGACGAACAGGTGCTCAAGCCGGACGCATTGACATTCAATTCCGGTGACTTCTTCAAGATGTACAGCGCCGCGATCGACGCGCAGTTCGCGCTTGGCGATCACACGATGACGGAACTGACAGGTATCCTGCGCGAGCGCGTGGCCGGCCTGCGGCGCGCCCAATACTCGGTGCTGGGCCTGATCGCGTTGATCATGCTGGCGGCAGTCGCAGTGGGCTTTTTCCTGACCCGCGCGATCACACAACCGATCAACGAGGCCGTGCGCGTGGCCAAGGCAGTCGCTTCGGGCGACCTGACCGCGCACATAGAGGTCAAAAGCCGGGATGAAATGGGCCAGTTGCAGCAGGCGCTGCAGGACATGAATAGCAGCCTGATCAACACTGTGAGCGCGGTGCAGGCATTGACCGGCATGATCACCACCTCCTCCGGGGAAATCGCGCAGGGCAGCGCCAACCAGTCTGAGCGCACCGACGAGCAGGCGGCCTCGCTGGAGGTGACGGCGGCGAGCATGGAAGAACTGACGTCGACGGTCAAACAGAATGCGCAGAACGCGCACGCCGCCAGCGATCTCGCGCTGAAGGCTAGTTCGATCGCTGAACGCGGCGGCGCGGCGGTGGAGCAGGTGGTGTCCACGATGGAAGAGATCAACCAGTCCTCGAAGAAGATCGCCGACATCACCGGCGTGATCGAAGGAATCGCGTTCCAGACCAACATCCTGGCGCTGAACGCGGCAGTGGAAGCTGCGCGCGCTGGCGAGCAAGGGCGAGGCTTCGCGGTGGTGGCGAGCGAGGTGCGCGGCCTGGCGCAACGTAGCGCGGCTGCGGCGAAGGAGATCAAGGAACTGATCGGCGACTCGGTGGCGCGGGTCGAGAACGGCTCGGCGCTGGTGGCGCAGGCGGGCCGCACGATGGGCGAGATCGAGCAGGCGGTGCAGCGCGTGACCGCCATCATGAGCGAGATCTCGTCGGCATCGGGCGAGCAGAGCAGCGGCATCGAGCAGGTCAACCAGGCGGTGGCCCAGATCGACCGCGCGACGCAGGAAAACGCGACGCTGGTCGGACAGTCAGTGGTGGCAGCCGAGTCGATGCGCGACCAGGCCGGGGCGCTGGCCCGCGCGCTGCGGCGGCTGTTCCGGCTGGCCTCGCCGCCGGCGGGAGCGCGTACGCAAGTCGAGCTGGCCGGCATCGAGCCGTCCCAGCAGCTGTTGCGCGTGATCCAACTGACGCAACAGCATCGGGGCATTTGTGCCGGCTACCTCGGCGGAAACCAGTCTCTGTCGTTTCCGCGCCGGCAGAAGCAGGCCGAAGTGGAACAGGCGATCGGCGCGGCCGATGCGATCATCGGACGCAGCGTCAAGGATTCGAGGCTTGTCGCGAAATGGAAAGAGGCGCTGCGGCACTGGAGCATGCTCGCCCGCGACGTGTCACGAAAATCCATCGTAAGCAGTCAGAGCCTGGTCCGTCATACCGCGCTGATCGCTCAATTCCTGGAAGCGCTGGACCAGACGGCGGACCATTTCGGGCTGGCGCTCGATCCCGAGGCCGACAGCCACCAGTTGACAATGGCGGCGCTGTTCCACCTGCCTAACCTGACCGAATCGCTTGGGCAGGCGCGCGCCCGCGGCACCTTGCACCTGTTCAAGAAAGCGATCGCGGCGGAGGACCGCTCGAAGCTGTCGGCGCTGATTGCGCTGGCCAGGGTCTATCACTATAACGCCAAGCGCGCGATCGAGCAGATTGCGCAGCGCCATCCGGCCCTCCGCGCGAAGCTGGCGGCAGCGGTGAAAGAAAGCGCCGAAGCGGCCGACACCGCATTCCGCCTGGTTGAGGAGACGGTGATCGGGGCTGAGCGGCTCAGCTTCGATTCCGCCGAGTTTTTCAACATCTATACCGACGCGATCGACAGCCAGTTCAGTTTGATCGACCGCACGATGCAGGAATTGACGGCGCTGCTGCGCGAACGTGCAGGCGGGGCGCAGGATGCATTCGTAAATCGTCGTCAAACGGGCGAAGTACATGAACTTCCGTTCGGGCGCAGCGCATGATTCACGACGACAAGGCCCATTCAGCGCCGGAAAGTGTGCCGGCGCAGGCTGGTTGATGTTTTCACCAGGCGTAAAAAAACCCCGCGTTAAGCGGGGTTCTTTAACATCGATGTCTGCCGATTAAGCCGACTGGATGTTGGAAGCTTGCTTGCCTTTAGGGCCTTGCGTGACTTCGAATTGAACTTTTTGACCTTCTTTGAGGGTCTTGAAACCGTTCATGTTGATTGCGGAGAAGTGCGCGAACAGATCCTCGCCGCCGTCATCTGGAGTGATGAAGCCAAAGCCTTTGGAATCATTGAACCACTTAACTGTACCTGTTGCCATAAAAGAACTTTCAAATATTAACAAATCACACGAGCCATAAAAGCAAGAAGCTTCTTGCCCCCTCCTCAGCTGCTCAATCTTATCAACGAATACATAAGTACAAGTCGATAACCGCATTGTTGGCGGAATAATTTTTGAAGTCAAGTGGTTTAGGATTGCTGTTGTCATTTTTTCCACAAAAGTCGCGACAGCAACTCTTGATTTTCTGAATCGGGCCGCCATCTGCGCTGAGACTGGAAAACGCGTAAGATGGAAAAACAAATGAAATGCCCTGATGTTTATGCATTGCATCATCGTTGAAAGCCTTAGAATAAGCGTATGGCAACCAAGCAAGATACCGAACAAGTGCTGGAACGGCAGGTCGTCAAACCGCCTCCGCTGTACCAGGTGGCACTTCTGAATGACGACTACACTCCGATGGAGTTTGTTGTGGCCATCATCCAGGAGTACTTCAACAAGGATCGCGAAACGGCGACGCAGATCATGCTTTCCGTTCACCGCCATGGCAAGGGAGTGTGCGGCGTGTTTTCCAAAGATATAGCGTGTACCAAAGTGGAGTTTGTATTAACGCATGCGCGCAAAGCGGGGCATCCCCTGCAGTGTGTGATGGAGGAAGTATGATTGCGCAGGAATTAGAAGTTTCTTTACACATGGCCTTTGTCGAAGCCCGGCAGGCACGGCATGAATTCATCACTGTCGAACACTTGCTGCTGGCGCTGCTGGACAATCCGTCCGCCGCTGAAGTCCTGCGCGCCTGCGGCCGCGGTCAACATTCGAAGACCTGCGCGACCTGACCAACTTTTATTGGCGACAACACGCCGACTCGTGCCGGGTACCGCGAGTCGACACCCAGCCTACGCTCGGGTTCCAGCGTGTGATCCAGCGCGCCATCACTCCGTCCGTCCGCTTCAACGGCAAGAGGAAAGTGACCGGCGCCACGTGCTCGTCCCATTTCGGCGAGCAGGATCGCCACGCGGTGTACTACCTGCACCAGCAGGCGTCACCGCCTCGACGTGGTCAATTTCAAATTTCCCAACGGCGTGCGCAAGGACAGCAGTCGACAGCCAGAAGAACGTCCGATGAGGCGTCGAGGAAGCCAGGTCGAAGGCCAGGCCAAGGAGAGCCCCTCGCACCAGTTCACGCAAAACCTGAACAAGCTGCGTCTCGAGGCAGGAAGCCGCTGATTCGCCGTGAGGAAGAATCGACCGCGTGATCCAGCATCTGTGCCGCCGCCTGCAAGAACAATCCGCTGCTCGTTTGGCGAAGCCGGCGTGGCAAGACCGCCATCGCGGAAGGCCTGGATGGCGCACTCACCCAGGGCGAGACGTGCCCGAGATCCTGAACAACGGCGAATTGTCTATTCGCATGGACTGAGGGCGGCGCCTGCTGGCCGGCACCAAGTATGCGCGGCGATCTTCGAGGCAGCGCTGAGGCCGTGCTCAAAGCAGCTGAAGGACATGCCGACGGCATCCTGTTCATCGACGAGATCCACACCATCATCGGCGCCCGGTTCGGCGTCGGCGGCACGTCGACGCGTCCACCTGCTCAAGCCCGCGCTCTCCAACGGCCGCTCAAGTGCATTTCGGCGCGACCAACATTTAGGAGTTTCCCGCGGCGTGTTCGACGAAGGACCATGCACTGTCGACGCCGCTTCCAGAAATGGGACCGTCAACGAGCCGTCGGTCGAGCAGACCTGCAAATCTTGCGCGGCCTGAAGTCGCGCCTTCGACGAGCACCACGGCGTCAAGTACTCGCGTCGCGCTGTCGACCGCGGCTGAACTGGCGCCCGCTTCATAACGACCGCCACCTGCCGGACACGGCCATCCGACGTCATCGACGAAAGCCGGTGCGGCGCAACCGCATCCTGTGCCGAAGTCGAAGCAGAAAAAACCATCGGAAAAACCGGATCGAGGAACATTATCGCCAAGATCGCGCCGCATTCCGCGCAAACCGTCAACCAGGACGACCGCAGCAAGCTGCAGACCTCGCCGCGGCCTGCGCAACGTGGTGTTCGGCCAGGACCCTGCGATCGACGCGCTGTCGTCGGCCATCAAGATGGCGCGCGCCGGCCTGGGCAAGACCGACAAGCCGATCGGCTCCTTCCTGTTTTCCGGTCCTACCGGCGTCGGCAAGACCGAAGTGGCGAAGCAGCTGGCCTTCATTCTCGGCATCGAGCTGATTCGCTTCGACATGTCCGAGTACATGGAGCGCCACGCCGTCAGCCGCCTGATCGGCGCGCCGCCGGGCTACGTCGGTTTCGACCAGGGTGGCTTGCTGACCGAAGCCATCACCAAGAAGCCGCACGCGGTGCTGCTGCTGGACGAGATCGAGAAGGCCCATCCGGACATCTTCAACATCCTGCTGCAGGTGATGGACCATGGCACGCTGACCGACAACAACGGACGCAAGGCCGACTTCCGCAACGTGATCATCATCATGACCACCAACGCGGGCGCCGAGAGCCTGACCAAGCGTTCGATGGGCTTCACGGATTCGAAGGCACAGGGCGACGAGATGGCCGACATCAAGCGCATGTTCACGCCTGAGTTCCGCAACCGCATCGACGCGACCATCAGCTTCCGCGCGCTGGACGAAGAGATCATCCTGCGCGTCGTCGACAAGTTCCTGATGCAGCTGGAAGAGCAGCTGCACGAGAAGAAGGTCGAAGCCGTCTTTACCGAGAAGCTGCGCAAGTTCCTCGCGAAGAAAGGGTTCGATCCGCAGATGGGCGCCCGTCCGATGGCCCGCCTGATCCAGGACATGATTCGCAAGGCGCTGGCCGACGAGCTGCTGTTCGGCCGCCTGGTCAACGGTGGACGCATCACGGTGGACCTGGACGACAACGACAGCGTCGTCCTCGAGTTCCCCGAGGGCGATGTCGCGCCGCCGCCGGCGCCGGCCGAAACGGTCGAAATCGAGTAAGCGCGCAAGCGCGAATGAAAAACCCGCACTGTGCGGGTTTTTTTTCGGGTCCAAGGGCGCGTTGCGGTTGACACGGCCAAGGATGTTCTTCTAGTGTAACGTTCTGAAAAGCAAACAACCTAGGAATTCCGCCATGCATCCCATGAAAAAACTCGCCGCGGCCCTGTTGGCCACCGGCCTCTTCACCGCCGCCCATGCCACCGACCGCATCGCCGTCGACGTCGCGCTGACCAGGGCCACCATCATCGACGTCGCTGCCGGGACCCGCGCGACCGGTAAGTCCGTGCTCCTGAAAGGCGACACCATCGTCGCCGTCGTCAACGACGCCGAACTGAAAAACTACGCGCCGAAGAAGACCATCAAACTACCCGGTAAATACCTGATGCCCGGCCTGTGGGACAGCCACGTCCACTTCGGCGGCGGCGAAGCGCTGATCGAAGAGAACAGGCAGCTGCTGCCGCTTTACATCGCGCACGGCATCACCACGGTGCGCGACTGCGCGGGCGACTTGTCCGACACGGTCCTGAGCTGGCGCCAGAAGATCGCGGCGGGCCAGATGGCCGGACCGACGATCTTCGCCTCAGGGCAGAAGCTCGAAGGCATCAAGCCGCTGTGGAAAGGCACCATCGAAGTCGGCACGCCGCAGGACGTGAGCAAGGCGCTCGACCAGCTGCAGTCGCAGAAGGTCGACTTCGTGAAGATCACCGAGAATACGATGACGCCCGAGATCTATCTCGAGGCGCTGCGCCAGGCCAAGGAGCGCGGCATGCGCACCTCGGGCCACCTGCCTGGACAGATGCCGCTGGCGCGCGCCTTCGACGCGGGCCTGGGCACGGTGGAGCACCTGAGCTACCTGCTGCGCGCCACCACGCCGCGCGAGGCCGAACTGGCGGCGCAGGTCGCCGCCGGCAAGCTGACCGGCCGCGAAGTGAACCGCCTGAGCATCGAAAGCTACGACGAAGCCACCGCGCGCGCCGCCTTCCGCCACATGGCATCACGCGGGACGGCCGTCGTGCCGACGCTGTCGGTATCGCGCATCACGGCTTACCTCGACCAGGAAGACCACAGTAAAGACAGCTACCTGCAATACATCGGCAAGGGCCTGCGCGAGACCTACGACTGGCGCGTCAAGCGCGCCGCCCAAGACACGCCGGAGGCGATCGCGTTGCGCCACGCGGTTTACGAAAAGTCCGCCGCGCTGCTGCCGATGCTGGCACAGGAAGGCGTCAGCGTCATCGCCGGCACCGATGCCGGCTTCCTCAACTCCTTCGATTACCCCGGCCAGGCGCTGCACGACGAAATCGCGCTGTACGTCAAACACGGCCTGACGCCGCACCAGGCGCTGCAAAGCGCCGTGGTCAACGGCCCGCGCTTCCTCGGCAAGCTGGATCGCTACGGCAGCATCGGCGCCGGCAAGACGGCCGACCTGCTGGTGCTCGACGCCGACCCACTGGCCGACATCAAGGCCACCCGCAAGATCCGGATGGTGGTGAGCCGCGGCGAAGTGCACGACCGCGCGCGCCTCGACAAGATGCTGGAAGGGGTAAAGCGCTGGGTGGCCGGCCAGCGTTGAGATGCGCGTGCCGGAAGCGCAACACTCGATAGATTGCGTATCAAAGAATATTTACTTGATGCTAACGCTGCGCTAGGATTGGTCGCTCCAGTCCCGTCGTCTGTGTCGTTCCTATCGAGGTGAACACCATGCGCAATTCGTCGAGCCGGCCTGCCGCCTTAGCCATCCTGATGGTCTGTGTCGCCAACATCGCGGCCGCCGCGCCGCCGTCGGCGGCCACGCTCGAACGGGGGAGGTACCTGATGGACGGCGTGGTCGCCTGCGCCAACTGCCACATGGCGCGCGGTCCGCGCGGCGAGTACCTCGCCGACAAGGGCATGTCCGGCGGGATGCCCTTCGACGACAAGATGTTCAAGGCCTACGCGCCCAACGTCACGCAGGACCGCGAGACCGGCGTTGGCAAATGGACCGACGCCCAGCTGGTCAAGGCGATCCGCGAGGGCGTCCGTCCCGACGGAAGCCTGATCGGCCCGCCGATGCCGGTCGAGTTCTACCGCCACCTGTCGGACGACGACGTCAACGCGATCGTCGCCGTGCTGCGCACCGAGCCCGCGGTCCGCAACGCCGTCCCGAAAAGCACGTTCAACTTCCCGATGCCTCCGAGCTGGGGTCCGCCAGTCAAGAAGGTCAAGGCGCCGTCGCGCGCCCACAAGGTCAAGTACGGCGAGTACCTGTCGACGATCGGCCACTGCATGGAATGCCACACGCAGCGCGACCAGAAGGGAATGCTGGTGACGGCCAGCCTCGGCTCGGGCGGCCGCAGCTTCCCCGGCCCGTGGGGTGACAGCGTATCGCGCAACCTGACGCCGCACGAATCGGGACTGAAGGGTTGGACCGACGCGCAGATATCCAAAGCGGTACGTGGAGGCGTCGACCGCAACGGCCAGCCCTACAAGCCGCCGATGGCCTTCCAGCACTACAAGAACATCGACGACGCGGACATGGCTGCGCTAACGGCCTATTTGCGCTCACTGCCTCCGCGCCCATTCGGCAAATAGCGGGACGCTTGCGCTACGAGCGTTCGCTTAAATCGCCGCCAGCGCGGCCTTCAAGTCGTCCCGCTGATCTTCAAGATCCTCGACGCCGACTGAAAGCCGGATCAAGCTATCGCTGATCCCCAACTCCGCCCGCTGCACGGGCGGAATGGTCGCATGCGTCATCAACGCCGGATGCTCGATCAAGCTCTCGACGCCACCCAAACTCTCGGCCAGGGTGAACACTTCGCACCGCTCCAGGAAGCGCCTTGCCCCAGCAAGGTCGGTGTTCAGGTCAATCGAAATAATCCCGCCATACCCATTCATCTGCTGCCTTGCCAGCGCATGCTGCGGATGCGACTCCAGCCCCGGATAAAGCACCTTGCGCACCTTCGGCTCCCGTTCCAGCCACTGCGCCAGCGCCAGCGCATTGGTGCAGTGCCGCTCGATCCTCAGCGCCAGGGTCTTAATCCCGCGCAGCACCATGAAGCTGTCGAACGGCCCCTGTATCGCGCCCACGGAATTCTGCAGGAAGCCCAGCTGCTCGGCCCACTCGCGCTGGTGCGGCTCGGTGCCCACCACCGCCACGCCGCCGATGATGTCCGAATGCCCGTTCATGTACTTGGTCGTGGAGTGCACCACGATGTCGAACCCGAACTCCAGCGGCCGCTGCACGATCGGGCTGGCGAAGGTGTTGTCGCACACCGAGATGATCCCGCGCTCGCGGCAGATTTTCGCGATCGCTTCGAGATCGGCCAGCTTGAGCATCGGATTGGTCGGCGTCTCCACCCACACCATGCGCGTCTCCGGCTTGGTGGCCGCCAGCAGCGCATCGAGCGAGGTCAGGTCGACATAGCTGAAATCATGCCCCGCGCTGCGCCGGCGCACGCGTTCGAACAGGCGGTAGGTGCCGCCATACATGTCGTCGCCCGCGATGATGTGCGAACCGCTGTCGGCCAGCTCCAGCACCGTTGAAATAGCCGCCAGGCCCGATGCGAATGCGAACGCCTGCGAGCCGCTCTCGATGTCGGCCACGCAGCGTTCCAGCGCCCAGCGGGTCGGGTTGTGCGAACGCCCGTAATCGAGGCCCTTGTGCACGCCGGGACTTTGCTGCACGAAAGTGGAGGTGGCGTAAATCGGCGGCATGACCGCGCCGGTGCTTGGATCGGGCGACTGGCCGCCGTGGATGACACGGGTGGCGATGTGTTTCTTGTTGTTCGATTCGTTCACGATAGCGTCCTGCGAAGATGGTTGAGGAGGTCGAAGCGCGTGATCAGGCCGTAGAAGTGGCCGTCGTCGGTGATGACGGCGGTCAGGCCCAGGTCGATTATCTCGCGAAGCTGCTGCATGCTGGCGCCCGGACGAAGCGTGCGCAGTTGCGCCGCCATGGTGGTGCTTACCAGGTCGGCGAACTTGCCGCCGGCGGTGGTCACGTGGAGCAGCAGGTCGGATTCGTCGATCAGGCCAACCAGCCTGCCGTTGTCGATCACGGGCAGCTGCGCCAGGTCGGCGCTGCGCATGCGGTTGAAGGCCGTCAGCAGGTTGTCGGACGGCGCCACCGTCACGACGTCGCCCTCGTCGTAGCGGCGGCCGATCAGGTCGCGCAGGTCGCCCAGCATCGGGCGCTTGAGCAGGCCCTGGTCGACCATCCAGCCGTCGCTGTACACCTTGGTGAGGTAGCGGGTGCCGGTATCGCACACGAAGGTCGCCACGCGCTTGGGCGTGGTCTGCGCACGGCAGTAGCGCAGCGCGGCCGCCAGCAGGGTGCCAGTGGACGACCCGGCCAGGATCCCTTCCTCGCGCAGCAGCAGGCGCGCGCTATTGAAGCTTTCCTCGTCAGTGATGGTGAACGCGCGGTGAACGCGCGACAGGTCCGCGATGCCGGGAATGAAGTCCTCGCCGATGCCTTCCACCGCCCACGATCCCGACACCTCCGACAGCTTGCCGGTCTCGACGTACTCGGCCAGGATCGAGCCTTTCGGGTCGGCCAGCACGAACTCCAGCTCCGGATGCACGGCGCCGAAGTAGCGCGACAGGCCGGTGAGGGTGCCGCCCGAGCCGACGCCGACGACGATCGCATCGAGCCGCTCGCCGCTCTGCTGCCACAGCTCCGGGCCGGTGGTCGATTCGTGCGCGTAGGGGTTGGCCTGGTTGTTGAACTGGTCGGCGAACCAGGAGCCCGGTATCTCGCGCGCCAGCCGCGCGGCGTAGTCCTGGTAATACTCGGGATGGCCCTTGCCGACGTCGGATCGCGTCAGGTGGATCTCGGCGCCCAGTGCTTTCAGGTGAAGCACCTTCTCGATCGCCATCTTGTCGGGCACGACCAGCACCACGCGGTAGCCCTTGATGCGGGCTACCAGGGCGAGGCCGATGCCGGTATTGCCCGCCGTAGCCTCGACCACGGTGCCGCCGGGCTGCAGCAGGCCGTCGGCCTCCGCCTTTTCGATCATGGCGCGGCCGATGCGGTCCTTGATGGAGCCGCCGGGATTCTGGCATTCGAGCTTGAGGAACAGCTGACAGGGGCCGGTGTCGATGCGTGTGACTTCGACCAGCGGGGTGTTGCCGATCAGTGAGAACAGCGCGGGTTGCGGTGTCTGTGGCATTGCTTGTCTCCATTGCCGCTGCGGTCGCCTTGTGGGCTTCAGCGGCTTTAATAGGCAGCGCCGGGGGCGCGCTCTATAGTTGTGGAAAGGAATTTCGGCGGCCGGTAATCATGACAATTCTGCACTGTTTTTTGGAATCTTGCTTTGACGCGCAGGGGAATCGTGGCGCGTTGCCGGTCTCAGGCCTGCTTGCGCAGCTTGCGCCACAGCGTCGTGCGGCTGATGCCGAGGTATTGCGCGGCCTCGTCGCGGCGGCCGCCGAAACGGGCAAGGACGTCTTCCACCGATTCTTCCAGCGGCAGCTGCGGCGGCGGAGCGCCAGGGGAAGGGGGGACTCGGGCAGGCGCCCGAGTTCGGGCGCGACCGACAGCAGGAATCCCGGCGTCAGTGACTGCAGCGGTTCGGCGGCCAGGAACAGGGCCAGGCGCTCGGCCAGGTTGCGCAGCTCGCGCACATTGCCCGGCCAGCCGTAGCGTTCGAGCAGGGGGGCGCACGCGCCGATCTCGGCATGCAGGTTGGGATGCGGGCGCGCGCCCAGCGCCGCCAGCGCGTTCTTCAGCGACCATTCGGCCAGCACAGCCACGTCTTCCGGGCGTTCGCGCAACGGCGGCAGCGACATGCGCAGCACGGCGAGACGGTAGAACAGGTCGGCGCGGAAGCGGCCCTCGCGCACGCGCTCTTCGAGGTCGCAGTGGGTGGCGCTGATGACGCGCACGTCGATGGCAACCGGACGCGTGCCGCCGACCCGCACCACTTCGCGTTCTTCCAGCACGCGCAGCAAACGGGTTTGCAGCGACAGCGGCATCTCGCCGATCTCGTCGAGGAAGAGCGTGCCGCGGTTGGCCGCTTCGAACAGGCCGGCATGGCCGCCGCGGCGGGCGCCGGTGAACGCGCCTTCCTCATGGCCGAACAGTTCGGATTCGAGCAGCGATTCGGCGATGGCGCCGCAGTTGACGGCGACGAAGGGGCGGTTGGCGCCAAGGCTGCGCGGGCCTTCGCGGTGGATCGCCTGCGCCGCCAGCTCCTTGCCGGTGCCGGTTTCGCCCTGGATCAGCACCGTGGCGGGCGAACGGGCATACAGCACCACCGCCTGGCGCAGCTTCTCCATCGCGCCGGACACGCCGCGCAGGTCGTTCAGGCCATGCTTGGCGCGCAGCGTGTCGGCCACCACCGAGCGGCGCGCCCGGTTCGATTCAAGGTGCGTCAGGCGCGCCATCTCCAGCGCGTCATCGAAGGCCTGGCGGATCGACGCCGCCGAATACACGAACACGCCGGTCAGTCCGGCTTCCTCGGCCAGGTCGGTGATCAGGCCGGCGCCGACGATCACCTGCACGCCGGCGGCCTTCAGGTCGTTGATCTGGGCGCGCGCGTCTTCCTCGGTCACGTAGGTGCGCTGCGCGATCGGCACGTCGAAGGTGGCGCTGAATTCGGCCAGCTCGGGCATCTCCTGCTGGTAGGTGATCACGCCGATGCGGTTTGAGACGCGCCGCGCGCGCGCCAGCGCCTGCATCACGTCGAAGCCGCTGGCCTTCGCGACGACGACCGGTACCGACACGCGCCCCTTCAGGTAAGCCGCATTCGAACCGGCGGAGATCACCACGTCGCAGCGCTCGGCCGCCATGCGTTCGCGGATATGGCGCGCCGCTTCGTCGAAGCCGAGGTTGATCGGCTCGATCGCCGCAAGGTGGTCGTATTCCAGCGTGATGTCGCGGAACAGGTCGGACAGGCGCGATGCCGAGACCGTCCAGATGACCGGTTTGTCGGTATTGTCGAGGGGGCCAGGGGCAGGGAAGCTCATGTTGCAATTCTACTTCATATGTTCCACCGATGTTTCACTGTAACGCAACGTGAAACATATTGGCGAACTTGTCAAATAAATAATATTTGCATCGTTTGCACGCAAGGCATTGAATCTTCGATGTTTTCGCCTATTGTGCAAAGGACGTACGGTGCCCGCGATGAGCTGGCACGGCCCTTGCAATCTATGGATGCATTCGCCGTACCACCGCATTTCTTAGGGGGAAGTCACATGAAAGAAACACCAGGCCAACTGTTCCGTCGCGCAGTCCGGGAAGAATCGCCGCTGCAGGTCGTCGGCGCCATCAATGCCAACCATGCGCTGCTCGCAAAGCGCGCCGGTTTCCGCGCCATCTACCTGTCCGGCGGCGGCGTCGCAGCCGGCTCGCTCGGCCTGCCCGACCTCGGCATCTCCAACCTCGACGACGTGCTGACCGACGTGCGCCGCATCACCGACGTGTGCGACCTGCCGCTGCTGGTCGACGTCGATACCGGCTTCGGTTCGTCCGCCTTCAACGTGGCGCGCACCGTCAAGTCGATGATCAAGTTCGGCGCGGCTGCGATCCACATCGAAGACCAGGTCGGCGCCAAGCGCTGCGGCCACCGTCCGGGCAAGGAAATCGTCAGCAAGCAGGAGATGGTCGACCGCATCAAGGCCGCGGTCGATGCGCGCACCGACGACAGCTTCGTCATCATGGCGCGCACCGACGCGCTGGCGGTCGAAGGCCTGGAAGCGGCAGTGGACCGCGCCATCGCCTGCGTGGAAGCCGGCGCCGACATGGTATTCCCTGAAGCCATCACCGACCTGCCGATGTATTCGAAGTTCGCCAAGGCTGTCGGCGTGCCTATCCTCGCCAACATCACCGAGTTCGGCTCGACCCCGCTGTTCACGACGGAAGAACTGAAGGGCGCCGACGTCGGCCTGGTGCTGTATCCGCTGTCCGCTTTCCGCGCCATGAACAAGGCGGCCGAGAACGTGTACACCGCGATCCGCCGCGACGGCACCCAGCAGAACGTGGTCGACACCATGCAGACCCGCATGGAGCTGTATGAGCGCATCAACTACCACGACTTCGAGCAAAAGCTCGACGCGCTGTTCGCAGCGCAGAAAAAGTAATCGACGATATCCAAGGGAGATAAGAAAATGAGTGAGCAACAAGCAGCAGGTTTCAAGCCAAAAAAATCGGTCGCACTGTCCGGCGTCACCGCCGGTAATACGGCACTGTGCTCGGTCGGTAAGACCGGCAACGACCTGCACTACCGCGGCTACGACATCCTGGACGTCGCCGACACTTCCGAATTCGAAGAGATCGCATACCTGCTGGTGCACGGCAAGCTGCCGAACCAGGCCGAGCTCAATGGCTACAAGACCAAACTGAAATCGCTGCGCGGCCTGCCGCAGGCGGTGAAGGCGGCGCTGGAAGCGCTGCCGGCGTCGAGCCACCCGATGGACGTGATGCGCACCGGCGTGTCCACCCTCGGCTGCGTGCTGCCGGAGAAGGACGACCACAACGCGCCGGGCGCGCGCGACATCGCCGACCGCATGATGGCGTCGTTCGGCTCGATGCTGCTGTACTGGTACCACTTCAGCCACAACGGCAAGCGCATCGACGTCGAAACCGACGACGACTCCATCGGCGGCCACTTCCTGCACCTGCTGCACGGTGTGAAGCCGCCGAAGAGCTGGGAAAAGGCGATGCACACCTCGCTGATCCTGTATGCGGAGCACGAGTTCAACGCATCGACCTTCACCGCCCGCGTGATCGCGGGTACGGGTTCGGACATCCACTCGGCCATCACCGGCGCGATCGGCGCGCTGCGCGGTCCAAAGCATGGCGGCGCGAACGAAGTGGCGCTGGAAATCCAGAAGCGCTACGAAAACGCCGACGAAGCGGAAGCGGACATCCGCAATCGCGTCGAGAACAAGGAAGTCGTCATCGGCTTCGGCCACCCTGTGTATACCATTTCCGATCCGCGCAACAAGGTGATCAAGGAAGTGGCGCGCTCGCTGTCGCGCGACGCCGGTTCGATGAAGATGTTCGACATCGCCGAGCGTCTCGAAACCGTGATGTGGGACATCAAGAAGATGTTCCCGAACCTGGACTGGTTCTCGGCCGTGTCGTACCACATGATGGGCGTACCGACCGCGATGTTCACGCCACTGTTCGTCATTTCGCGCACATCCGGCTGGGCCGCGCACGTCATCGAGCAGCGCATCGACAACAAGATTATCCGTCCGAGCGCCAACTACGTCGGTCCTGACGACCTGCAGTTCGTGCCTATCTCGGCCCGCAAGTAAAGAGATTCATGATGAACAAGTTAAACCGCAAGCCCCTGCCGGGCACAAAGCTGGATTACTTCGACACGCGCGCAGCGGTCGAAGCCATCCAGCCCGGCGCCTACGACAAGCTGCCGTACACCTCGCGCGTGCTCGCCGAGAACCTGGTGCGCCGCTGCGACCCGGTAACGCTCACCGCATCGCTGACACAGATCATCGAACGCAAGCGCGAGCTCGACTTCCCGTGGTTCCCGGCGCGCGTGGTCTGCCACGACATCCTGGGCCAGACCGCGCTGGTCGACCTGGCCGGCCTGCGCGACGCCATCGCTGCCGAAGGCGGCGACCCCGCGCTGGTCAACCCGGTGGTGCCGACCCAGCTGGTGGTCGACCACTCGCTGGCCGTCGAATGTGGCGGCTTCGACCCTGACGCCTTCGACAAGAACCGCGCCATCGAGGACCGCCGCAACGAAGATCGCTTCGACTTCATCAACTGGACCAAGAAGGCGTTCAAGAACGTCGACGTGATCCCGCCGGGTAACGGCATCCTCCACCAGATCAACCTCGAGCGCATGTCGCCGGTTATCCAGGTGACGGACGGCGTGGCCTATCCCGACACCCTGGTGGGCACCGACTCGCACACCCCGATGGTCGACGCGCTCGGCGTGATCGCCATCGGCGTCGGCGGCCTCGAAGCCGAAAGCGTCATGCTGGGCCGCGCATCCTGGATGCGCCTGCCGGACATCATCGGCGTCGAGCTGACCGGCAAGCCGCAGGAAGGCATCACCGCCACCGATACCGTGCTGGCGCTGACCGAATTCCTGCGCAAGGAAAAAGTCGTCTCGTCCTACCTCGAATTCTTCGGCGAAGGCGCGTCCAACCTGACCCTGGGCGACCGCGCGACGATCTCCAACATGGCGCCTGAATTCGGCGCCACCGCCGCGATGTTCTACATCGACGAGCAGACCATCAAGTACCTGAAGCTGACCGGCCGCGACGACGAACTGGTCAAGCTGGTCGAGACCTACGCGAAGGAAACCGGCCTGTGGGCGGACAGCCTGAAGAACGCGGAGTACGAGCGCGTACTGAAGTTCGACCTGTCGTCGGTGGTCCGCAACATCGCCGGCCCGTCGAACCCGCACAAGCGCGTGCCGACTTCGGAACTGGCTGCGCGCGGCATTTCGGGCGTGGTCGAGAACGAACCGGGCCTGATGCCTGACGGCGCCGTCATCATCGCCGCCATCACCAGCTGCACCAACACCAACAACCCGCGCAACATGATCGCGGCGGGCCTGATCGCGCGCAACGCCAACAAGCTTGGCCTGACCCGCAAGCCGTGGGTCAAGAGCTCGCTCGCGCCAGGCTCCAAGACCGTCGCGCTGTACCTCGAAGAAGCCGGCCTGATGCCGGAACTCGAAAAGCTGGGCTTCGGCGTGGTCGCATTTGCCTGCACCACCTGCAACGGCATGAGCGGGGCGCTCGATCCGGCGATCCAGAAGGAAGTCGTCGAGCGCGACCTGTACGCCACCGCTGTCCTGTCGGGCAACCGCAACTTCGACGGCCGCATCCACCCATACGCCAAGCAGGCCTTCCTGGCGTCGCCGCCGCTGGTGGTGGCATACGCCATCGCCGGCACCATCCGCTTCGACATCGAGAAGGACGTGCTGGGCCATGACACTTCCGGCAGGCCGATCCTGTTGAAGGACATCTGGCCGAGCGACGAAGAGATCGACGCAGTGGTCGCGGCAAGCGTCAAGCCGGACCAGTTCCGCAAGGTCTACATCCCGATGTTCGCGAAGCAGGAAGACGACGGCCTGAAGGTCAGCCCGCTGTACGACTGGCGCGCGCCGAGCACCTACATCCGCCGTCCGCCGTACTGGGAAGGCGCGCTGGCGGGCGAGCGCCCGCTGAAGGGCATGCGCCCGCTGGCGGTCCTGGGCGACAACATCACCACCGACCACCTGTCGCCATCCAACGCCATCATGCTCGACAGCGCGGCGGGCGAATACCTGCACAAGATGGGCCTGCCGGAAGAGGACTTCAACTCGTATGCGACACACCGCGGCGACCACCTGACCGCGCAGCGCGCGACCTTCGCCAACCCGACCTTGCTGAACGAGATGGTGCAGGTCGACGGCAAGGTGAAGGCCGGTTCGCTGGCGCGCATCGAGCCGGAAGGCCAGGTCACGCGCATGTGGGAGGCGATCGAGACCTACATGGAGCGCAAGCAGCCGCTGATCATCATCGCCGGCGCCGACTACGGCCAGGGCTCGTCGCGCGACTGGGCGGCCAAGGGCGTGCGCCTGGCAGGCGTCGAGGCGATTGTCGCCGAAGGCTTCGAGCGCATCCACCGTACCAACCTGGTTGGCATGGGCGTGCTGCCGCTGGAGTTCAAGCCGGGCGTCGACCGCAAGACGCTGGGCATCGACGGCACCGAAACGTATGACGTGGTTGGCGAGCGTACTCCGCGTGCGACGCTGACGCTGGTCATCACGCGCAAGAATGGCGAACGCGTCGAAGTGCCGGTGACCTGCCGCCTCGACACCGCGGAGGAAGTGGCGATCTACGAAGCGGGCGGCGTGCTGCAGCGCTTCGCGCAGGACTTCCTCGAGTCGTCGGCCAAGGCGGCGTAACGCCAACAAAATCGGCGGGTGCGCGTCGCTTACCCGCCCTACGTGCAACATGCAACGTGACGCGTAGGGCGGATAAGCGGAGCGCATCCGCCGAACACAGGATATTGAAATGACCCACGCACCCCAAATTAAAATCCCCGCCACCTACATGCGTGGCGGCACCAGCAAAGGTGTGTTCTTCCGCCTGCAAGACCTGCCCGCCGTCGCCCAGGTGCCCGGCGCCGCGCGCGACGCGCTGCTGCTGCGCGTGATCGGCAGCCCAGACCCCTATGGCAAGCAGATCGACGGCATGGGCGGCGCCACCTCCAGCACCAGCAAGGCCGTCATCCTGTCCCGCGCCACGGCGCCCGGCCATGATGTCGACTACCTGTTCGCGCAGGTCTCGATCGACAAGGCCTTCGTCGACTGGAGCGGCAACTGCGGCAACCTGTCGGCCGCCGTCGGCGCCTTCGCCATCGGCGCCGGCTTGGTCGATCCCGCGCGCATACCCGATAGCGGCATCGCAACAGTGCGGATCTGGCAAGCCAACATTGGCAAGACCATCATCGCCCACGTGCCAATCACGAACCGCGAAGTGCAGGAGACCGGCGACTTCGAACTTGACGGCGTGACCTTCCCCGCAGCCGAAGTCCAGCTCGAATTCCTCGACCCCGCAGCGGAAGAAGAGGGCGCGGGCGGCTCGATGTTCCCGACCGGCCAGCTGGTCGACGACCTCGACGTGCCCGGCATCGGCACGCTGAAGGCGACCATGATCAATGCCGGCATCCCGACCATCTTCGTCGATGCGGCGGCAATCGGCTACAAAGGCACCGAGCTGCAGGAAGCGATCAACACCGACGCCAGGGCGCTGGAGATGTTCGAAACCATCCGCGCCCACGGCGCGGTGCGCATGGGCCTGATCAAGCACGTTGACGAAGCGGCAAAGCGCCAGCACACGCCGAAGGTCGCTTTCGTCGCGGCGCCGAGCGATTATGTTTCGTCGAGCGGCAAGCGGGTCGAGGCGAAGGACATCGACCTGCACGTTCGCGCGCTCTCGATGGGCAAGCTGCACCACGCGATGATGGGCACCGCAGCCGTCGCCATCGGCACTGCGGCCGCGATTCCGGGCACGCTGGTCAATCTCGCGGCAGGCGGCGGCGAACGCACCGCCGTGCGTTTCGGCCATCCGTCCGGCACCTTGCGCGTCGGCGCGCAGGCCACGCAGGAGAACGGCGAATGGCATGTCAAGAAAGCCATCATGAGCCGCAGCGCGCGCGTGCTGATGGAAGGCTGGGTGCGGGTACCGTCCGACTCGTTCTGAAAAATTTAGCAAGACCGTCCGGGCCCCGCGCGCGAACAGCGCCAGCGGGGCTTTTTTTCGGTGGCTGGCAACAACAAATATGCAAAAGAGGGTGCATTTGTAGTTTATGATCGCGAGTTGATGCTACCCACGATAGAGGCAGCACTTACATATAGCGTTCGCGAGACATGGACCGAGCACCAACACACTCCCGCTTCGTCGCCGAAGCATTGCACCTCATTGGCCTTCCGGCCTGCGCATGCGATGCGGCCGGCGTGGTTTTCGCAGCCAATCCGGAATTGAACGCGCTGACTGGCCGCGATGCCGCGGGACTGACCCTGGTCGAATTGTTTGCGGAGCACGCGATGCCCGCCGCGGTGTCGCAACTGGAAGCGGCGCGCGATCGCGAGCAGGACTGGACCAGCGCGCTGGCTGATGCGAACGGCGGCGAGATCGCGGTGCAGGTGCGTGCCAAGCCGCTGCCTGCCGGCGCAGGCTGCGCCGGCGCCGCTATCGTGTTCACCGACCTGCGCGAGATGGATTCCGGCCAGGCGGCCCTGCGCAAGGCGCTGCTGGAACAGAAGGCGATCCTGGACAACGCCTACGTCGGTATCCTTTTCAGCAAGGACGGCGTGATGTCATCCTGTAATCCGCGCATGGCCGAAATGTTCGGCTACACGCAGGAAGAGTTGATCGGGCGCCGTGCGATCGAGGTTTTCCCCAGCCCCGAGGTGTACAGCAGGTTCGGCAAGCAGGCCGGCCCGCTGCTCGGAAACGGCCTGCCGTTCGAAGCGCCTGAAGCGCAGTTCCGCCGCCGCGACGGCAGCCTGTTCTGGTGCCGCGTGCGCGCCAAGGCGGTCGACACCGGCCGCAACGAGGCAGGCACGATCTGGATCCTGGAAGACGTAACCGACGCGCGCCGCACCATGAACGAAGGCGAAGCGATCATGACCAATGCCTCGTTCGGCATCCTGTTCACGCGCGATCGCATCATGCGCCGCTACAACCGCTACTTCTCCGAGATGTTCGGTTACGAGGCCTTTGAGGCGATCGGCATGCCTGGCCGTATCCTGTACCCGAGCGACAAGATGTACGAACATGTCGGTGCGGTCGCCTACCCGCTGGTCTCCGCGGGAAAGCCGTTCCAGACCGAACTTGACATGGTGCGCAAGGACGGTTCGGTGCTGTGGGTGCAGCTGATCGCGTTCGCGGTGAACATCGACGATTCGGCCGCCGGCACCATCTGGATCATCGAAGACCGCACCGAGCAAAAACGCGCGGAAGAATCGCTGCGCAATGCGCTGCTCGAGAACCAGGCGATCCTGGACAGCGCGGTGCTCGGCATCGCGGTCATCGAGAACGGCTACAACTTGCGCTGTAATACCAAGATGGAGGAGCTGTTCGGCTACGCGCCCGGCGAGATCGTCGGCCTGTCGGTGCAGTCGCTGTATCCGGACAAGGCCGGCTGGCAGGTGGCACGCGACGAAACTTCGCGCAATTTCCACTCCGGCCGCCTCAGCGTGGGCGAGTACCAGCTGATGCGCAAGGACGGCACCACCTTCTGGGCGCGCCTGTCGGGCCGCCCGTTCGACCTGTCGAAGGCCACCGGCCGGTCGGTATGGCTGGTCGACGACGTGACCGCGCGGCGCGAGGCGGCGGAAGCGGTGCGGCGCGCGCGCGACGAGCTCGAAGTGCGCGTGCTGGAACGCACCGCCGAACTGGCCGGCGCCAACACGCTGCTGCAGGCCGAGATCGTCGAGCGCCGCCAGGCCGAAGCGCGCGTCCACCACATGGCTTACCACGACAGCCTGACCGGTCTTCCGAACCGCTCGCTGCTGGCCGACCGCCTCGACCGCGCGATGCTGGCGGCCCAGCGTTCCGACCGCAAGCTGGCGGTGATGTTCATCGACCTTGACCGCTTCAAGACCATCAACGATTCGCTCGGCCACATGACCGGCGATTACCTGCTGAAGGAAGTGGCCAGCCGGCTGTGCCGCGCGGTGCGCGCCAGCGATACCGTGGCGCGCCTGGGCGGGGACGAATTCGTGGTGCTGGTGCCAGGCATCCGCGCGGCGGACGAGTGCAATCAGGTGGCTGAGAAGATCATCGACGCGCTGGCGTCGCCGATCCCTTTCGAAGGCCGCATGCTTCACATTACGCCTTCGATCGGCATCAGCGTCTATCCGGACGACGGTGCCGACGTCGAAACCCTGATGCGCCATGCCGACGCGGCGATGTACCACGCCAAGGCGAGCGGCCGCAACAACTACCAGTTCTTCACGCAGACGATGAACCAGGCCGCGGCCCATCACTTCGAACTGGAAAGCAGCTTGCGCGGCGCGCTGGCACGGTACGAGTTCGAGCTCTTCTACCAGCCGATCATCGACATCGACACGCGCCAGGTGCACACGCTGGAAGTGCTGCTGCGTTGGCGCCGCGGCGGCCACGGGCTGGTGCAGCCGGACGCCTTCATCCCGATCATGGAAGAAAGCGGGCTGATTGTGCCGGTGGGCGAGTGGGTGATGCGCAAGGCTTGCGAGCAGAGCGTCGCCTGGCAGCGCCAGGGGCTCAAGCCCGTGCCGCTGGCGGTCAACCTGTCGCCGCGCCAGTTCATGCACAAGGGCCTGATCGAATCGATCCGCCGCATCCTGGACGAAACGGGCATCGACCCGGCGCTGATCGAATTCGAGATCACCGAAACCGCGCTGATGCAGCACGGCGAGCAGACGCTTGGGATCCTGGGCCAGATCAACCGCATGGGCATCCGCCTGTCGATCGACGATTTCGGCACCGGCTACTCCAGCCTGGCCTACCTGAAGCGCTTCCCGGTCAAGAAGGTGAAGATCGACCGCGCCTTCATCAAGGACCTCGAGAACAGCGCCGAGGACCGCGCCATCGTGGCGGCGATCATCGCGCTGTCGAACAGCCTGCAGCTGTCGGTGGTGGCCGAGGGCGTCGAGAGCGAAGGGCAGTACAAGCTGCTGAAGGGAAGCGGCTGCCAATATGCCCAGGGATTCCTGTTCTCGCAGCCGGTCGAAGTGCAGGACGTGACGCGCGCCCTGGCCGCCTGATCGCCTTAGTCCAGCGTCGCGATCACCGGCGCATGGTCTGAGGGCTGCGTCCACTTGCGCGGCATGCGGTCGATGGCGCATGCGCTGCAGCGCTTCGCCAGCGATTCCGACAGCAGGATATGGTCGATGCGCAGTCCCTTGTTCTTCTGGTAGCCGAGCTGGCGGTAGTCCCACCAGCTGTATGACTTCTCGGGCTGCTCGAACATGCGGAACGAGTCGGTCAGCCCCAGCTCCACCAGCGCGGTCAGCGCCGCGCGCTCCTTCGGTGAGCACAGCACTTCCTCGCCCCAGCCTGCCGGGTCGTATACGTCGCGGTCTTCCGGCGCGATGTTGTAGTCGCCCAGGATCGCCAGCCCCTGGTCGGCGTGGGTGCGCAGTTCTTCCGCCAGCCACTCGCGCAGCGACGCCAGCCACGCCAGCTTGTACACGTATTTATCCGAGTCGACCGACTGGCCGTTCGGTACATACGCGCAGATGAAGCGCACGCCCTCGATGGTCGCGGCCAGGATGCGCTGCTGGGCATCCTCGAAGCGGGGATTGTTCCGGACCACGTCGGTAATCGGCAGCCTGGACAAGATGGCAACGCCGTTGTACGTCTTCTGGCCGCTGAACGCTACCTGGTAACCAGCTGCATTAATTTCCATGAGCGGAAACTTCTCGTCCTCCAGTTTGGTCTCCTGGATGCACAGCACATCGACCGGGTTGGTGTCTAGCCATTGCAGCAGGTGGGGGAGACGGACTTTGAGCGAATTAACGTTCCAGGTTGCTATTTTCATGTTGAATGTAAGTAATGCGAATCCCCGAAGTATCGACGTTGCATGCCGTTAGCGCAAGGGTCGCTGAAAATAGCCCATCGGAAAGGAAAATTAACAGCTTCTCCATTCGGATGACGAACAAATGTTTCAAATTGTAACAGGGCATACACATCCATAGTAAAATAGCCTATTGTTACCTATGAGGAATTAAAAATTGCATTTTTATAACAAGTGACGTAATATTCATGTACGCACGGTTACAGAGGTGCAGCAACGCCACATATCGCAGTAAACACACAACGCCTGCCGTAAATTTCATAGCCATTATTGAATTAGGTGGTAATATTTTGCAACGTTGCAAATATTGTATTTGGCGAAATGCGGCAAACAGCATTTGTAAAGGAATATGATGCGTAGTGCATTTGAAGCTTGGGCGCAGCGTGACGGACACATCGTACGCCGCCGTGAAGACAAGCCAGACGAGTATCTGGTATTCGAAACGCAACGCCGCTGGGTAATCTGGCAGGCAGCCTTGGCGCACGGCAAGTCGGCCGCTGCAACGGCCAAGCTCCCCACCCAGAAGACCGCCGAGCCAGCCGAAAAGGCTGCGCCAATGGCGCCGGACGAGGCGACAGTGCGCAACAAGGTGCTCAACGAAGTCCTCGACGCCTTCAGCGACCTGGACGAATCGGACGGCATCGAAGGCGTGCTGAAAGTGATCCAGGGGCTGAAGAAAAAGCAGAAGGTGCTCGCGGAAGACAAAGCCGCGACCTGATGCAGTTCAGGCACTACAAGGGCGGTCTTTACGAACTGGTGTGCATCGCCACGCTCGAATCGGACCTGTCCGAGATGATCGTGTACCGGGCCGCCAACGGCACCATCTGGACACGGCCCAAAGACGTCTTCTTCCAGCAGGTAGAAGTCGACGGCAAGCTTGTGCCGCGCTTTGCGCCGGTCGAGTGACGCCCCCGCCATTGCAGCGCCTTTCCCCGGAATGAACATGTTGACCAAAGCAGCGATTGGCCTGGCCTTGTCTGGCCTGGCCGCGTCCGCAGGCGCCGAAACCATCGGCTCCGTCGATACCGTTTTCAAGTTGATCGGGCCTGACCACAAGGTGGTGGTGGAAGTGTTCGACGACCCGCGCGTGGGCGGCGTCAGCTGCTACCTGTCGCGCGCCAGGACCGGCGGCATCAAGGGCGCCATCGGCATCGCCGAGGACAAGGCGAATGCGTCGGTGGCCTGCCGCCAGGTCGGCGCCGTTGTATTCAAGGGCAAGCTGCCGCGCCAGGAAGAAGTGTTTTCCGAGCGGGCGTCGATCCTGTTCAAGCACGTGCGCGTGGTGCGCATGGTGGATTCGAAGCGCAACGCGCTGGTTTATCTCGTTTACTCCGACCGCCTGATCGAAGGCAGTCCGCAGAACAGTGTCACAGCTGTTCCTGTCCCGGCGAATTTGCCGATCCCCCTCAAGTAAGGCTTCAGGAAATCCGCCAGCGTGCCGTTACCGGGGTATAGGCAAACGTTGGTGGACAACATGGCAAGCTTCAAAAAAATCATCATGGTGGCGGTTATCGCGGCGCTGGGCGGCTGCGCGACGATCAGCGAACCTGACCAGCAGGTGGTGCTGGTGCAGACCATCCAGGACAACCGCGAGATCGCCGGCATCGGCTGCATCCTGACCAATG
>NZ_QYUP01000013.1 GCF_003590855.1 Massilia cavernae
CCAGCACTGGTCCGGCCTGCAAAGCCTAATCATGATCGAATCGACGCGTGAAATTATTGGCAGAAACAGTAGCGGCAAAACCAGCGTCGAACGCCGATACTACATCAGCAGCCTGCCGGCCAAAGCGGCGCATCTCGCTCAGACCGTACGGGCACACTGGGGCATCGAAAACTGCATGCACTGGGTTCTGGACGTCGCATTTCGCGAGGACGATTGCCGTATCCGCGTAGGCGAAGCTGCGCAAAATTTCGCCATCCTGCGTCGAATTGCTCTCAACCTACTGAAAAACGAGAAGACCACGAAGCTCGGGATCGCCGGAAAACGCTTAAAGGCAGGCTGGAACACCGACTATCTCGCTAAAGTATTGGGCTTGGCAATCTGATCCTTCATGCAATCGCCCTGGCCCCCCAGCCCATGAATGGCGGGAGACCGTCAATAACGTGGGATTATGTCCCGAGGCCCGACACCCGGCGGAACGGGCCGATGCAGGTTTCCATCGATTCGTCGGCGCACATCAGGAACAGCGAGCCGGACGGATGGAAACGCACGAAATTGGTCGCCCTGGCGCCCACCCTCATCACCTGGCCGGAGCAGTCTTCCTTGCCGTTGTCCTTGACGACGGTGTCGACCAGCTTGTAGAAGCCCTTCTCGCTCGGCTCGGAGGGGATCTGGAATTCGCTCTCCGACACCTCGGCCGCGCTGGTGACGAGCGTGGTGCCGTCGCCGCGGAAGCGGTAGGTCTCGGAGCAGCTGCCGTCGGGCAGGGTCAGCTTCCAGATGCCGAGGATCGGATGGTTGGTAGCCGGCGGGGCGGCCAGCACGGGTGGAGCGGCGAGGGACAGGGACAGCAGCAGTCCGGTAAGCGGGCGCATGGCGAACTCCTTCACACTGGGTACAAGCAGTTAGACACAACTCCATGACCTCAGTTTGCACCATTTCGCGTTACCGCACCGCCGGGTTGGACAAGGGGCGCGGCAACGCAAAATGGCCGAATGTGCCACGCCTAAGCTGCCGCTCAGCCGTTCTCCGGCGCTGCCTTCGGCTTGGCTGGACGGCGGCTGCGCGAGGCTGTCTTGCGGGCTGGCTTCTTCGGCTTGGCTTCCTCGCCCACCGTTTCAGCTTCCAGCTCGGTCGGCGCGGACACGGCCGGGATCTCCACCTCGACAGGCGCTTCCACTACCTCGACAGCCTTGGACTTCTTCGCCGCCTTGCGCGAGCGCGCAGGGGCCAGCTTCTTCTTGGCCGGCGCCTTCGCCGCGACTCCAGGTTCGGCTTCCGCCACCACTTCCGGTTCCGGCGCCACTTCAACCGGTTCCGGCTCAGGAATGTACGGCATCTCGGCCACCGGCTCGAATACCGGCTCGGCCGCTGCTTCCTTCTTGCGTCCACGGCCGCCGCGGCGGCGCGATTCCTTGGCCGGCGCTTCGGCCACGGCTTCGTCGGTTTCCTGTACCGGGACCGGGGCGGCTTCCACTTGCGGCGCCGATGCCAAGGCTGGCGCGGCGTTGCTGCGGTACACATACGCGCCCGACTTTTCGTCGCGCCCGAATTCCAGCATGCCGCGGCTCTGCGCTTCCTCCAGCAGGTTGCCGAAGGTGCGGAAGCCGTAGTAGCTTTCGTTGAAGTCCGGACGGCGGCGCTTCAGGGTGTCCTTCAGCAGCGAGGCCCAGATCTTGCCGCTGTCGCCGCGCTCGGACACCAGCGCGTCGAACATCTCGACCACCAGGTCCAGCGCTTCCTTCTTGCGCCCTTCCATCTCTTCCTTGCGGCGGTTGCCCTCGTCCGACGGCGCCTTGCGGGCCGAAGGCTGCTGGGTCTTGCGCTCGTCGCGCTTGGCCGCGGCGCGGCGCACTTCGCGCACCAGGTCGTCGTAGAAGATGAATTCGTCGCAGTTCGCCACCAGCAGGTCGGAGGTCGACTGCTTGACGCCGACGCCGATCACCTTCTTGGCGTTCTCGCGCAGCTTCGACACCAGCGGCGAAAAGTCGGAGTCGCCCGAGATGATGACGAAGGTGTCGACGTGGGACTTGGTGTAGCAGAGGTCGAGCGCATCGACCACCAGGCGGATGTCGGCCGAGTTCTTGCCGGACTGGCGCACGTGGGGAATCTCGATCATCTCGAAATTCGCTTCGTGCATGGCGCTCTTGAAGCCCTTGTAGCGGTCCCAGTCGCAGTACGCCTTCTTGACCACGATGCTGCCTTTCAGGAGCAGGCGTTCGAGCACCGGGCGGATGTCGAACTTTTCGTAATTGGCGTCACGCACGCCGAGTGCGACGTTTTCGAAGTCGCAGAACACAGCCATGCTGATGTTGTCTGAGGATGAAGCCATATATATTCTTCTCGTTGATTGTCAGGGCATTGCAGCGGCGATTATACGCAACACTTACGGCACCCGCGTTTCGCGCATCGCACGCGCGATGAAGCGGTCGACGTCTTCCTGCAGCAGCAGGCCGTTGTCGCGCAGTGCGCGCGCCGACACAGCCACCGCCTTGGCGTATTCCGTGCGCGATGCGTAGCGTTGCGATATCGCGCGGCGCGGGTCGCCCGCCCGTTGCACAGCGGGCAGCGGAATGAAGGCGCCATTCGGGCCGCACAGCACCGCCGCAGTTGCGCGCCCCGTCCTGAGGTTCCAGCCGGTGTGGGTGGCCAGCGGCACGTCGATGTCGGGCAGGCGGATGCCGGCGATGTCGTGGCCGTCCATGTCCGTCATCGGCACATGCAGCGCGTAGCGGCCTTGCGCGCCCAAACCGTCCGGCCAGGCGACGCCCAGCGAACGCAGGTCGGGGAAGCCGGCCGATTCCCGGTCAGGGTTTGTGAGCATGGCGTCCGCCAGCATCGGGAAGCGGCTTGGTGGCGGCTCCCTGCCGCTGCGCGCCCATGCCACCAGGTGGTCGAGCATCGCGCGTACCACCGGCGACTGCTGCGCCGGATTGTTGGGATGCCGGCATTCGCCCGGCACCGGACGGTCGGCGTACACGTGCTGGGTCGAGGACATCAGGTAGGCACGCACGCCGGGCGGCAGCGGCACGTCGCGGCTGGTGCCGCCGGTCGCCACCAGCGAGGCGCCCGACTGCCAGAAATCGTTGCTGCTGTCGAGGTGGATCAGCTTCGGGCAGGTGCCGCTGGCGCTGCAGCGCGTCAGGATGCCCCAGCGCTTTCCGCTGGCCAGATCGGGCGCGGCGCCGTAGGTGAACGGGAAATCGCTGCCGCCGCCGGCCATCAGCGGCATGGCGCCATCGAACACCTTGCCGCCGCCCGGCGCCGCATTGAAGCCGTCGCGGATCAGCTGGCGCAGCCCATTGCCGCCCTCCCCCACGCCGATCGCCAGCGCCAGCTCCGGCTGCAGCTCGGCCCTGAGCAGCGCCATCACCTCGCTCAGCAGTGCGGGGCCGGCGATCCATGCTAGGGTATGCCCGCGCCGCATGGTGAAGCCGTTGCCGGCGCTGTCGGCGCGGTCGAGGCGCGCATCGCCATCGTTAAGCATGCGCGGCAGCAGCCGGCCTTCGGGGCCGATCACTTCGGCCAGCAGCACGCGCGAGCCCCTGGCCGCATCGAGCGGGCGCAGGATCACCACATCGGCCTTGCCGCCCGGCGTGTGCGCCACCGCGGTCATGGTTTCGTAGGCGCCGCCACCTTCGAAGGCGGTGCCGGCATAAGCGGGCGCGCGGGCCACGATATCCAGCCGCGCGGCCGGCGCGGTGGTGGTGGCGCAGGCGGCCAGCGCCAGCAGCGGGACGATTGCCGTCAACAGGCGGGCCAAACTCAAATCATTTACTCCTTCAGGTGCGGCAGCGTCAGCGCGTCGGGCACGCCGCCAAAAAACTGCTCGAGGCATTGAGCGAAGACCGGGTCGGCGCCCGGCACCGCCGCGAACAGTGTCATCGACGAATGGAACTTCATGTCGTCGGGGTAGCCGAATATCTCGTCCACGGCGTATGCGGAGGCGGCCAGCGCCAGCGCGCTGCACTCGCGCAGGCGGCTGCCGAGCACCGGATGGGCAAGGTAGGCGCAGGCCTCCTCCAGCGATGAAATGGCGTAGTGCTGGGCCATGCTGCTGCGCCCCAGTCCGGCAATCTGCGGAAAGATGAACCACATCCAGTGGCTGGTCTTGCGTCCGGTGCGAAGTTCGCCGAGCACCGCCCCGTACACTGGGTCCTGCGCGCGCTCGAAGCGCGCGAGATCGAATTGGTCGTCCATGCCTGCCTCCTTGCTGCACTAGCCTTGTACTACAGTCTATATCATGCACCAAAACAAACGGCCGGGGTATCGCCCCCCGGCCGCCATGCGTGAAGCAGTGCTTGTTACTTGTCGGTGACGGTGAACTCGCCGAACTGTTTCAGCTGTTCCGCTACCGCAGCGTTGTCGCCAACCACCACGACCGACTGCGCTTCAGGCGCGAAGTACTTCTTGCCCATGTCGCGCACCTGCTCAGGCGTGACCTTCTGGATCGCAGGGACGAATTTGCCGAGGAACTCGGACGGCAGGCCGATCAGCCAGTTGTTGGCGAGCGTTTGGGCGACGGCGCGCTGCAGCTGGTTGGTGATCAGGTAGCCGCCGGCGACGTAGCGCTTGTTCATGCTCATCTCGTCGGGCGGGACCAGGTCGGCGCCCAGCCTGCGGTATTCCTTCATGTACTCGGTCAGCGCCGCGCCGGTCACTTCGTTGCGCACGTCGGCGCCGCCGATGATGCCGCCGCCCTTGTACATGGTGCGCGCGCCGGCCGAGGCGCCGTAGGTGTAGCCCTTCTCTTCGCGCAGGTTGGTGTTGACCCGGCTCGAGAAGCCGCCGCCGATGATGGTGCTGGTCAGACGCAGCGGAACGTAGTCCGGCGACGTGGCTGGAATGCCGGGGGCGCCGAGGCGCACCGTCGACTGGACGCTGCCGTTACGCTGCAGCAGGACGCGCACCGGCTTGGCTTCCGCGCCATAAACCGGCACGTCGGCCACTGCCGGACCGTCGACCTTCCAGTCGCCAAAAGCGGCCTGGGCGAATTTCATCGCATCGGCTTCCGAAATGCGGCCGGTGATGACCAGCAGGCTGCGCTCCGGACGGAAGCGCTTCGCGTGCTCGGTGCGCAGCAGTTCCTCGGTGGTGGTGTTGATCGATTCAACCGTTTCGGTGGTGTTGCCGTAAGGATGATCGCCGTAGACCGCCTTGCTGATCGCACGCTCGGCGCGGAAGCGCGGGGTGGTCTCCTGCACTTTCAGCGTCTGCAGCGCATTGGCCTTGGCGAGTTCGACTTCCTTGGCAGGGAACGAAGGATTGCGCACGACTTCGGCCATCAGGTTCATCATCGGGCCGGCGCTGGAGGTCAGCGCGTTGGCGATCACGGTGATGCCGTCGACGCCAGGGCTGGCCGCCACCGAGCCGCCGTAGCCTTGCGCGGTTTCGGCGATCGCGCGCGAATCACGCTTGGCGGTGCCTTCGTTGAGCAGGCCGGCCAGCAACTTGGCGAAGCCCGGGTGGGCCTTGTCGTCGGCCGCCAGGCCGGAGCCGCGCACGGCCAGCACGTAGTCGACGCGCGGCACGCCCTTGCGCGGCACGACCCAAATTTCAAGCCCGTTCGAGAGCACCTTCTTGGCGATCTTCGGTGCCGGGATGGTCTTTTCCTGGCCGAACGGCGGCAAGGTGCTGGAGCCCTTCGTTTCGGCCGCGTGTACCGCCGGCGCGAACATCAGGGATACGGACACTGCAAGCATCAGTTTTTTCATTGATGCGCTCCTTATTGTTTGGCGCCGGCAGGCGCTGGCGCTGCGGCCGGGCCGGCGGCAGGCGCAGCGGCCGGCTTGATCATGGCGACCGGCTTGCGGTCGATGACGGTACGGTTTTCGCGGGTCAGGTAGTTCTTGGCCACGCGCTGCACGTCGGCGGAGGTAACGGCGTCGATCCAGCCAGGAATCTGGTTGACCACCTTGGCGTCGCCCCACAGGGTCTCCAGCTTGGCCAGCATGTCGGCGCGGTTGATGAAGCTTTCCAGTCCGTTGTTCCAGTCCGCCAGGATGCGGGTCTTGACGCGCTTGAGCGTCGCATCGTCGACGCCGTTGGCGACAACCTTGGCGATTTCCTCGTCCATTGCCTTGAGCATCGCATCGGCGTCGGTAGTAGGCTTGTACACGGCGAACACGGTGAACAGGGTCGGGCCGTCGTATTCGAAGGGACCGGTCAGTCCGTACAGGTTATCGACGTTCAGCGCCAGCTCGCGGCCCTTGACGATACCCTGGTAGAACAGCGATGCGTCGCCGCCTGCCAGCAGTTCGCCCAGCACCGCCATCGGGGCTTGATCCTTGCTGGCGCGGTCAGGCATCTTCCATGCGGCGGCGATCGCCGGCACCTGGGCCAGCGCATCGCTCTGCTCGATGCGCTTCTCGGCGGTGTTCAGGCCTTCCGAAAAGTCGCCCGACTTCGGGGTGGGACGCCTGGCGATATCGCCAAAATACTTCTTGGCCAGCGCGAAGCCCTGGGCCGGGGTCACGTCGCCGGCGATCGACAGCACCGCGTTGTTCGGGCCGTAGTAGTCGCGGTGGAAGTTGCGCACGTCTTCGAGGCTGGCGCCTTCCAGGTCCTGGAAGCTGCCGTAGCCGTCGTGGTTGTTCTCCCACTTCAGGAACGCGTGCTGACCGATGTCGATCCACATGAAGCCGCCGTAAGGCTGGTTCTTCACGTTGACGCGGATTTCTTCCTTGACGACGTCCTGCTGGTTCTTCAACGTGGTCTCGTTGAAGTCGAGGGTCTTCATGCGGTCGGCCTCGAGCCACAGGATGGCGTCGAGCGCGGAGACCGGTGCGGTCTCGATGTAGTTGGTGAAGTCGGCGCGGGTCGAACCGTTGTTGTTGCCGCCGCCGCCAGTGATGGTCTTGTCGAACACGCCCTTCGGCGCGGTCGGGGTGCCCTGGAACATCAGGTGCTCGAACAGGTGCGCAAAGCCGGTGCGGTTCTTCGGCTCGAGGCGCATGCCGACGTGGTACACGACGCTGACGCCGACGGTGGGCGAGCTGTGGTCCTCGGAGACGATGACGGTCAGGCCGTTATCGAGCTTCTTGACGTTGACCGGGAGCTTCCAGCGGTCGGAGGTGGCAGCGGCCGCGGACAGCGACAGCGTAAGTCCGGCCAGCAGGACCGGGATATGGCGTAAACGCATAGAAAACCTCAAAGTGACGTTTGGCGAGGAACTACCAGGTGCGCCGGCCAAACAAGGCCGCCGCGGCGAGGTATATTACCGTAGCGATTCGGCCAAGAATAGCTTTTTATCATCAAGGCATTCACGGCATACATATACATATACACAATGAAACCAGAGCACCTGCAACTGCTGTTGACGCGCGAAATGCCGTACGGGAAGTACAAGGGCCGCGTGATCGCCGACCTGCCGGGCCACTACCTTGGCTGGTTCGCGCGCGAGGGATTCCCGCGCGGCGAACTGGGCGAGCTGCTGGAACTGATGTACGAACTGGATCACAACGACCTGAAAGGCCTGCTCGATCCCTTGCGCGGACGCAGCAGGCCGCCGCGGGGAGGCGGGAGTTGATGGCGGCGTGCCGATGCGCCATACTCGGACATCGACACCAACATATGAAAAGAGCCGACACATGAACCGACCGCACCTGATGGCAGCAGTCTCCTTCGCGGTAGCGCTGGTGCTGTACCTGCTCGGTTTGGCGACCGACTACCTGGCCGGCTTCTTCCTGCTTGGGATGTTCTTCGAGGTTGTGGCGTGGAAGAACGTGATCGATGCCCGTCGCGCGAGGGCATCGGCCCGTCGCGAAAGCGCTAGCGCGCCACGCTGAGGCGCACCCCTTCGCGCTGCATGCGCTCGAATTCGGCCGCCGTGACGGCAGGGCTGAACAGGTAGCCCTGCAGCTGGTCGCACCCCAGGTCGCGCAGGAAAGCCATCTGCTCCTCGGTCTCCACCCCTTCGGCCACGATCTCCTGGCGCAGCTGCTGCGCCATGGTGACGATGGCGCGCGCGATGGCGCAGTCGTTTTCCTCGTGCGGCAGGCCGACCACGAAGGCGCGGTCGATCTTCAGCGTCGAGATCGGGAATTTCTTCAGGTAGGCCAGGCTTGAGTAGCCGGTGCCGAAATCGTCCAGCGCCAGGCCCATCGCCACCAGCTCGTTCATGATCGCCACCACGTTGTCGGCGCCGGCCACCAGCAGGCTCTCGGTAATTTCGAGCATGATCTGCTCGGGCACCACGCCATGGCGGTCGAGGACACCCAGGATGCGCGACGGCAGACGGCGGTCGAACTGGCGCGCCGACAGGTTGACCGCGACCGGGGGCATCGCCAGCCCCGCGCTGCGCCAGGAGCCGATCTGGCGGCCGGCTTCTTCGAGCACCCAGGAACCGATTTCGTGGATCAGGCCCGTTTCTTCGGCCAGCGGGATGAACACGCCGGGCGATATCATGCCGCGCTCGGGATGGCGCCAGCGGATCAACGCCTCGGCGCCGACGATGCGGCCGCTGCGCAGGCTGACCTTGGGCTGGTAGTGCAGCTCCAGCTGGCCGGAGGTAGCGGCGATGCGCAACTCGGTTTCAAGGCGCAGGTGCTCCTTGGCGCGTTCGTCCATCTGTTCGCGGTAGAACAGGAAGGAGCCGGCGCCGCTTTCCTGCGCCCTGGCCATGGCGACGTCGGCGCAGCGGATCAGGGCGGGCACGTCGGCGCCGTCTTCCGGATACACCGAGATGCCGATGCTGGCCGTGGCCTGCAGGTTCTGGCCGCCGATGACGAGCGGCGCCGCCAGCGCGTCGAACAGCTTGCGCGCCACGACGGCGCCCTGGTCGCGCCGGTCGATGTGCGGCAAGGCGACCGCGAACTTGCTGCCGTCGATGCGGGCAAGGATATCGGTGTCGCGCACCACGGAACGCAAGCGGCGCCCCGCTTCGCACAGCAGCTCGCCGGCCACGTCGTGCCCCAGCGTGTCGCTGATGGCGGCGATGCGGTGGATGTCGATGACCAGCAGCGCGCCATACTGCCCGCTGCGGCGCGCGGCCATCAGCGCCTGCCCCATCAGGTGGGTAAGCAGACTGCGGTTGGGCAATCCAGTCAGGGTGTCGTAGTTGGCCATGCGCTGCATGCGCGCCTCGGCGTCCTTGTGCAAGGTGATGTCGGAGAACAGCGAGAAGGTATGGGTGATGCTGCCTTCGCTATCGCGCACCGCGCTGATGGTGACCGATTGCGGGAACAGGTCGCCATTCTTGCGCTTGCCGACGATTTCGCCGCGCCACGGGCCGTGGCCGCGCATGGCGGCGCGCACCTTGGCGCGGAACTCGGCGTCGTGCACGCCGGAGCGCAGCAGGTTAGGCGTCTTGCCGATCGCTTCCACCGGAGTGTAGCCGGTGATGCGGGTGAATGCGCTGTTGATCGAGACGATGCGTTCGCTCGAATCGGTGATCAGGACGCCCTGGTCGCTGTCCTCGATGATGCGCGCGTGCAGGTGCACCTTGTCATTGTCGCTCAGCTCCTGGATGATTGGCGTGACATGCACAAGCATTCCGGCCGGTTCGCCGGCGGCGTCGTGCACCAGCGACAGCGACAGCCGCACCAGGATCACTTCGCCGTTCTTCTTGCGCCGCTTTACCTCGATCATGCCGCTGCCCGCATCGAGGAACAGTTCGGCGATCGCGGCGTCGTCGTCATCGTCCGCGTACAGGAACAGCACATGCTGGCCGATCGCCTCTTCGCGGCTGTAGCCGAACAGGACTTCCTCGGCGGCGTTCCAGCCGGTCAGGTAGCCGGCAAGGTCGAGCGCGATGGCCGGTTCCGTCGGGTCGTAGGGTTCGACGGGCGCCGCGCGCAACGCGGCTTCCGCGGCCCGAGCATCCAGGATGCCCAGCTGCGCTTCCAGTTCGTCGAGCGAACCGGCCAGCGCGTCGCCCTGCTCTCCACGCGCGCGCCGCAACAGGACCAGGCAGCGTTCGATCAGGTCGTCAGCCATGTGCTTTGCCCTGGTTTTCCTGCACCACTTCCAGCATCCATGTGGCGGCGTCGAGCACGGCGGCGTTGAAGTCCGCCGCCTCGAGCTGGAGGGTGGAGAGGCGTTCCGCGGCGCCGGCAAAGTCGCCCTGCTCCGCGCTTTCGACCAGCGCCAGCAAGGCACAGAGTTCGCCCTGGCGCGCCAGCAGCGCGGCGCGCACGGCGTCGCTGATGGCCAGCGGCGCCAGCACCTCGGCCAGCGGCATGCCGAACAAGACACCCAGCAGCGAAAACATTCTGGCCATGAAGCCCTGCTCCTGCGCGTTCTTGTCCATGCCGCGCGCACGCGCCAGCAGTTCGATGGCGCGGCTGGGAAAATGTTTCCCATAGTCAACATTTACGCAACCCTGCAGCGTCCGGCAACATTTCGTATTCGCCCATATACTGTTGTTTGCGAAAACACTAACAACGGGAGGTGGCGATGTTGCAAATGCGTAAAAGTGAAGAGCGCGGGGATGCCAATCACGGCTGGCTGCATTCGAAGCACACGTTCTCTTTCGGCAGCTACCAGGACCCGCGTCATACTGGTTTCGGCCCGCTGCTGGTGATCAACGAAGACCGCGTGGCCCCCGGCCAGGGCTTTGGCGAGCATGGCCACCGCGACATGGAAATCGTTTCCTACGTGCTGTCGGGCGCACTGGAGCACAAGGACAGCCTGGGCACCGGCTCGGTGCTGCACTATGGCGACGTGCAGCGCATGTCGGCCGGCAGCGGCGTGCGCCACAGCGAATACAACGGTTCCAGGAGCGAACCGGTGCATTTCCTGCAGATCTGGATCCAGCCCAACGTCACCAATATTCCTCCCAGCTACGAGGAAAAGCACTTCGCACCGGAAAGCAAGCGGGGCCAGTTGCGCCTGGTCGCGTCCGGCGACGGGCGCGACGGCTCGGTGAAGATCCACCAGGATGCGGCGCTGTACGCCACCATCATGGGCGGCGGCGACAGCCTGGTTCATCCGCTTGAGCGCGGCCGCACCGGCTACGTGCACGTTGTGCGCGGCCGGGTCATGGTCAACGGTAACGCCCTGAACGGCGGCGACGCCCTGAAACTGAGCGACGAGCCGGAGATTTCGCTGGCGGGCGCGGAAGAGGCTGAAATCCTGCTGTTCGACCTGCCCTACTAGCGCGCAGCGTGGTGTGGCGGCCCGGCCTGCGCGCCCCGGACCAGGCCGTCCCTTCCCAACGGCAGTGGCGGATTTCCGCTACACTTGCGGGTACAGCAACAGATTTTGAGAATCCCGTCATGCCTTCCATTCCCCATCCCGAAGAACTGCTGGACTACACCACGTCGTGCCTGCTGCCGACGCCGTGGGCGCAGTTCACCCTGCACGCGTTTGTAGAGCACTCGACCGGCAAGGAGCACCTTGCGATGACGCTGGGCGACATCCACGATGGCGAGCCGGTGCTGGCGCGCGTGCATTCGGAATGCCTGACCGGCGACGTACTGTTCTCGCAGCGCTGCGACTGCGGCGCCCAGCTCGAAGGCGCGCTGAAGAAGATCGCCGACGAAGGCCGCGGAATCCTGCTGTACCTGCGCCAGGAAGGCCGCGGCATCGGGCTGGTGAACAAGATCCGCGCCTACCGCCTGCAGGAAGCCGGTGCCGACACGGTCGAAGCCAACCTGCAGCTCGGTTTCCACGCCGACGCACGCAATTACGAGCTGTGCAAGCCGATGCTGGCCCAGTTCGGCATCAAGGCGCTCAAGCTGATGACCAACAACCCGCGCAAGATCGACGCCATGGAAAAGCTGGGCGTGACGGTGAGCGAGCGGGTGCCGCTGCTGGTGAACCGCAATGCCTTCAACAATGGCTACCTGAACACCAAGGAAAAAAAGCTGGGCCACATGATGCAGACGCCGGTCGAAGCAGTTGCCGAGGACGGTCAACTGTAAACGGCGTCGAAATGCGTTAAGCTGGCAACAAGAGAGCGCGACTCGCTTGATGTCGGAAGGAACGCATGAACCGGTTTTCCCTCGCATTTATGCTGTGCATGGCCGCCTCGCTGGCGGCGGCGCAGCAACAGGCGCCTGCCAAGGCGCAGCTGGCGCAAGCCGCCAGGAACCAGCCCCTGCCACGTCCTGAAACACCGCCCGGCGTGATTCCGCCCGCGGCGGTGCCTCCCGGCGCCACCCCGCCCGCCACCGAAGCCGAAACCGACGACAACGCCGCGCTGCCGCCGCCGTCGTCCGCGGCGCAACAGGTGTATTCGGCTGCCAAGGCAGATTTGCTGCAGATCCGCATGCTGCTCAAGAGCGGGCGCAGCCAGTCCACCGTGGGTTCGGGCTTTTTGGTCGGCAAATCCAACCTGGTGCTGACCAATTACCACGTGGTGTCGCAGCTGGCGCTCGACCCGGACATCTACACCGGCGAATACATCGACACCGACGGCAAGAGCGGCCCGATCGAACTGCTGGCGGTCGACGTACTGCACGACCTGGCGGTGGTGAGGGTCAACCGCTTCGGCACCGGGTTCTTCGAGATTCCCGAAAAGCTGGCAAAGCTGACGCAGGGCCAGTACCTGTACTCCTTGGGCAATCCGCTCGACCTAGGGTTTGCGATTTCGGAGGGTTCGTACAACGGCGTGGTGACGCGCAGCTTCTACGACCAGCTGATGTTCACCGGGCCGATCAACTCCGGCATGAGCGGCGGGCCAAGCGTGACCGCCGACGGCATGGTGGCCGGCGTCAACGTGTCGCGGCGGCGCGACGGGGAGCTGGTGAGCTTCCTGGTGCCGGTGCGCTACGCGCAGGAACTGCTGAAGAAAGTGGAAGCGCAGACCCGGGCGCCGAAGGACTTCAATCCGCTGATCGGTCAGCAGCTGCTGAACCACCAGCGCGGCATGATCGATCGCCTGCTGGACGAGCCCTTGTCGGTGCAAAGCATGGGGCCGTACCACGTGCCGGTGCGCGAGTCGGGCCAGGTGCGTTGCTGGGGGCGCTCGAACTTCAAGGCCGAGGCGACCTTCAACGCCGACACGATGGCATGCTCGATGGAGTCGGCCATCTTCGTGTCGGAGACCCAGCAGACGGGCCACGTGTCGATGATCCACCAGTACGTGCGGTCGGACAGCCTTGACCCGGCGCGGTTTGCGGCGCTGGCAACTACCTTGTTCAAGGCCGACAACCTTGGCAGCACCAAGGACGCGCGGCTGACGGCGCCCAGCTGCACCGAGAAATTCGTCACGACCAAGACGCTGCCGTTGCGCGCCGTGACCTGCGTGCGCGCCTACCGCAAGTTCGAGGGGCTGTACAACTTCACCCTGCTGACCGCGAGCACCGACGACGCCAGCGCCAGCCTGCAAAGCAGGCTCGATGTGACCGGCGTGTCCTACGAAAACGGCATGCGCACCACCCGCGCCTTCCTGTCGGCGCTGGGGCGGAGCGGAAAGCGATGAAAGCGCCCTACTTCATCGAAACCCTCGCGCGCAATGGCGATGTGCTGCACCGGCACCAGGTGAACGGACTACCGATCCGGCTGGGGCGCGGCTACGACAACGACTTCATCGTCGACGATGCACACATGGCGCCGCGGCATGCGGTGATCGAACCCGATAGCGAGGGGCGGCTGGAACTGCGCGACCTTGGGACGAAGAACGGCATCGTCCATCGCGGCAAGCGCCATGCGAGCATTATGCTGACCGGAGATACGGTCGTTCGGATGGGGCACACGACGCTGCGCTTACGCGGGGCGGATTTCCCGGTGCCGTCGGAAGTGATCGACCGAACCATGCATGCCTGGGAAGGCTTTGTGCCGGGACTGGCCGGCATGCTGCTGATCGGGCTCGCCGCGCTGTTCACTGTCTGGATTAACGACACGCAGTCGTTCCAGCCAAGCCGCTACCTGCAGGCGCTTGCCTATGCGGTAGCGGGCGGACTGGTTTGGGGCGGCATGTGGGCGTTTGCGAACCGGCTGTTCGGCAGGCACGCGCGGCTGGGGCGGCATTTGTTCGTGCTTGGCTGCGGGCTGGCGGCCATTACGCTGTACAAGGTCGTGTCGAGCATTATCGCGTATGCCTATTCGATGGAATGGCTGTCGCTTTATGGGTCGCATGTTTTTATCGCGGTGCTGGCGGGGACGATCTACTTCCACCTGCGCACAGTGAAGCCATACCAGCGGCGGCATTTCATGATCAGCTGCGCGGTGCTGGCGGTGCTGGGATCGGGACTCGTGCTGATCGCGAATTTCCAGCGCAGCGGGAAGGTGGCGGATCAGCTATACATGCCGCTGGTGCTGCCACCGGATGTGCGGGTAAGCCGGGATCATGGCGTGGACGAGTTCATGGATGATGTCGGGAAAATGAAGCAGGAGCTGGACGCGGAGCGGTTGAAGAAGGCCGAAGATGAGGGGGAGTGATGTTTGCTGACCCGCTGCTTTGCTGTTCTTCACAACTACTTCCCTGAGCGAATCACTCCGCATTTCTTGATTCAAAATCGGCGATAATCTTACGCCCGCGCGCAGTCTGAAGCTCGCCCGGGCTACGCTCGCAGTTTCGACAGTGTTGTCGTCGTAGATGTGAAGCGCAAGCCACTTGATATTCTTCGGCAAATCACAAAGATGTGCGTGACCGATGGTTCAGGCGCGCCCTTCTTGGCGTGGCGCACCCACACGCCATCCGAACCGTCGTGGTTCCGGGCGAGCCACTGCGCCCACCCGGCCTGCGTTGAGAAGTGCAGCGCCTCGCTGCTGCCGTCGTCCCTGGGCGCCATCGTCACGACCAGGCCGGTCCCTTCAGTTCGAGGGCGTTGCCCTCGGGGTCCTTCAGGTAGATCGACGGCCCTTCGCCCTCGGCGCCGTAGCGCGATTCGACCGGGCCGGCGCCAACACCGTAGGCGGCCAGTTGGGCGCGGATCGCGCCTTCGTCGAAGGGTTCGACCCGGAAGCATACGTGGTCTACGTTGCGCCCTTCCGGGCCCGGTGCGGCGCCGCCTTCGCGGCCCAACTTGCCATCGACCGGCACCAGGTCGACCAACGCACTGCCGGCGCGCAGTTGCACCAGCCCGATCTCGTCCTGGCGGCGTTCGATCGTGCAGCCGAGGACCTCGCAGTAGAAGCGGATCATGGCGTCCAGGTTCACCACGCGCAGCACCACGTGGTCGATTTCACGGATCTTGATCATGGCCGCCCTCAGTCCGCGTGGCGTTCGACCCACGCGGCGAACTCATCGACGAAGTTCTGCAGGAAGCCGCGCGTGCTGTCGTTGTTCAGCTGGTCGCCGTCGAACTGCTCTGCGATGTTGCCGACATACGCTTCCGGCTGCTGCATCGCGG
>NZ_QYUP01000121.1 GCF_003590855.1 Massilia cavernae
GCAGCTCGTCGGGCTCATAACCCGAAGGTCACAGGTTCAAATCCTGTCCCCGCAACCAATATCACTACGGAGCCCGACTTTCATCAGCCGGGCTTTTGTTTTTAAGAATGGGAATGGCTGCCTTAAGCCGTTCCGCACCAGCGCAGCCGGTCAACCGCGCTTGGTGTAAAGAGGTCGACATGAGAGACAAAAAAGATAACGCGACGTTTGACCTGCCGGGTTTCGAGGCAGCCGTCCCGCTGGCGCCGTCCACGATTGAAGTGCCGCGCGCCACCACGCGCCGCCCGCGCAAAACCTCCCTCAAGCAAGAACAGCTCGAACTGCTGGACGAAACCGACGCCACCGGCCTGCCGGTCTGGCGCCGCGACGAGAACCTCGACCTGACCGGCCTGCCCATCTGGGCCCAGGCCTGATTCCACCATGCGCGGCCTGCCCGCCGCGCGCGCAGCACCTCCCGGCCCGGTCGCCTGATAGACTAGGCCCGTTCTCCTTTTGCCCGGCCCCGCCACCATGACTACTAACGCCTTCTCCACCCTGCCCCTGTCGCAAGCCCTGCTGTCCAACCTCGACACGCTCGGCTACCACGAGATGACCACCATCCAGGCCCAGAGCCTGCCGCCGGTGCTCGAGGGCCGCGACCTGATCGCGCAGGCGAAGACCGGCAGCGGCAAGACGGCGGCCTTCGGCATCGGCATCCTGCACAAGCTGAACCCGGCGTGGTTCGCGGTGCAGGGCCTGGTGCTGTGCCCTACCCGCGAACTGGCCGACCAGGTGGCGAACGAATTGCGCCGCCTCGCGCGCGGCGAAGGCAATATCAAGGTGCTGACCCTCACCGGCGGCACCGCCATGCGCCCGCAGATCGCGTCGCTCGAACACGGCGCCCACATCGTGGTCGGCACCCCGGGCCGCATCCGCGACCACCTCGGACGCGGCACCATCAACCTGTCGCACGTGCAGACCCTGGTGCTGGACGAAGCGGACCGCATGACCGACATGGGCTTCTACGACGAGATCGCGGGCATCGTGAGCGCCTGCCCGCAGCGCCGCCAGACCCTGCTGTTCTCGGCCACCTACCCGGACGACATCCGCCGCGCCACCGAGCCTTTCCTGGTCGACCCGGTGGAAGTGATCGTCGAGGCGCAGCACACCGGCGACCAGATCGAGCAGCGCTTCTATGAAGTGGGCTTCGACGAGCGCGACCAGGCCGTCGGCCGCCTGCTGAAGCATTTCAAGCCGGTGTCCACCCTCGCCTTCTGCAATACCAAGGTGCATTGCCGCGAACTGGCCGAGGAACTGCAGTCGCAGGGCTTCTCCGCGCTGGCACTGTACGGCGACCTGGAACAGCGCGAGCGCGACGAGATCCTGGTGCTGTTCGCCAACCGCAGCTGCTCGGTGCTGGTGGCAACCGACGTCGCCGCGCGCGGCCTCGACATCGCCAACCTGGGCGCGGTGATCAACGTCGACGTCTCGAAGGACACCGAAGTCCACATCCACCGCGTGGGCCGCACCGGCCGCGCCGGCGAGTCGGGCCTGGCGCTGTCGCTGTGCGCGCCGAACGAGAAGAAGTGGGTGCGCCTGATCGAGGAATACCAGGGCGCGCCGGTGGCGTGGCACGCTTTGTCCGAACTGGATGACACCGAGGGCGAGGAAGCGGCGCCGGCGCCCATGGTCACGCTGTGCATCCACGGCGGCAAGAAGGACAAGCTGCGCCCCGGCGACGTGCTGGGCGCGCTGACCGGCGACGCGCAACTGACGAAGGAACAGGTAGGCAAGATCAACGTTACCGAGTTCCAGACCTACGTGGCGCTCGACCGCCATGTGGCGGAAGCGGCCTTCAAGCGCCTCAACGCCGGCAACAAGCTGGGCCCGGACTTCGGCAACTTCAAGGGCCGCAGCTTCAAGATGCGCTTTATCGCTGCCTGATCGCCCGTACCGGAGGTGCGCCTGCCACTCCTCCTTCTCTTCGGGTGAACTTTCTGTCGCTTTCTGTCCCGTACCGCACAGCGGAGTGCGTTTGACTGATGCACACGGCAGCCAAATCTGGCATTATTGCCTCAGATAAACTTTTCAACCCAATTGACTAGTCAAATGAGCAAGCTTGCGGATATCTCACCTGACAGCGCGGACGCGACCGATGCGCTGACCCAGGCGTTCCTGCGCGGCGCCGGGATTCCCACGGACGCGCTCGCCTCCGGCCTGACGCCCGAGCTGATGGAGCTGGTCGGCAAGCTGCTGGCGAACTCGCTGCAGGGCGCGATCGACCAGCTGGCGCTGCGCTCGCTGGTCAAGCAGGAAGTGAAGGCCGACGTCACCATGGTGGTGGTCCGCAACAACAATCCGCTCAAGTTTTTCCCCGACAGCCCGACTGTGCTGACCCAGATGCTGCGCAAGAAAATGCCCGGCTTTATGGAGCCGATGGAAGCGATCGAGGACGCCAGCCGCGCGCTGCACGGCCACCAGCTTGGCGTGGTCGCCGGCTGCCGCGCCAGCATGGACGGCGTGATGCAGCGCCTCGCCCCCTCGCACCTGGAAGCGGCGCTGGGCGCGCCCGGCGTGCTCGATACGCTGATCCCGTCGCGCCGGCCCGCGGCGCTGTGGCGTGAATACGTGCGCCAGTATGGCGCGCTGGCCACCGAGGCCCGCGATGAATTCAAGGGCGCGTTCGGCGCCGCCTTCCTGGCCGCCTACGAACATGAGGTGGACCGCTTCGACAAGGATGCCGCCCATGTCTGAACTGGCCACCGCCATCGTGAGCCTGGTGTCGTCCAGCCTCTGTGCGCAGGGCATGCGCGAAACTAACCAGGACGCCATCGGCGACGCCGGCAAAGAAGGCATCGCCTGCTTCGTGGTGGCCGACGGCGCCGGCGGCCATGTGGGCGGCGAAGTCGCCTCGCGCCTCGCGGTCGAATCGGTGCTCGGTAGCTTTGCCGGCAACCCGGCCTTCGGCGCCGCCGCGCTGCGCGCCATGGTCGAACAGGCGGGCGAGCGCATCGTCAGCGACAAGCAGGCCGCACCCGGACGCGAAGACATGAGCACCACCATCGCCGCGCTGCTGGTCGACCAGCAGGCCGGCCAGGCAGTGTGGGCGCACCTCGGCGACACCCGGGTCTACCTGTTCCGCGGCGGGCGCCTGCACTCCGTCAGCAAAGACCACAGCCTCACCCAGCAGCTGATCGACGCCGGCTACGCCAGCACCGGCCAGTTGCGCACCCATCCGCAACGCAACGTGCTGTACGCGGCGCTCGGCGCCGGCGGCGACACCAGCGCCGCGGTCAGCGAGGAAACCACGGTCAGTCCGGGCGACGCCTTCCTGCTTTGCAGCGACGGCCTGTGGGAATGGGTGCACGACGACGACATGGAACGCACGCTGCAGGCCGCGCTGTCGCCCGAGGACTGGCTGGCGGCGCTGAGCCGCGTGGCGCAGTCCAATGCCGGCGCCACGCGCAAGGTGCGCGACAACTATTCGGCGTATGCGGTAATGGTGCGCGGGGCGCCGGCATGACGGCTGGCGTGCGCTTCGCGGGCTCGGAAAACTGCCTGCCCATCGGCACCCGGCTGGCCGACTTCGAGATCACCGGCGTGCTCGGCGAAGGCGGCTTCGGCATCGTCTACGTGGCGTTCGACCATTCGCTCCAGCGCAGCGTGGCGATCAAGGAGTACATACCGGGCCCGCTGGCTTCGCGCGCGCCGGACGACAGCGTGACGGTGCGCGCCGAGCGCCACCAGGAGACCTTCGAGCTCGGCCTCAAGAGCTTCATCAACGAAGCGCGTTTCCTGGCGCAGTTCGACCACCCTTCGCTGGTCAAGGTGTACCGCTTCTGGGAGCAGAACCAGACCGCCTACACGGCGATGCAGTACTACGAAGGCCGCACCATCAAGGACATCGTCGCCAACAGCCCCGGACTGGTGACCGAGGAATGGTGCCTGAAGGTGCTCAGGCAGATCCTGGGCGCGCTCGATATGCTGTACACGATGCAGCTGCTGCACCGCGACGTTTCGCCGGACAATATCATCGTGCAGGACAACGGCGACGCCGTGCTGCTCGATTTCGGCTCCGCGCGCCAGGTGATCGGCGACATGACGCGCGGCCTGACCGTGATCCTGAAACCCGGCTACGCGCCGGTCGAACAATACGCGGGCGACGCCTCGCTGCCGCAAGGCCCGTACACCGATATCTACGCGCTGGCCGCGGTGATGTACTTCGCCATCTTCAAGGAAGCGCCACCGACCTCGATCGCGCGCATGATCAGGGACCCGATGGCTCCGCTGGCCAGCCGTGGGCTGGAGGATTACAGCGAGGACTTCCTGTTCGCCCTCGACACCGCGCTGGCGGTGCCGGCGCAGGAGCGCCCGCAAACCATCGACAGCTTTCGCGCCCTGCTTGGCATCGTCGATGCGGGCGCGCCGCGCCCGCGCCCGGCCGGCGCCACCCAGCGCATCGCGACGGTGGAACGCGCGCAGCAGGCACTCAAGGCCGGCACGCCGGCGCCTGCCGCCACCGCGACGCACGACGGCAAACGCGCACCCGCGCCACGCTGGATGTGGGGCATGCTGGGCGGGGGCGTGCTGCTGGCGGGCCTTTTCATGTATGCGGTCGGTGGGGGCGATCCTGTGATGGCCGTCGCCGCCAACCAGGTGAAGCCCGCAGCCGCTGCGGTCGAACAGGCCGAATTGCCCGCGCCCGCACCAATGACAGCCCAGGCGGAACAACAGCCGCCGCCGCCCGATCTCGAAGCGCAAGCCTGGGACAAGATCAAGGACGCCTCCGTCACCAGCACCGACGCTGTCGCCGCCTTCCTGTCGGCGCACCCGGACGGCCGCTTCGCGGCGCACGCGCGCAAGCGCATGGCCGAACTGTCGAAGCCCGCCCTGCCCGAGCCACGCCCGGTGGAAGCAAAGCCCGTTCTTTCGAGCTACAACGTGCGCATCAAACCTTGGGGCACGGTCTACGTGGATGGCAAGGAGCGCGGCGTCAGCCCGCCGATGAAGAAGCTGTCGCTCACAGCGGGCAGGCACGAGGTCCGCGTATCGAATCCTGGCTTCCCCGACCACGTCAGCCGCATCACGGTCAGGCCGGGCGCCTCCGGCACGATTACCCATGATTTTGCGGCCGGTTCGAAGCAAACCCATTAAAATCGCTGGATGAGAGCACTTTCCATCCTGACCATCGCCGCATCCGCGGCCTTCCTCGCCGGCTGCGCAGGCACACCAAGCGCCACGCCACCCGTTCCCGTCCAGCCCGCAGTCCCCGCGCCCGACCAGGTCGCGCTGGACGAAGGCATCAAGCTGTATAACAAGGGCGACTTCAACGGCGCCATCAAGCGCCTGGGCGCAAGCGACATCGCGGCCGGCGGCAACAAGCAGCGCCAGCTCGAAGCGTTGAAGTACCAGGCCTTCAGCTACTGCGTCACCTCGCGCAAGACCTTGTGCCGCAAGCAGTTCGAAACCGCGCTCAAGCTAGACCCGGCGTTCGACCTGGCGCCCGGCGAACACGGACACCCGCTCTGGGGTCCGGTCTTCACCAAACTTAAAAAGCCGAAGGTAACTACAGCAGGCGAAAAAAAAGCACGCCGGCGAACCTGGCGTGCTTCATTTTGAGTGCGGCAGCTTAGTTGCGGACTACGCGCTTGTACTCGTTGGTACGGGTGTCGATCTCGATCACGTCGTCCTGGCTCACGAACAGTGGCACCTGGACGATGTGGCGGTGGGCTTCGATCGCGTTTTCGATCTTGGCTTCCTTCAGGACGTTGCCCGAAGTGTTGCCCTTGACCGCAGGCTCCGAGTAAACAACCTGGCGTGCGATGGTGGTCGGCAGTTCAACCGAGATTGCCTTGCCGTCGTAGAAGACAGCTTCGCATTCCATGCCGTCCTTCAGGTAGGCCAGGGCGTCGCCCAGGTTCTCTTCTTCGATTTCGTACTGGTTGTACTCTTCGTCCATGAAGACGTACAGCGGGTCGGCGAAGTACGAGTAGGTCACTGGCTTCTTGTCCAGCACGACGACGTCGAACTTGTCGTCGCCGCGGAACACGTTTTCCAGCGGGCTGTTGGTCAGCAGGTTCTTCATCTTCCACTTGTAGGTGAAACCGGTGCGGCTGGAACCGTTGACGTCCGAACGCAGGACGATCATAGGCTTTGCGTCAACCATGATGATGTTGCCAACGCGAATTTCTTTTGCAAATTTCATATTGAGGATACGTAAAAAGTAGGTTGCATTAAAATCAGTGTCGCATCATGGCAAAAGCGCCGTCAGCTCACGTCTGATCGAATTAGGAATACCTGATAAATTAACCGGGCATTATACCTGAGTTTCGCGCGCGGCTTGCTCAAGCGAAGCGGCAAACTGCAGCAAATTGCCTGCGAGATCGCCGTTTTCCAACATTTGCTGGTGCCATTGTTCAGACCTTTGCGCAATGACTTGCATGTCTGACCGCAGCGCCAGCCACAACGCGGGCCAATTGGCCTGCTGTTCCGCGTTGCCGAGCGCCCCATTCCATTCAAGCGAGAATTCGTTCAGGCTCGGGATGCCTGGCGAATAACGCTGAAGGAAGGCGCGCAGTTTCTTGTGATGCAGGTTTTCGTCCTGGTGATAGATATGCCAGACGAAGGGCTTGCCGGCCCATTGCGCGCGCACCCAGGAATCCTCGCCGCGCACAAAGTTCAGGTCGCATGCCCACAGCAGCTTGTCGTAGTCCGGCTGCGGCACGAAGGGCAGCACCCGCACCGTCAGCGCACCGCGCGTGGCCACCGCGCCCGGCCTGGCGTCCGCGCCCAGGAATGCGGCCACAGCCTCGGATGCGACGCCTTCCGGCACCAGGCAGGCCAGCTTTGCCTCGCCATGCTGCCACGCTTCCAGCAATTCGGCCACCGGCGCGTGCGGATAGCAGAACAGCGACACCTTCAACATGCCCCGCTCCTCCTCCGTCAGGCCAAGGCGCGACAGGAAGTCCTCGCTGGCCGCCGGGTCGGCTGAGAACTCGCGGTGGCGCTGCTCCAGCAGCCCTTCGCGCAGCAGCCCGCCGGTCTTGGCGGTAAAGCCGGGGAAGAAGAAATGCTTGGTCAGCGGCAGGCGCGGATGCGATGACGGCAAGGTATGGCAGCCTTCCACCCATTCTTCCGCCGTCAGGCCTTCGAGGTTGAGCCACACCGGCCGCGGACTGCATTGCGCCATCGCGGCGATGTAGCCGGGCGGGATATCGCAGCCGAAGAATTCGATGACGATATCGGCAATGTCGGCCGGCGCAAATTCGCCATCCTGCGTGGCCCAGTGGCGCACCGCCACGCCTTCGAGCTCCTGCAGCGCGGCCTCCGGCGCGACGCCCGGACAAATGCGCCTGAATGTATGCAGGTCGTCGACCCACAGCGTGACGGCCACGCCATGCTCGCGCTGCAGCTGCTTCGCCAAGCGCCAGCAGATGCCGATGTCGCCGTAGTTGTCGACGACCTTGCAGAAAATGGCCAGGGTTGTTGCTTGGCTTTTATCGAGGGACATGTGTGATGAACTGGGCCGTGCCGATGGCGGATGGGGCGAGGTGTTGCAAGCTCGCCGGCCTCGGCCAGCGATTCGAAGGCAGCCATTCTAACGCGTTTCTTGCGCAGGCACGCGGAAACGACGTTGCGCATGCGCGCCAGGAAACGAATCGCGAAATAACAGAGAATGACTGCAAAGATTTTCGAACTTTCGCCGTTGTCAGCCTATCCAATCTTCTACCAGCGTGGGCGCCCTTCCTTCTGCAAGCCAGGCTTGCATTCATGGATGCGCATCTGCGCTCGCTCTGGACCTCGCGCGCACCGCCAGCCGCTCCTTACCGGCTTGACGGAGTGCTATACGCGGTGCAGCGGCTGTCTTTGCGCCCGTAGGGAAACCGTCATCCGGCAAGAATCGAGAAACACGATCGGACACGCGGGGGGACATCGGCGACTGCTCGCCTCCAATAAGGGAGTAGGTCATGCAAGATTTTCAAAACGCAGCTTTTGGTATGGGTGGGCAGTTGGCGCCGCAGGGCTTCTTCGGCGGACTTCTTGGCGCTCCGCTGGGCGGGGCGATTGGCCGCGGCATCGGCGGACTGTTCGGTAGCTCGGGGCTCGGCAACCAGATCGGGCAATTCGCGGGCGGCATCGGCGGCTCGCTGCTGCCGTTCGGCGTGGATCCGGTGACTGCCGCCTACGCGCAGCAGGCACAGCAACAGCAACTGATGCAGCAGTTGCAGCAGCAGCAGTCCGGACAACTGGCGCCGCAGGGCTGGTTCGGCAACCTGATCGGCCAGGTCGGGCAACCGCTGGGCGGCGCCATCGGCGGAATGTTCGGCAATCCCCAAGCCGGTTCGACCATCGGCAACGTGGCTGGCCAGCTCGGCAGGCTGCTGCCTTTCGGCGCCGATCCCATCAGCGCGGCTTACGCACAGCAGATGCAGCAGGCGCAGCAGCAGCAACTGGCCCCACAGGGCTGGTTCGGCAACCTGCTCGGACAAGTCGGGCAACCGCTGGGCGGCGCCATCGGCGGGCTGTTCGGCAACCAGGGCGTCGGCAGCACCATTGGCGGCGCTGCGGGCCAGCTCGGCAGATTGCTGCCCTTCGGCGCCGATCCTGTGGCCGCCGCCTACGCACAGCAGATCCAGCAGGCGCAGCAGCAACAACTGGCGCCGCAAGGCTGGCTTGGCAACATGATTGGCCAGGTCGGCCAGCCACTTGGCAGCACGATCGGCGGCTGGCTCGGTAACGCCGGCGTGGGCTCGACCATCGGCGGCGTCGCGGGACAGCTTGGCAAGCTGCTGCCGTTCGGCGCCGAGCCCCAGGGCATGGGCGGCATCCAGCAGATCCAGCAGCTGCAACAACAGCTGCAGCAACAGGTCCAGCAGCTTCACCAGCAATACCAGCAGCAGCTGGCGCAGCTGATCGCCCAACAACAGCAGCAGCAAGCCCAGCAGCTGCAAGGCCAGCTCGGCCCGCAGGGATGGTTCGGCAACCTGATCGGCCAGGTGGGACGCCCGCTGGGCGGCGCCATCGGCGGCCTGTTCGGCAATGCGCAACTGGGCAACACCATTGGCGGCGCCGCGGGACAGCTGGGCCAGATGCTGCCGTTCAGCGTTGACCCGATGGCGGCCGCCTACGCGCAGCAGGCGCAACTGGCAGCCCAGCAAGGCATGCCGCAGTACTCGCCGCAGCAGACGCTGCACTAAGCCCGGCCCCGGCCAGGTCAACAGATCCCGCCGCAGTGGCGGGAGCTGCAACCAGGAGGACAAAGCATGCCCGTGCAACAAGCCGCGCCGCCAAAGGGCCGGTACATCATTCGCGCAAAGCGCGAGCCCGCCCCGCTCGCCACGTTTATCGAAAGTATTCGAGGCGATCCCGACATCGCACTGGTCGACACCATCGGGCCGGCAGGCCAGGTGCACACCGCGGTGATCGAGATTGCCGCCTACAAGGCGCTGGAATTCGAGCGCCGCTTCAGCCATTCAGACGAACTGATGATCGAACGGGACCAGCCGCTGTCGCTGTTCGATTAGCGCGGGTCGCTGTAAACGATCGGAAAGGAACAGAAATGCCAAAGAATCCCGATGGCGGACAAGGTAGTCCGCATGACATCAACCCGGCGCCGGACGACGCGGCGCCGCAATCGCAGCCAGGCCCGGCAGGCCGTCCCATCCACGAGCGCAAGAAGCAATTCCTGATTGCGCCGCGCCACCCCGAAGGCCTGCAGGCGATGGGACTGGCGCCGCTGTCGATGTCCGCCGTCGAACAGGCGCTGCGCGCCAGCGACGACATCGATATCGTCGATACGGTCGGCGCCAGGAATGTAGTCGGCGCATTTGCGGCTGGCGCCGGCGGCGGCCAAGGCGTGCTGGTGGCGCGCATGACCGACCAGAAGGCGGGCGTGCTGATGCAGCAGGGCCAGGGCCAGCTGCTGGTCGAGCGCGACCAGTACCTGAACCTGATGGAGCCGGCCTTCCGCCAGCCTGTCATGGTCAGCAACATACTGCCGACCGCGGGGCCGGCGCTGGTGGCCAGCGTGATCGTGGTCAGCAAGGACGGCACGCCCCTTGCCGACGCCGAGGTGTCGCTGTTCGGCAGCATGTTGCCGGCCAGCGGCGTCACCGATGTCGGCGGCCAAGCCACGCTCACGCTGTACGGCGAAACGCCGTCGTCGATCCGCGGGCTGTACGTCAAGCCGAAGGCCGATTTCTGGAGCTTCTACCAGCGCGATCCCGACATCAGCATCGACGAACCCAATGTGGTCGTGATGCGCATGCTGTCCGAGTGGCCGTCGCTGGCCGGCTTCCCGCACACCAAGCTGTTCGGCTGGGGCCAGAAGGCGATGCGGCTCGACCAGCTGCCGGCCAATTACCGCGGCCAGGGTATCCGCATTGCGGTCATCGATTCGGGCGCTGCCACGTCGCACGAAGGACTGTCGCGCATCCGGGCCGGATTCGACATCATCAACAAGCGCACCAACCCGAACACCTGGAGCGACGACACGATGGGGCATGGTTCGCACTGCTCGGGCGTGATCGGCGCGGCCGACCTTGCGCACGGCATGCGCGGCTTCGCGCCCGACGCCGAAATCCACGCCTGCAAGCTGTTCCCGGGCGGCCAGGTCAGCCAGCTGATCGACGCGCTGGAATACTGCATCGAACACCAGATCGACGTCGTCAACCTGAGCCTCGGCGGCGCCGAACCATCGGAGGCGCTGGAACAGCAGATCGTGCGCGCCAAGCGGGCCGGCATCGCCTGCATTGTCGCGGCCGGCAACTCCGGCGGACCGGTGCAGTATCCCGCTTCCTCGCCCAACGTGCTGGCAGTGGCCGCGATCGGCAAGCTGGATGAATTCCCGCCGGACAGCTACCACGCCGAGACCCTGACCCAGGGCGTGGATGCGAACGGCTACTTCCCTGCCAAGTTCAGCTGCTTCGGCCCGCAGGTCGCGGTGTGCGGGCCGGGCGTCGCCATCGCGTCGACGGTGCCGCCGAATAATTACGCAGCCTGGGACGGCACCTCGATGGCAGCGCCGCATATCACCGGGCTGGCCGCGCTGGTGCTGGCGCACCATTCCGACTTCCAGGGCGCGTTCCGCATGCGCAGTGCCGAACGGGTCGAGCACCTGTTCCAACTGCTGAAGATGAGCGCGCGCCGCGTCAGCCTTGGCGACCAGTTCCAGACCGGGGTGGGCCTGCCGGATGCGCTGATCGCAGTGGGCTTGCAGCCGCAGGCGGTCCAGCCGGGCCAGGGGCAAGCGATCATGCCGCAGCAGTTGATGGGGCAGATTGGCGGCATCGGCAATTTCGGCGGTATCGGTAGCGCGAGGCGCGGCGGATCGCTGGAGTTGTTTGGAATGGATCCGGCGATGGCGGCATATGCGTCGCTGGCGTCGGCTTATCCGCAGCAGTTGATGCAGCGTTTTGGGCAGATGCCGGGGATGCCGTTCGGTATTGGAACCCCTGGATACCGCAACGGATGGTGAGTACAGCCCTGCGCGGGCCGCGTCATGGCCAAAAAAGCAAAAAGCCGCTCAAGGCGGCTTTTTGCATGACTGGCGTCCCCAGGGGGATTCGAACCCCCGTACTCACCGTGAAAGGGTGATGTCCTAGGCCTCTAGACGATGGGGACCTTGAACTGCACTGCTCACTGCTCTCTTCAACATTGGTGGAGGTAAGCGGGATCGAACCGCTGACCTCTTGCATGCCATGCAAGCGCTCTCCCAGCTGAGCTATACCCCCGTACTGGTGAAGAAGCAAAGTGATGCGATCGAGGCCTTACAGCGCCTCTTTACTACTTAAATTCAAAAGCCGCCCGCAGGCGGCTTTGAATAAACTGGCGTCCCCAGGGGGATTCGAACCCCCGTACTCACCGTGAAAGGGTGATGTCCTAGGCCTCTAGACGATGGGGACAGAAACCTGTCCTGGATGATCTTCGATCACCCGGCCTTCTGGTACCGCACCAATAAAAAACCCTGACTAGTCAGGGTGTTTAGCGGTACCAAACTCCTACTGCATCCTACTCGAATCCTGGCGTCCCCAGGGGGATTCGAACCCCCGTACTCACCGTGAAAGGGTGATGTCCTAGGCCTCTAGACGATGGGGACCTTGAACTGCAACGGTTACTTCTCTCTTCAACGTTGGTGGAGGTAAGCGGGATCGAACCGCTGACCTCTTGCATGCCATGCAAGCGCTCTCCCAGCTGAGCTATACCCCCGTACCGGTGAAGAAGCAAAATTATAGCGTACCGTCATGCAATATGCAAATAGCGAAAAGCAAAAATATCAAAGATAGTTGTTCACGCGCGCGAGCACGGTTTCGCGTCCGACGATGGCAAGCACCGCATCGATGGCAGGCGTCTGCAGCTGGCCGGTGATGATGAGGCGCAGCGGCATCGCAATCTGCGGCATCTTCAATCCGTCTGCGGCGAGCACTTCCTTGATCATCGCGGCGATCGCTTCCTTGGTCCACTCCACCGTTGCGATGCGCTCGGCCAACTGCGCCAGCGCCGGCTTGACGGCGTCGGTCAGGTGCTGGGTCATCAGCGCGGCATCCGGCTGCGGTTCGCGGTAGAACAGCATCGCCGCTTCGGCCAGTTCGTTGACCGTGTTGACGCGCTCCTTCATCAGGCCGAACACTGCCGCCACTGGCGGATTGCCTTCGAACACGGCCCCCTGCTCTTCCATCAGCGGACGCGCCAGCGCGGCCAGGCGTTCATTGTCCGCCTGCTTGATGTAGTGGTTGTTCAGCCATGCCAGCTTCTCGTTGTTGAACTGCGCGGCCGAACGGGTAAGGTGGTCGAGGTTGAACCACGCGCAGAACTGCTCCATCGAAAACACTTCGTCGTCGCCGTGGCTCCAGCCCAGGCGCGCCAGGTAGTTCAGCATCGCTTCCGGCAGGTAGCCCTTGGCCGGATAGTCCATCACGCTGACCGCGCCGTGGCGCTTGGACAGCTTCTCGCCGTCGGCGCCGAGGATCATCGGCAGGTGGCCGTACAGCGGCAGCGGTGCGCCGATCGCGCGCAGGATGTTGATCTGGCGCGGGGTGTTGTTAACGTGGTCGTCGCCGCGCAGCACGTGGGTGATCTGCATGTCCCAGTCGTCGACCGCGACGCAGAAGTTGTAGGTCGGCGTGCCGTCCGGGCGCGCGATGACCAAGTCGTCCAGTTCGCGGTTCGAGATGGTGATGGTGCCCTTGACCACGTCGTCCCAGGTCACGTCGCCGTCGAGCGGATTCTTGAAACGGACCACCGGCTTGCGGTCGCCTGGCACTGGCGGCAGGGTCTTGCCTGCCTCGGGGCGCCAGGTGCCGTCGTAGCGCGGTTTCTCACCGTTGGCGCGCATGCGTTCGCGCATCGCCTCGACTTCTTCCGGCGACGAGTAGCACAGGTAGGCGGTGCCGGCTTCCAGCATCTGCGCCACTACTTCGCGGTAGCGGTCCATGCGCTTCATCTGGTAGAACGGGCCTTCGTCGTGGTCCAGGCCCAGCCACTTCATGCCGTCGAGGATGGCCTGCACTGCTTCCGGGGTCGAGCGATCGAGGTCGGTGTCTTCGATGCGCAGGATGAAGGTGCCGCCAAAGTGGCGCGCGTAGGCCCACGAATACAGGGCGGTGCGCGCGCCACCGAGGTGGAGGTAGCCGGTTGGACTTGGTGCGAAACGGGTGCGGACGACGGTCATGGCGAGATAAGCTTGGATATAAAAGCGTCTATTTTACAGGGTCGGCGCAGGACGCGCGGCCCGGATCGGCTGGTAGTACGATAGCGGAATGGTCACCGCCACCTTCCGCTTCTACGAAGAGCTCAACGACTTCATCGCGCCCGACCGCCGCCGGCGCGAGTTTTCCACGCCCTGCGCGCGCGCCGCCACGACCAAGCACATGATCGAGGCCATCGGCGTGCCGCATACGGAGGTGGAACTGATCCTGGTAAATGGAGAATCGGCCGGCTTCGACCGCTTGCTCGAAGACGGCGACCGCGTCGCGGTCTATCCAAAGTTCGAGTCGCTCGACGTCAGCGAACTGCTGCGCGTACGCGACCACACGCTGCGCGAACTGCGCTTCGTCGCCGACGCCCACCTGGGCGGGCTCGCACGCTTCCTGCGCATGGCCGGCTTCGACACGCTGTACGACAACAACTACCAGGATGAAGCGATCGTGGAGGTGTCGATCGCCGAGAACCGTATCGTACTGACGCGCGACCGCGAACTGCTCAAGCGCCGCGGCGTCACCCATGGCTGCTACGTGCACGCGCTGAAGTCGCCCGACCAGTTCCGCGAGATCGTCAAAAGGCTGGACCTGACCGGCAGCGTCAAGCCCTTCACCTTATGCCTCAAATGTAATGCGCCGCTGCGCGACATTCCCAAGGAAGCGGTCATCGACCAGCTGCCGCCCAGCGTAAAACTGCACCACGCCGAGTTCTCCACCTGCGACGTGTGTCGCGGCGTGTTCTGGAAAGGCTCGCACTGGCAGCGCATGAACGCGGCGCTCGCCGGAGCGGCGCCGCCCGCGCAGCCCTAGTCGTTCTTGATGACGATATTGGGGAACTTGCTGGTCATGTCCTTGGCCTTCTCGGCCACCTTGACCGCCACCTTGCGTGCGATTTCCTTGTAGACCTGGGCGATCGGGCCGTCCGGCTCGGACACCACGGTCGGCTTGCCCGAATCGGTCTGCTCGCGGATCGCCATCGTCAGCGGCAGCGCGCCGAGGAAGTCGACGCCGAAGTCGGCGCACATCTTCTGGCCGCCGCCGTGGCCAAAAATCGCCTCGGTGTGGCCGCAGTTCGAGCAGATGTGGGTGCTCATGTTCTCCACCACGCCCAGGATCGGGATGCCCACCTTCTCGAACATCTTCAGGCCCTTGCGCGCGTCCAGCAGCGCGATGTCCTGCGGTGTCGTGACGATGACGGCGCCGGTGACGGGCACCTTCTGCGACAGCGTCAGCTGGATGTCGCCGGTACCCGGCGGCATGTCGACGATCAGGTAATCGAGGTCGCGCCAGTTGGTCTGCTCCAGCAGCTGCTGCAGCGCCTGCGTCACCATCGGGCCGCGCCACACCATCGGCTCGTCCGGATCGATCATGAAACCGATCGACGACACCTGCAGGCCGTGGCTCTCCAGCGGCTCCATGGTCTTGCCGTCCTTCGACAGCGGACGGCCGCTCACGCCCAGCATCATCGGCTGCGAAGGACCATAGATGTCGGCATCCAGGATGCCGACGCTGGCGCCTTCGGCCGCCAGCGCCAGCGCCAGGTTGACCGCGGTGGTCGACTTGCCGACGCCGCCCTTGCCCGAGGCCACGGCGATGATGTTCTTCACGTTCGGCATCAGCTTCAGGCCGCGCTGAACTGTGTGCGAAATGATCTTGCTATATACATTGGCGCTGACCTTGCCCGCGCCCGGAATCGACTGCACGGCGCCGGTGACGGCGGAGCGGATGGCTTCGACCTGGCTTTTGGCCGGGTAGCCCAGTTCGACGTCGAGCGAAATATCGCCGCCTTCGACCTTGATATTCTTGATGGATTTGGACGAGACGAAGTCTTTCTCGGTATTGGTATCGATGAGGGAGGAAAGGCTGGCCTTGACGTCTTCTGCTGTGATGCTCATGTGAATCTCCGTTGGTGATCCGCCAAGTTTAGCGCAAAAACACACTATCCGACCTTGCAAAAACGGCAAAGTCCGGGATTCCCCTCTGCTCATGATGGTCTTCCGCTGTTAAAATGCATCTCTTCATCTACTCACTAGCGCACTTCGACCATGACACGCAAGCTGTTCGTCACCACTGCCCTGCCCTACGCCAACGCAGCCTTCCACATCGGCCACATGATGGAATACATCCAGGCCGATATCTGGGTACGCTTCCAGCGAATGCAGGACGACGGCGGCAACAAGCGCGAGGTCCATTTCGTCTGCGCCGACGACACCCACGGCACGCCGATCATGATCGCGGCCGAAAAGGAAGGCCTCACGCCGCAGGAATTCGTCGCCAAGATCGCGGCGGGCCGCCAGCAGTACCTGGACGGCTTCCACATCGCCTTCGACAACTGGTACTCCACCGACTCGCCGGAAAACGTCGAACTGTCGCAGGGCATCTACCGCAAGCTGCGCGACGCCGGCCTGATCGTCACCAGGACCGTCGACCGCTTCTTCGACCCGGTCAAGGGCATGTTCCTGGCCGACCGCAACATCAAGGGCGAGTGCCCGAAGTGCGGCGCCAAGGACCAGTACGGCGACAACTGCGAAGTCTGCGGCGCCGCCTACCAGCCTACCGAACTGGTCAACCCGTTCTCGGTGTTCACCGGCTCCACGCCTGTGCTCAAGCCGTCGGAACAGTACTTCTTCGCGCTGTCGGATCCGCGCTGCTTCACCTTCCTCAAGGAATGGCTGAATACCCCAGGCCGCCTGCAGTCCGAGATGGTCAACAAGGTCTCCGAGTGGCTGGGCGAGTCCGGCGAAAAGCTGGCCGACTGGGACATCTCGCGCGACGCGCCCTACTTCGGCATCCCGATCCCTGACGCACCGGGCAAGTTCTTCTACGTGTGGCTGGACGCGCCGGTCGGCTACCTGGCCAGCCTGAAGAATTACTGCGACAAGAAAGGCATCGACTTCAACGCGCTGCTGAACGACCCGGCCACCGAGCAGGTCCACTTCATCGGCAAGGACATCGTCTCCTTCCACCTGCTGTTCTGGCCGGCGATGCTCAATTTCGCCCAGCACCCGATCATCGACAAGCTGAAGGTCAACGTGCACGGCCACCTGACCGTCAACAACGAAAAGATGTCCAAGTCGCGCGGCACCGGCATTTCGCCACTGCGCTACCTCGACCTGAAGATGAACCCGGAATGGCTGCGCTACTACATCGCGTTCAAGCTGAACTCGAAAGTGGAAGACCTGGACTTCAACGGCGACGACTTCGTGGCGCGCGTCAACAGCGACCTGATCGGCAAGTACGTCAACATCGCGAGCCGCTGCGCCGGCTTCATCGCCAAGAAGTTCGACGGCAAGCTGGCGCCAAGCCTGTCGCCGAAGGCGCAGGAGTGGATCAGCCGCGCACTGACGGTCGACGGCGTGGAACGCCAGGCCGGCATCGCCGCCAACTTCGAGAATCGCGAGTACGGCAAGGCGCTGCGCGAGATCATGGAAATCGCCGACATCACCAACCAGTACGTCGACGAGAACAAGCCGTGGATCCTGGCCAAGGATGCTGAAAAGATCGGTGCGCCGAACCGTGCCGAACTGCACGACGTCTGCACCACCGCGCTGATCCTGTTCCGCCAGCTGACCATCCTGCTGTCGCCGGTGCTGCCGCAAGTGGCTGCGCGCGTCGGCGAGTTCCTGAACGACGACACGTTCAGCTGGAGCGACACCAGCGGCGACGCCGTCTACAGCACCATGCTCGGCCGCACCATCGGCGCCTACAACCACCTGATGACCCGCGTCGACGCGAAGATGGTGGAAGACCTGTTCGACAAGCCGGCGGCGCCTGCGCTGGCAGCACCAGCGGAAGCAGCGCCTGCGGCCACCGCGGCGACGCCGGCCGAAGGCGTCGAGGAACTCGCGCCGGAAATCAAGATCGACGACTTCACCAAGATCGACCTGCGCATCGCCAGGATCGTCAACTGCGAACACGTCGACGGCTCCGACAAGCTGCTGCGCCTGACGCTGGACGTGGGCGAAGGCCGCCTGCGCAACGTATTCTCCGGCATCAAGTCAGCGTACACGCCTGACCAGCTGGTTGGCAAGCTGACCGTGCTGGTCGCCAACCTGGCGCCGCGCAAGATGAAATTCGGCGTATCGGAAGGCATGGTACTGTGCGCATCTGCCGCCGATGAAAAAGCCAAGCGCGACGGCGCACCGCCGGCCCTCTACGTGCTGGAACCATGGCCGGGCGCACAGCCGGGCATGCGCATCCGCTAAGCGGTTTCGCGCGGCGGCCACGCGCCGCCGCGCGAAAATGTGTTTCACGGTTGCATTTTGCAAGCGTTATAATATTGCGCTGAGCCGGCAGAACGCATAAAGTTCGCCCGTCCCCAAAAATCATTTTTAAGTGATGAAAAACCATATGACCGAATTGACCTCCCTTAGGCACATCCCGCACGCCAACCTGTTCCGCAAAGGCGACGTGTTCGTACTGTTTGGCGAGCTGTTCGGCCGCGGCTACGTCAATGGCCTGATCGACCAGGCGCGTGCCGCCGGCATGACCATCGTCGGCATCACCGTCGGCCGCCGCGACGACAACGGCACCCTGCGCGCGCTGACCGCTGAAGAACACGCGGAAGCCGAGGAAAAGCTGGGCGGCCGCATCATCAACGTGCCGCTGATGGCCGGTTTCGACATGGACGCGCCTGAAGGCGAACAGAATCCGACCGAACTGCTGTCGGGCATCACCCTGAAGAGCTGGCAGGAAGACAAGCTGGACTGGGCCAAGATCGAAGCCTGCCGCGCAGCCGGCATCAAGCGCTTCACCGGCTCGGTAGAAAAGGCGATGGCCGAGATCGACAAGCTGATCCCCGACGGCGCAAACGCCTTCTTCGCCCACACCATGGCCGGCGGCATTCCGAAGGTCAAGGCCTTCCTGGCGATCGCCAACCGCATCTACAAGGGCCGCGGCGAGCGCTTCATGTCCTCGCGCGCCCTGCTCGACAGCGACCTGGGCAAGCTGATCCTGATGAACTTCGACGAAGTCACCGCCAACACGCTGCAGCACCTGATCAACGGCAGCGCGAAGATCCGCGCCCGCCTCGAGAGCGCCGGCGGCCAGGTCCGCTACACCGCCTATGGCTACCATGGCACCGAGATCCTGATCGGCGACGAATACCAGTGGCAGACCTACACCAACTACACCCAGGGCTACGCCAAGATGCGCCTGGAAAGCGTGGCCGAAGCCGCGTGGAAGGATGGCGTTGCCGCGACCGTGTTCAACTGCCCGGAAATCCGCACCAATTCCTCCGACATCTTCGTCGGCGTCGAACTGTCGCTGTTCCCGCTGCTGAAGGCGCTGAAGAAGGAAGGCGGCGGCAAGTGGGCGGACGAGCAATGGAAGGTCTGCGACAGCCTGCTGGAAGAAGGCACCTCGGTGGATGACATCCTCGACACCATCGAAAAATACAACAACGACGCCACCAGCGCCGAGTTCCGCAACTTCCCGGCCTGGCCGATGGACAACACCCCAGCGCTGGCCGACGTGATGATCGGCACCTCGGAAGAGATCACCAAGCTGCACAAGGATAAGAAGGAACTGATCACCGACCACCTGAGCTCGCTCGTGCTGGAAGGCGCAGGTCCCCTGATGTTCCATGGCGCGGCCGAGAAGATCGGGCCAGTGCTGTGGCTCAATCACGACATCATCGCCAAGCAGCTGACCGCACTGCATCCCGAGAAGTAACAGGTAAACACGTAGGGCGGATAAACGAATGTGCATCCGCCGATGCATGCGTCAACACGGCGCATAATTCGGCGGATGCGCATACGCTTATCCGCCCTACGCGTTTATGGTCGTGTTTCCGTGATCGTTCCCATTCGTAATTTATCGAGGGAATTACCCGCCCTTTCCCACGCCGCGTTAGAATAGACGGGTTTGCCCACCTCTTGCATTGAAAACAATGAAATTCCTCAAACAATTCAGCCTGTACGAATCCGACCACACCAAGTTCATCAACGAACTGAAGGCCAGCAACCCGGCCATCGAAGAAGGCCAGCGCGAAGGCCGTGCGCTGCTGTGGGACAAGGCTCCGCACTCGCTGGACGAGCAGGAGCGCCGCGCCGCGTCGCGTGTGCGCCAGCAGGCTTACGTCTACCAGAACAAACTGTGACCGAATAAACCATGTCGCCAGACGCGGCAGCGGAAACGCTCGCCGAACCCGTAGCAGAACCGGCCGCGGCCCTTGAAGCGGCCGCCGCTCCCGAACCGGACAATGCGGCCGACGCCGCCGCCATCGCGCGCCTGTACGGCGAGCCGCTGCTGCGCATGCCGACGGACCTCTACATCCCGCCGGACGCGCTCGAGATCTTCCTCGACGCCTTCGAAGGCCCGCTCGACCTCCTGCTCTACCTGATCCGCAAGCAGAACTTCAACATCCTCGACATCCCGATGGCGCAGGTCACCCTGCAATACCTGGAGTACGTCGACCAGATCCGCGTGCACAACCTGGAGCTGGCGGCCGAGTACCTGCTGATGGCGGCGATGCTCATCGAGATCAAGTCGCGCATGCTGCTGCCGCAGCGCAAGGTCGAAGGCGACGAGGAAGCCGGCGACCCGCGCGCCGAACTGGTGCGCCGCCTGTTGGAATACGAGCAGATCAAGCTGGCCGCCTACGACATCAACGCCGTGCCCCAGCTCGACCGCGACTTCGTGCGCACCCAGCTATTCATCGAGCAGAGCTCGGTGCCGGTGTGGCCCGACGTCGACGCGGGCGACCTGCAGCGCGCCTGGATGGACGTGCTCAAGCGCGCCAAGCTAACCCAGCATCACAAGATCAGCCGCCAGGAACTGTCGGTGCGCGAGCACATGACCGCCATCCTGCGCCAGCTGCAGTCCTCGCGCTTCGTCGAGTTCGCCGACCTGTTCAATGGCGTGGGCAGCGTGCCCATCGTGGTCGTGCACTTCGTCGCGATGCTCGAGCTGGCCAAGGAAACCCTGATCGAAATTACACAAGCCGAACCGTTCGCACCGATTTACGTGCGGCTGGCATACTCGCCGGCATAGGCCACCGAACACCCTTTCCAAAAATTAGGATTCGCATCCCATGAAAATCGTCTCAACCATCGAAGAACTGCGCGACCAGCTGAGCGGCCAACTGCGCACGGCGTTTGTCCCGACCATGGGCAACCTGCACGAAGGCCACCTGTCGCTGATGCGCCTGGCGCGCAAGCACGGCGACCCGGTGGTCGCGTCCATCTTCGTCAACCGCCTGCAGTTCGGCCCGAACGAAGACTTCGACAAGTACCCGCGCACCTTCCAGGCCGACGTCGAGAAGCTGGAGAAGGAAGGCGTGTACGTGCTGTTCGCGCCGACCGAGAAGGAACTGTACCCGGAGCCGCAGGAATTCCGCGTCAACCCGCCAGCCCAGCTGGGCGATACCCTGGAAGGTGAATTCCGCCCGGGCTTCTTCACCGGCGTGACCACGGTGGTGCTCAAGCTGTTCTCCTGCGTGCAGCCGAAGGTGGCCGTGTTCGGCAAGAAGGACTACCAGCAGTTGATGATGGTGCGGAACATGGCACGCCAGTTCGCCCTGCCGACCCAGATCATCGCGGCCGAAACCTGGCGTGCCGACGACGGCCTGGCGCTGTCGTCGCGCAATATGTACCTGTCGGAAGCCGAACGCGCCGAAGCGCCGGCGCTGTACCAGGCGCTGACCTCGGTAGCCAACGAAGTGCGCTCCGGCCACCTGGACGTGTTCCAGCTCGAACACAAGGCGATGGACGACCTGGCCAAGCGCGGCTGGAAGCCGGACTACATCTCGATCCGCAAGCAGATGGACCTGCAGCCGCCGTCGGCCGGCGACCTGGCCCAGGGCGCGCCGCTGGTGGTGCTGGCCGCCGCCAAGCTCGGCACGACCCGCCTGATCGACAACCTCGAAATTTGACGGCGGCAAGCCTTCACCAAAGGAAATCGGTGTTGTTTTGCAACTGCTTTCTGGTACATAAGAGCATTTAAGATGGCAGGTGCAAGGAACTAGCACACGTTGCACAGACACTACACTACCGCTGCCGCCGCGCGTCGAAGAACCAACCGTCCCAGTGGATAACGAGCCGATCCTTGGCTTTGATGAACGCGACAGTACACCCGAGGTTGACGACCGTCACAGGATTTGGCAACCCGAGGTTCGATGCGCTTGCGTGGGCCTGCTCACGCAGATACAGGCGAGGCTCAACATGCTCGGCGGCGAAGTCAGGCGGTAAGCACTTCCGGGTGCCGAACTGAACCCGGCTCTGACTTATCGTAAATACTTTCCCGACAAGCTGCTGCGCCTCCCGCTCATCGAGTGATGTTATCTCGGACGCATCGAGCGCAGCGGTCAACCGCCATTTACCGATAACGCTGCGCTCCTGATTATCCACGGCATGTACAGGAGTCGACAAACTCGCAAATGCTAGAACAGCGATAATCCGAAACGATTGTGCGCGTTGGCGCAGAGTAGGACAGTGCAGAAAGGACATGTACCCTCCTATTTAGCAGCCCTTGCTTGTTTTACGCGGAAAGGCGCGCTCTCTTCTTCACGCCGTTTAATAAGGCCAGGAGCAATAACGAGTTTCTTTTTACCCTTCTCTTTAACCGTAACTTTAATCATTCTCGAAATATTATCAGCCGCACCCGCAAGATCGTTTGCATTTATATAACCGTAAGTTCCGCTTGCACCAGTCGGACCGGTGTTATAAGTAAGACTACAAAGCGCATCAAATTGCGATTGATTAAGAGGCACTCTAATATTACGGCGAACTGCCCGTTCAGCAACTGCAACGCGACGCTCGAATTCCTGGTCAACCATCTCAACATTAACTTTCTTGCTGAGCTCCTCGGGAGTACAAACCCCGCGATGTGCGAGAATACCCGCACCCCAGGTACAATGCCCTTTATTCTTTCCCATATCGTTATAATACTTATAGACATTCTTTTCTGGTAACTGTTCAGCCTGAATGACCGAAGCAATCAGCGGTTGTAAACTTTGTACAGTTGCCGCATCATGTTGTCATGCCACCGAAACCGCCCCGTCCCGACCTCACGCAGTTGTCCCATCAGGACAAGGACAGACTCATCGACGCGCTGTTTTCGCGCTTGGATGCGGTCGAAGCAAAGCTGGGCATGAACAGCCAGAATTCGAGCAAGCCACCATCCTCGGATGGACTGGCCAAGAAGCAGAAGACCAGTTCCTTGCGCGGCAAGTCGGGCAAGGCGGTTGGCGGCCAGCCGGGCCATAAAGGCAGTACCCTCAAGCGGGTGGCCGAGCCCACCAGCACGAAGGATCATCCTCCGCCGTCGCATTGCAACCGCTGCCACAGTGCGCTGGCGCTCGAACAGGCGCACGTGCTGGAGCGCCGTCAGGTATTCGATGTGCCGACGATGTGTTTCGAGGTGGTGGAACACCGTGTCTACACGGTGGTCTGCGCCTGCGGTCAGCGGCACGACAGCGTCTTCCCCGCTGCGGTCGGCGACCTCGCGCAATACGGCCCGAACGTGCGCGCACTGGGGGTGCATCTGACCCAGGGCCAGATGCTGCCATATGCCCGCGCCGCCGAGTTGATTGGCGAGATGACGGGCTTGTCTGTGTCGCCGGCAACCCTGCTTGCCTGGGTTGGCGAAGCGAGCCTGGCCCTGCAGGGCACAGCCGACCTGATAGCGCGGCAATTGCACCACGCGCCAGTGCTGTGCGCCGACGAATCGGGCTTGCGCGTCGACGGCAAACTGCACTGGATGCATGTGGCGGCCACGGCGGAACTGACCTGGTATGGCATGCACGCAAAGCGCGGCTTGGACGCCATCGTCGCGCATGGCATTCTCCCCAAACGCATCGGCGTTCTGGTGCATGATTGCTGGGCCCCATACTGGAAACTCGACGATGGCCTGCATGCCTTGTGCAATGCCCATCTCCTTCGAGAACTGGTGTATGCGCAGGAAGTGACTGGCCAGCAATGGCCGACCGCCATGACGGAACTGCTGCTCAACGCCCAACGACTGAGCGCGGCGGCGCGACAGCAGGGCCGGCCATTTGATGCCGATGCCATCGCCGCCTTCACCACCGTCTACAACGACATCGTGCGCCAAGGCGAACAACTGAACCCTCCCCAACTCAAGCCCGACGGAAAATCCGGTCGCTGCAAACAGTCCGACGCCCACAACCTGCTGCGCCGCTTCCGGCTGCACGCCGACGCCATCTTGCGCTTCATCGCCGATCCGACCGTTCCGTTCTCCAACAATATTGCCGAACGGGCCGTCCGCATGCCCAAGGTCAAGCAAAAAATATCGGGCTGCTTCCGCACCATTGCTGGCGCCGACAATTTCTGCATCATTCGCTCCTGCCTCGACACGCTACGCAAACAGGGATACAGCATGTTGGAAGTGCTGCGCCGCGCATTTGCTGGCGATCCGATCATGCCAGCTGCGTAGCGGCCGAACAGTCAGCAATCGCAATCAATCCCATGGCCAAACCGAAGCGCAAACTGACCGCCGCCCAGAAGAGGGAGAAGGCGCAGTTCATGACTATCTTCATCAACGGAAAACAAAAGCGCGTGCGTCGTCCGGTCCTGATCGACGGCCTGCATTCCGATGAGTTCTACTTGCGAAATGCAGACTCGATCGCGCTGCATCAAGACGGGCTGTGGGAATGCATTGCGGAGGCCGAACCAGGCGACATCGCTTTCACCGATGCGAATGACGCGGATTGCTTTGGTCATTCAGGCTGAACAGTTACCTTTTCTGTAGCGCGCATCCTTGCCTTTGTTTCAGGACTCATGTTCAAACTAGAATTAGGATTAACGGCTACAGGCTTAGCGAGCACGCCGGTCATAAGATACTCCGTAGTCGAGAAAACAGTCAATTTAGCACTACAACACGCAAACTTATTGCGGCACCGCAAGCGAGCTCTTCATTGATCGCTGCAATATGGCAGTCTCAACAAATACCGGAGGACTTATGGCAATCGACGTGTATCTGCAAATCGATGGCATTAAAGGCGAATCCCAAGATGACAAACATAAAGATTGGATTGAATGCGGGTCGGTAAACTGGGGCATCATACAACCCCGCAGCGCAACGGCATCCACCGGCGGCGGACATACCGCAGAACGAGTTGAGATGGAAGAAATAACATTCAGCAAAATGGCTGATTTGTCGTCGCCCATTCTGATGCAGACCTGCGCAATGGGAAAAACGATTCCTAAGGCAAAATTCGAATTCATGCGAGCCGACGGCAATGGCACGCCAATCAAATATTTCGAAATCGAACTCGAAAACGTGCTGGTCGGCGCAGTTACGCCGGGTATCGAAGCCGGATCTATTCTAGGCGAGCATGTCAGCCTGAAATTCTCCAAAGTCAAATGGAAATACAGTCAACAGAAGATTGGCGGCGGAGTCGGAGGAAGTACAATTGGCGGATGGGATTTGACCGCCAATAAAGTAGCGGCATAACTTTGCCCGATTTGGCATGAAAAAGCCCCGGCCGGAGTAACCGGGCTTTTTACTTTGGAACTCGCGTTCCCCCCATATTCACAGCGTTACTAACCTTCTAGAAAGTAAAGCAATTAGCCGGCATACTGGCACTCGGGTTGCCTGAAGAACGATTTGACCAGTGCTGGCAATTTCTGAAGGCGCCGTAGCGCGCCGATAGCGAGCTTTTTCATGTCGTCCTTGGATTGCACGAATTGCTTGCTGACTTGGCGCTTCACGTGAGCCCATACTTGCTCGTCCGGATTCAGGTGTGGCGAGTACGGCGGCAGGTAGAACAACTTGAGATTGCCCTTGAGGCTGTCGACATAGTCCTTGATCAGCTTGGCTTTATGAATCGAATGCCCATCGACAACGACAAAGACCGGCTTGGTTGCACCGATCATCAGGCGCTTGAGGAATTCTTTGAATACCGGGGCGTTCACGGGACCTTCATGAATCGTAACTGTTCAGCCTGAATGACCGAAGCAATCAGCGGTTGTAAACTTTGTACAGTTGCCGCATCATGTTGTCATGCCACCGAAACCGCCCCGTCCCGACCTCACGCAGTTGTCCCATCAGGACAAGGACAGACTCATCGACGCGCTGTTTTCGCGCTTGGATGCGGTCGAAGCAAAGCTGGGCATGAACAGCCAGAATTCGAGCAAGCCACCATCCTCGGATGGACTGGCCAAGAAGCAGAAGACCAGTTCCTTGCGCGGCAAGTCGGGCAAGGCGGTTGGCGGCCAGCCGGGCCATAAAGGCAGTACCCTCAAGCGGGTGGCCGAGCCCACCAGCACGAAGGATCATCCTCCGCCGTCGCATTGCAACCGCTGCCACAGTGCGCTGGCGCTCGAACAGGCGCACGTGCTGGAGCGCCGTCAGGTATTCGATGTGCCGACGATGTGTTTCGAGGTGGTGGAACACCGTGTCTACACGGTGGTCTGCGCCTGCGGTCAGCGGCACGACAGCGTCTTCCCCGCTGCGGTCGGCGACCTCGCGCAATACGGCCCGAACGTGCGCGCACTGGGGGTGCATCTGACCCAGGGCCAGATGCTGCCATATGCCCGCGCCGCCGAGTTGATTGGCGAGATGACGGGCTTGTCTGTGTCGCCGGCAACCCTGCTTGCCTGGGTTGGCGAAGCGAGCCTGGCCCTGCAGGGCACAGCCGACCTGATAGCGCGGCAATTGCACCACGCGCCAGTGCTGTGCGCCGACGAATCGGGCTTGCGCGTCGACGGCAAACTGCACTGGATGCATGTGGCGGCCACGGCGGAACTGACCTGGTATGGCATGCACGCAAAGCGCGGCTTGGACGCCATCGTCGCGCATGGCATTCTCCCCAAACGCATCGGCGTTCTGGTGCATGATTGCTGGGCCCCATACTGGAAACTCGACGATGGCCTGCATGCCTTGTGCAATGCCCATCTCCTTCGAGAACTGGTGTATGCGCAGGAAGTGACTGGCCAGCAATGGCCGACCGCCATGACGGAACTGCTGCTCAACGCCCAACGACTGAGCGCGGCGGCGCGACAGCAGGGCCGGCCATTTGATGCCGATGCCATCGCCGCCTTCACCACCGTCTACAACGACATCGTGCGCCAAGGCGAACAACTGAACCCTCCCCAACTCAAGCCCGACGGAAAATCCGGTCGCTGCAAACAGTCCGACGCCCACAACCTGCTGCGCCGCTTCCGGCTGCACGCCGACGCCATCTTGCGCTTCATCGCCGATCCGACCGTTCCGTTCTCCAACAATATTGCCGAACGGGCCGTCCGCATGCCCAAGGTCAAGCAAAAAATATCGGGCTGCTTCCGCACCATTGCTGGCGCCGACAATTTCTGCATCATTCGCTCCTGCCTCGACACGCTACGCAAACAGGGATACAGCATGTTGGAAGTGCTGCGCCGCGCATTTGCTGGCGATCCGATCATGCCAGCTGCGTAGCGGCCGAACAGTCAGCAATCGCAATCAATCCCATGGCCAAACCGAAGCGCAAACTGACCGCCGCCCAGAAGAGGGAGAAGGCGCAGTTCATGACTATCTTCATCAACGGAAAACAAAAGCGCGTGCGTCGTCCGGTCCTGATCGACGGCCTGCATTCCGATGAGTTCTACTTGCGAAATGCAGACTCGATCGCGCTGCATCAAGACGGGCTGTGGGAATGCATTGCGGAGGCCGAACCAGGCGACATCGCTTTCACCGATGCGAATGACGCGGATTGCTTTGGTCATTCAGGCTGAACAGTTACCATGAATCATGAATCGAATATCGCCACGTGGGCTCACGGCAGAAATCATGTTGAAGGAAAAGCGACGCCCGGTCACGGTGACCACGGGCGTTTCACCAATCGGTGCCCAAGTCGTGCCAGTGTGGTAGTCGGATCGAATACCAGCCTCGTCGGCGAAATAGATCGTGGCGCCAGCAGCCTGCGCTTCCGCTTTGATGGCCGGATAGGTTTCGCTTTCCCACTGTTTGACCAGCACGGGATCTTGCTGCCACGCTTGATAAAGCGGCTTCTGAGTCGAGAAGCCGAGCAACTTCATGACGCGCCTAACGGATTCGAGCGACAAGGATTTGCCGAACTCGCGGTTGATCAATTCGCGCAACAGCGACAAGGTCCACAGGCCAAATTCAAACTTGAACTGTTGGGGAGTATTGTCCTTTACCGCCTGCGCGATCCAGCGCATTTCTTCGGCACTGACCTTCGGCGGACGACCTGGGATCGGTTTGGCCAGAAGGGCATTCTGACCACCCTCGGCGAACTTCGCGAGCCAGCGGAATATCGTCGTGACGTTCATGCCGAATGCGGCAGCCACGCTCGCCACTGGTTGCCCATCACGCACCGCCTTGATGGCTTGTTGGCGCATTACTTGAAGCGCGTGATGGTCAAGTTTGCGGCCGTCAGAAGTTCGTTTGCATTTCATGCCAACATTATATTACAAACTAACTTTACTTTCTAGAAGGTTAGTATAGCAACCTCACAACAAGTCTCCCAACAAGCAACCACGCGCGCGTCATCCCATTGGCGTGGCGGTGCATGAAAGAGCGGGCGCGAGTCCCGTGCCAACAAATCACTGGCCCAGGGGCTGCACGGTCGTGCAGCCCTACCTCGTCCGCCCGTGCGAGACATTTCCAAGCGCCCAGAGGCGCAAGCTGGAAACCGATATCGAGCGCTATCGATGGCGGAGTCCCTCACGAAAAAGTTCCAATATTTTTGTACCAGTTTATTTACAAACTGCCCGTTGGAGGCTTGCCGAAACTCTAATACCATCGCGATAAATTTGCTCAAGTCCACTGTTTGGGATCGCCATGGTCAATGGTTTTTCTCCCGCTTCCACCGCTGCGCGGATATCGCCCGAACAGGCGTCGCGCTTCCTTTCACAAGCCTCGATGGGCGCCACCCGCGCACAGATCGCGCGCGTGCAGGCCCTCGGATACTCAGGCTGGCTGGACGAACAGTTCGCCATGCCGCCCTCGTCCACCCGCTGGGACTGGCTGGTGGAAGCGGGCTTCGCTACCCCCGCCTTCAAGAAGGGCGAACGCGGCGCCGACGCCGCGATCTGGCGCAAGCTGTTGGCCTCGCCTGACACCCTGCGCCAGCGCGTGACCCTGGCCCTGTCCGAAATCCTGGTCACCTCGGTGTCCGGTTTCCGTGGCGGCTGGAAGGCCTTCACGGCGGCCGCCTACCTCGACATGCTCGAATCCGAAGCTTTCGGCAACTACCGCAGGCTGCTCGAAAAGGTATCGACCAGCGCGGCGATGGGCGAATACCTGACCTTCCGCGGCAACACGAAATTCAATGCCAACACCGGCGCCATGCCCGACGAGAACTATGCGCGCGAACTGCTGCAACTGTTCTCCATCGGCCTGCTGGCCCTGGAAGCTGACGGCACGCCGAAGATGGAGGGCGGCGTCCCGCTGGAAACCTACGGCCAGGACGACATCGGCGGCCTGGCCCGCGTGTTCACCGGCTGGAACTACGACTTTGCCGCCAGCGACAACACCACACCGGACTTCAAGCGCCGTCCAATGGCCAACTTCCCGCGCCGCCACGAGCGCGGCAGCAATGCATTCCTGGGCAGCACCATTCCGGCCAACCTGGGCGGCGAGGAGAGCCTGCGCCGTGCCCTCGACATCATCTTCGCCCACCCGAACGTCGCGCCCTTCATCGGCCGTCAGTTGATCCAGCGCCTGGTGTGCAGCAACCCGAGCCCGGCCTATGTGGCGCGGGTCGCCCGCACTTTCAACGACGACGGCGCCGGCGCCGGCGTCAAGGGCAACCTGAAAGCGGTCGTCCGCGCCATTCTGCTCGATGACGAAGCCCGTTCGCCATCGCGCCTGGACGACCCGGCCTTCGGCAAGCAGCGCGAACCGATCCTGCGCATGAGCGCATGGGCGCGCGCCTTCGACGCCGATTCGGCAAGCGGCGCCTGGAAGGTCGGCAACACCTCCAATCCGGCTACCCGCCTCGGTCAGAGCCCGCTGCGCTCGCCAAGCGTGTTCAACTTCTTCCGTCCCGGCTACGTGCCGCCGAACAGCGCGATCGCCGGCGCAGGCCTGGTGGCGCCGGAGTTCCAGTCCACCAACGAATCGAGCGTGGTCGGCTATGTCAACTTCATGCAGCGCGCGGTGAGCCGCGGTTTCGGCGACGTGCGAGCAGACTATTCTTCGCTGTTGCCACTGGCCGACGATGCCGGTGCACTGCTGAACGAGCTGAACCTGGTGCTGGCCGCCGGCCAGCTGTCGGCGCCAACGGTGGCGCTGCTGGAACGCGCTGTCGGCAGCATGCCGGCACGTTCCGACCCGGCGCGCCTGAAACGCATCCATGCGGCCCTGACGCTGGTGCTTGCGGCGCCTGAGTTCATCATCCAGAAATAAGGAGGCGCCATGCCAAAGCTCGATCTGTCGGCCTCGCGCCGTGCTTTCCTGAAACGCGCCTCGGCCCTGTCGGCCGCAGGCATCGCCGCGCCATGGGCGCTGAACCTCGGCGCCATGGCCGAAGCGTCAGCGGCAACCGCCACCGACTACAAAGCACTGGTCTGCGTGTTCCTTTACGGCGGCAATGACTACGCCAACACCCTGGTGCCCTTCGACACTGCCAGCCACGCCGCCTACCAGCAGATGCGGCCGTCCTTCGCCTATGGCCGCGAGCGCCTCGCCGCTACCGCGCTGAACCCGGTGCACGCCCCGCTCGACAGCGCCGGCTTCGCCCACCAGTGCGCGCTGGCGCCCGAGCTTGCGCCGCTGCTGCCCTTGTTTAACGCCGAAAAGCTTGCCGTCATGCTCAACGTCGGCACGCTGGTGCAGCCGACGACCAAGCAGCAGTACGCCAGCAAGTCGGTGCGCCTACCGCCCAAGCTGTTCTCGCACAACGACCAGCAGTCGGTGTGGCAGTCGTCGATGCCGGAGGGCGCCACCTCGGGATGGGGCGGCCGCATGGGCGACCTGTTTGAAAGTGGCAACGGCAATGCCACCTTCACCTGCGTGAACGTGTCCGGCAACGCAGTCTTCATGTCCGGAAAATCGGCGGTGCAGTACCAGGTATCGCCGAACGGCTCGGTGCCAGTTGCCGGCCTGAAAGCGCCGCTGTTCGGATCCGCCGCCTGCAGCGATGCGCTGCGTGCCCTGATTACCCAGCAGCGCCCCCACCTGCTGGAAAACGAATACACCCGCGTCACCCGGCGCGCGATCGAGGCCGACGCGGTGCTGACCCGCGCGCTCGGCGCGGCGCCCGCGCTGCTCACGCCTTTCTCCGGATTCTTTCCAATTCTTACAACTTGTCGATTGGAATGAAACCTGAACTCCACTAAGATCGCGTAAACACTTGCTCATATCCAACTTCAGGATGCCATGGCAGACCACGAACTAACGATCGACTCCACTGGGGAACAGGACCGCGAAAGCGGTGGATCAACGCTGGCTGTGGCGGTGCCCGCCCTGTTGCTGGCTGCCTGTGGCGGCGGCTCGGGCGCCCCGGCGCCATCCCCTGCCCCCGCACCTGCGCCGGGCCCGGCGCCTGTCCCGCCACCTGTCCCGTCCGGTCCGTCCGCCGTCGAAGCATCCCGCTTCCTGGCCCAGGCCTCGATGGGCGCCACCCGCGAACAGATCGCGCGCGTGCAGGCGGTCGGCTACGCAGGCTGGCTCGACGAACAATTCGCGATGGCGCCCTCGTCCACGCGCTGGGACTTTCTGGTGGCCAGGGGACTGAACACCGTCGCCAACAAGAACGGCGAAGCCGGCGCGGATGCGGCGGTCTGGCGCAAGCTGCTGACCTCACCCGATACCCTGCGCCAGCGGGTCACGCTGGCGCTGTCGGAAATCATCGTGACCTCGGTCTCCGGATTCAGCGGCGGCTGGAAGGCCTTCTCGGCCGCCGCCTTCCTCGACCTGCTCGAAGCCGACGCCTTCGGCAATTACCGCATCCTGCTCGAAAAAGTCTCGACCAGCGCGCCGATGGGCGAATACCTCACCTTCCGCGGCAGCGTCAAATTCAACGCCACCACCGGCGCCCTGCCGGACGAGAATTACGCGCGCGAACTGCTGCAGCTGTTCACCATCGGCCTGGTCGCCCTGAACCTCGACGGCACCCCGAAACTCGCCGGCGGCCAGCAGCAGGAAACCTACGGCCAGGACGACATCGCCGGCTTGGCGCGGGTGTTTACCGGCTGGAACTACGACCTGGCCGGAGGTAATACCGATACGCCGGACTTCAAGCGGAGGCCGATGGTCGTCACCGCCGCCCGCCACGAGACCGGCGCCAAGGCTTTCCTGGGCACGACCATCCCGGCCGGCACCAGCGCCGACGAGAGCCTGCGGCGCGCGCTCGACGTGATCTTCGCGCATCCCAACACCGCGCCTTTCATCGGCCGCCAGCTAATCATGCGCCTGGTCTGCAGCAATCCAAGCCCGGCCTACGTGACGCGCATCGCGACGGTATTCAACAACGACGGCACCGGCATCAAGGGCAACCTGAAGGCCGTCGTCAAGGCGATCCTGCTGGACGATGAAGCACGCGCCGCCGCGCGCATCGCCGACCCGGCCTTCGGCAAGCAGCGCGAGCCCATCCTGCGTCTTGCAGCCTGGGCACGCGCCTTCAAGGCGGACTCGCCGAGCAACGCCTGGGCGGTCGGCAACACCTCCGATCCCGCCACCCGCCTCGGGCAAAGCCCGCTGCGCTCCGCCAGCGTGTTCAATTTCTTCCGGCCCGGCTATGTACCGCCCAACAGCGCGATCGGCAGCGCCGGCATGGTTGCGCCCGAATTCCAGATCACCAATGAATCGAGTGTGGTCGGCTACGTCAATTTCATGCAAACGGTGGTCAGAAGCGGCATCGGCGACGTCAAGGCCGACTACACGGCACTGATGCCGCTGGCCGATACCGCGCAGGCGCTGCTCGACGAGCTGAACCTCGTGCTCGCCGCCGGCCAGTTGTCCGCGGCCACCATGTCGCTGCTGAAGGGTGCGCTCGACAGCATGCCTTCCGGGACTGACGCCGCGCGCCAGAACCGCATCCACACGGCGCTGACGCTGATGCTGGCCGCGCCCGAATTCATCATCCAGAAATAGGAGGCGCCATGCCCAGCAATCCCGACATGCCGGCCTCGCGCCGCGCCTTCCTGAAACGCGCTTCCGCACTGTCGCTGGCCGGCATCGCCTCGCCGTGGGCGCTCAACCTCGCCGCGATGGCGGAGGCATCCGCGGCCACCGCCGGCGACTACAAGGCCCTGGTCTGCGTGTTCCTGTACGGCGGCAACGACTACGCCAACACGGTCGTACCCTACGACCTAAGCAGCCACACTGCGTACCAGCAGATGCGGCCATCCTTCGCGTACAGCCGCGACAGCCTGGCCGCGACGGTGCTGAACGCGGCCAATACTTCGGTCGACCGCAACGACTACCTGCACCAGTACGCGCTGGCGCCCGAACTGGCGCCGCTGCTGCCGCTGTTCGACGCGGAGAAACTGGCCGTCATGCTCAACGTCGGCACGCTGGTCCAGCCCACCACCAAGCTGCAGTACACCAACAAGTCGGTCAAGCTGCCGCCCAAGCTGTTCTCGCACAACGACCAGCAATCGGTGTGGCAATCCTCGTCGCCGGAAGGCGCCACCTCGGGCTGGGGCGGGCGCATGGGCGACCTGTTCGAAAGCGGCAACGGCAATTCCACTTTCACTTGCGTCAACGTGTCGGGCAATGCGGTGTTCATGTCCGGCAAATCGGCGGTGCAGTACCAGGTCTCGACCAGCGGCTCGGTGCCGTTGGCAGGCCTGAAGAGCCCGCTGTTCGGCTCCGCCACGGCCAGCGAAGCGCTGCGCGCGCTGATCACCCAGCCGCGCACCCACCTGCTGGAAAACGAATACACCCGCGTCACCAAACGCTCGATCGACGCCAACTCGGTGCTGACCAGCGCGCTCGACGCGGCGCCGGTGCTGGCGACGCCTTTCGCCGCCGGCAACAACCTCGCGGCCCAGCTCAAGATGGTGGCGCGCATGATCTCGGCCGCGCCCGCGCTGGGCGCGAAGCGGCAGGTGTTCTTCGTATCGATGGGCGGCTTCGACACCCATGACGACATGCTGGGCACCCATCCGGGCCTGCTGGCCGGGGTCAGTTCGGCGCTGTCCTCGTTCTACGCGTCGACCGTCGAACTTGGCTTGGCCGACAAGGTGACGGCTTTCACGGCATCCGACTTCGGCCGCACCATGAGCGGCAATAACGACGGCTCCGACCACGGCTGGGGCAGCATGCACTTCGTGCTTGGCGGCGCGGTGGCGGGCAAAAAGCTGTATGGCACAGCGCCGGTGGTGGCGAATGGCGGGCCGGACGACGTCGGCCAGGGACGGCTGTTGCCGACCACTTCAGTCGACCAGTTCGCGGCGACACTGGGCAAGTGGCTGGGCGTGTCGGACAGCGAATTGCTGTCGATGCTGCCCGGGCTGGCGAACTTCAACGCCAGCGCGCGCAATATCGGGTTTGTGTAGGCTTTGACCGAACGTGTGAAAAAAAACCGGAGCGTGCTCCGGTTTTTTCTGCTTCAAACTTCAGGCCGTGACGTTCTGCGCCCAGGCCAGCGCCTGCAAGTGCATCCTGTTCACATCCTCCGGGCTGATGTCCAGCGACGACGCCAGCGACGCCACCAGGTTCGAATTCAGCTCGCAGGCCTCGGCCAGCGCCAGGTAAGGCCCGTAGGAGCCGCCACGCGTCAGCAGCGCGCGCACCACTTCGTCCGGCAGCGGAATGGTGTCGAGCACTTCCTTCATCGGCAGGCCCAGCAGGCGGTCAAGCAACGAGAACATGCCGCACACGAACAGGTTTTCGCCCTCCCCGCGCGGCATGAACTTTTGTCCCAGCAGCTCGGCCAGGCGGCCGCGGATGACAGCGGTTTCCATCAGCACCGGCGAGTAGCCGCTGGAGCTCGCGGTGGCCAGCAGCAGGGTCAGCCAGCGGTACAGCGGCGCATAGCCGAGCATCGTGATGGCCTGGCGCAGCGACTGGATCTCGCGGCCGGAACCGAAGCCGGCGGTGTTAATGAAGCGCAGCAGCTTGTACGACAATGCCGGGTCGCGCTTGAGTACGCCTTCGATCCTGGGAATGTCTTCGTTGTTCTGCACCATCGTCATCAGCTGCAGGATGATGGTCTGGGCCGGGTTCATGCCCTTGACAGGGTTGCCCGGGCGCGGGGTCAGGTGCAGCTTGCCGACGAAGGCGTCGAGGCCGAGCGCGGCGCAGGCGTCGAAATCGGCCCAGGTGGTCACCGGGCGGCCCACCATGCGCACCGATGCCTGCTTCAGCGCGGCGTAGGTGCGCGCCTGCGCGGCCACGTCGGCGCCGGAGAAGCGCACTTCGACGTAGGAGGCGCTGCGGCCGATGTGCTTGCCGAGCTGGGCGACGTCGCCCTCGCGCACCGAGATGCCGACTCCGCCCGCGCGCAGGCCCTGGACCGCAGCCAGCGTGTCCGGGTCGGACAGGTCGCCCGCCCTCAGCGTCAGCACCGTGCGTTCCGGCGGCAAGTCGTGCAGCGCGTCGGTCGACAGCATGGCCGGCACGGCGTCGAGGAACAGAACCTTGTCGCGCAGCAGCCAGCCGCGCTCTTCGTCATTGACATTCCCGGCAACGAAACCGACCAGGGCTTCCATGTCGGCGTCGGTGGCAAGCTGTCCCGCATGCTGCTGCCACGACAATTCATAGCCGATCACGCGCTGCTTCGGATCGAGCAGCGGTTCGCGAACGATAAAGTTTGTTTGATGGTAACTATTCAGCCTGAATGAACACGGCAATGAGCAGTTGTAAACTATTGGCTATTGCCGCATCATGTCGGCATGCCACCGAAACCGCCTCGTCCCGACCTCACGCAGCTGTCCGATACCGACAAGGATCGTCTCATCGACGTGCTCTTTGCACGCATGGATGCGCTTGAGGCAAAGCTGGGAATGAACAGCCAGAATTCGAGCAAGCCACCATCCTCGGATGGACTGGCCAAGAAGCAGAAGACTAGCTCGTTGCGCGGCAAGTCTGGCAAGGCGGTTGGCGGCCAACCGGGCCATAAAGGCAGTACACTCAAGCGGGTGGCCGAGCCCACCAGTACGAAGGATTATCCGCCGCCGTCGCATTGCAACCGCTGCCACAGTGCGCTGGCGCTCGAACAGGCGCAGGTGCTGGAGCGCCGCCAGGTATTCGATGTGCCTGCGATGAGCTTCGAGGTGGTGGAACACCGTGTCTACACGGTGGTCTGCGCCTGCGGTCAGCGGCACGACAGCGTATTCCCGGCTGCGGTCGGCGACCTTGCGCAATACGGCCCGAACGTGCGCGCACTGGGCGTGCATCTGACCCAGGGCCAGATGCTGCCATATGCCCGCGCCGCCGAGTTGATTGGCGAGATGACGGGCTTGTCTGTGTCGCCAGCAACCCTGCTTGCCTGGGTTGGCGAAGCGAGCCTGGCCCTGCAGGGTACAGCCGACCTGATAGCGCGGCAATTGCACCACGCGCCAGTGCTGTGCGCCGACGAATCGGGCTTGCGCGTGGATGGCAAACTGCACTGGATGCATGTGGCGGCCACGGCGGAACTGACCTGGTATGGCATGCACGCAAAGCGCGGCCTGGATGCCATCGTCGCGCATGGCATTCTCCCCAAACGCATCGGCGTTCTGGTGCATGATTGCTGGGCCCCTTACTGGAAACTCGACGATGGCCTGCATGCCTTGTGCAATGCCCATCTCCTTCGAGAACTGGTGTATGCGCAGGAAGTGACTGGCCAGCAATGGCCGACCGCCATGACGGAACTGCTGCTCAACGCCCAACGACTGAGCGCGGCGGCGCGACAGCAGGGCCGGCCATTTGATGCCGATGCCATCGCCGCCTTCACCATCGTCTACAACGACATCGTGCGCCAAGGGGAGCAATTGAACCCTCCCCAACTCAAACCAGACGGATCATCCGGTCGCTGCAAGCAATCCGACGCCTATAACTTGCTGCGCCGCTTCCGGCTGCACGCCGATGCTATCTTGCGCTTCATCGCCGATCCGACCGTCCCGTTCTCCAACAATATTGCCGAGCGGGCCGTCCGCATGCCCAAGGTCAAACAAAAAATATCGGGATGCTTCCGCACCATTGCCGGCGCCGACAATTTCTGCATCATTCGCTCCTGCCTCGACACGCTACGCAAACAGGGGCACAGCATGCTGGAAGTGCTACGCCGCGCATTTACTGGCGATCCGATCATGCCAGCTGCGTAGCGGCCGAACAGTTAACAATCGCATTCAATACCATGGCCCCGAAGCGCAAACTGACCGTCGCCCAGAAGAGGGAGAAGGCACAGTTCATGACTATCTTCATCAACGGAAAACAAAGGCGGGTACGTCGTCCGGTCCTGATCGATGGCCTGGATCCCGATGAGTTCTACTTGCGAAATGCCGATTCGATCGCGCTGCATCAAGACGGCCTGTGGGAATGCATAGCTGAGGCCGAACAAGGCGACATCGCGTTCACCGATGCGGATGACGCGGATTGCTTTGGCCATTCAGGCTGAACAGTTACGTTTGATGCATGGTTTGCCTTGCCAGTGATGCTAGTGGTCGGCCGGCGGACTCGCGTCCGACGCGCGCTTAGAAGCCCAGGCTGTCCAGCAGGTCGTCGACCTGGCCCTGGTTAGACACCACGTCCTGGCCGGTCGGGTTGATCTGCGGACCGTTGATCAGGCCGTTGTCGAACTCGCGCTTGACTTCGGTCGGTGCAAAATCGACCAGCAGCTGCACCAGCTGCTGTTCCAGGTTCTGGGCGATGGAAGTCACGCGCGTGATCACCTGCCCGGTCAGGTCCTGGAAGTCCTGCGCCATCATGATGTCCATCAGGTGGCCCTTGGTGGCGCCTGCCGCCAGCTTCGACTGTTCCAGCTGGGCGATGGTCTGGCTGGCCAGCGCGCGCCATTGTGGGTCGCCGCCGGGACAGCGCACAACGTGATCATCACGATGTCTACCAGTTTGTGCAGCTTGTTGCGGGTCTCCCTGCGAGGATCGGGAAGGTCAGCAAAGAAGGGGTGAGGATTCGGGAGCATCGGCAAGTCTCAAAAGTAAACTTGCTGTTTACACCATCCAGAAATAGTTTACAAGGACTTCGAAGCGCGATTGCCCTGAGGCGCACGGCCAGGCTATTGCCCCATTTCGCAACTTGCATCATGCGCTCCTTGATATACGGATGCTTCATATCCCGAATCCTGACGAACGCAAGGCATGGAAATCCGTCAACGCTATGTTTGACACGCAACTGCAGACCGGCGCGAACCTGCACGCCTGCACGCTTGTTCGCCTCTCAGAACAACTTGATCGGCACATTCACCGTCAACCGGTACTCACGCTCGCTTGGTTCGACATAGTGAGCCGAGCCACGGTGCACCAGGGCGATGAACGCGATATTGATCCCCCTGACCTCCCCCCAATTGAACGCATAGCTGGTCTTGATCCCCAGCTCGTGATGGGCGCCATGCACCGGCTTGCCGCCCCGCCAGTAGGCATCACGCCAGCTCGCCTCCGGCACGGGTGCAAACAAGGTTGCCGGCGCCTTGCTGCGTCCCGCAATGCCCCAGAACAGCACGTCCATGCCTGGCACGCCGAAGTCGGCGCCGCCGGCCAAGTAGCGCAACTGCACCGACTTTTCGCGCGGGGCATTGTAGTCGGCGACCATGCCGTTGGCAAGGTATAATCCATTGGCCTCCTGGACGTAATCGAGGTACTGGTCGCCCATCACGTGCTGGAACGAGAGCGCCACCTCGGATGCTCCCTGCTGCGCGGCCAGCGCCAGGCTATAGGCCTTGCCGTCAATCGGTCCCTGCAAACTCGCCCCCTGGTCACGCGTGCGGTACATTGTCGCCGTTGCGGTCCATTTGGTCGACTCAACGGTACCCACGCTGTGGCGCGCGGACGCATACAGCTGCTTCCACACGTTGCGCGCCTGCGCCACATACAGCAACACCCGGCTCGACCCCAGTACTGCATTCGTACCCATGTAACTGAGACGTTCGATTGGCGTTCCACCATACGCGGACGACAGCGCTTGCACACCCGTGCGCCCGCGCGCGCTGACCGCGTCGAAGCTGCCCGCCTCGAACGTCATCCCTTCGGCCAGTTCGCTGACGGCGGCAACGCCCCTGAAGGTCGGAGGAAGCGCGCGGTTGTCTTTCGATTCGAGGAAGGGGTTTTCCATCTGCTGCAAGCCGTACTTGACGACCGTCTTGCCAAAGCGCGCCTTGACAGCGTAGCCGCCCAAGTACGCCCAGCCGGTGCGGTTCTCGCCGCCGCCGCTGCGCGACAAGTGGACCATGTCGCCCACGCCCCGGCCGCCATCGAGCTTGATCGCCCCGAACAGCGAGGCATCCACGCCGAGGCCAATCTCACCGCCGCTGAAGCCGGAGATGAAATTCGCCTGCGCGCCCTGCACCCAGCCGTGGAGCGTGCCAACCCCGTTGATACTGAGGAAGTCGGCGTAATTGCGCAACACAAGCTGAAGGCTGCTATCAGCCATCACGCCGGTCGGCGGGGGAACGAGCGGCTCGGCGCTGAGCGTCGCCGGCTGGGCCTGGCGGGCATCGCTCTGAAGCACCCCGTCCGCCTCGTGCGCGGCTACGCCGAACGACATACTGGCCAATGCGGAAGCGAGAGCAAGCGCGCAGTCCGATGGTGTGAAACTCATACGTTCCCGCCGCGCTGCTTCAGGGCGCCCCCATCCAGCTCGCGCCCCAGCGCCCGGATGTACAGATTGAAGTCGTCCGTATTGGCTGCAAGCAGCTGTGCCTGCGGGATGCCCGCATTCACTGGCTGCTCTTCACCGGCAAGGCCAAGCTTGGTGAATGCCACCCGCGCGCCGCCCGCCGGCGGCAAAATGTCGTGCAACAGTGCCGCGCCACTGTGATCGAGCTGTTTGAGGAACGCCAGAAACGCATCGTAGGCAATCGGCACCGCACTGCGTTCAAGCTTTGTGGCCACGCTTCGTACCAGCTGATCGAACGGCACCAGTTGCTGTCCAATCACGTCGAGAACCGGCGGTGCCGCCGCGAAGCGCTCACGTGTGCCGATGAAGCCGCACAGCCATTGCGCAAGCGCGTCTGCCGACAGCAGCCCCAAGTCGCCGCAGCCTTGTGGCGCCAAGCCATGCTGCAGGCAGTGCATCAGCAGAATGTGCGCCAGCGACTGGCTGTTGGCCAGTCCGGTGCCGATCGATGGCAGCACATCGTCGACATGGTAGATCCGGGCTGCCAGTCCCTGCGCCTGCGCGCTCGCCACGAGATGGTCGGACAGGTACTTGGTGTAGCCGTAACCGGTGGCTCCCAGCGCGCTGGCATCGGCAAACGATAGCGCCTTGCCGGTTGTCGGCGCCAATTTCGCCGCCATCGACGAAATGTGATGCAGCTGCTTGACCTTGCCCTCGTCGCAAAAGCGGATTAGCGCCAGCGTGCCGCCGACGTTGACGGCGAACAGCTGCGACGCGTGGAACAGGAAATTGACCTCTGCGCCGCAATGGACAACTTCGTCGATGGCCTGCGTGTGGTAGCGCCAGGCCTGCTCCGACAGTCCCCAGCCTGGCTGGACCAAGTCGCCGAGCAGCACCTCGATCCGTTCATGCGGCAGTGTCTGGCCGGGATGCGCGCGCCGGTAGGCGGCGGCGAGCCGCGCCAGCGCGGCCTCGGCGCTAGCGCCACGCAGCAGGACGGTGATAGCTAGCGTCGTCGTGGCCACCAGGCGCCCCAGCAGGTGAATGCCGATAAAACCGGTCGCGCCGGTCAGCAGCAGCTTGCGGCTGACCGCAGCCGGTGCTCCCCGGTTGCTGAATTCGACTTCGGGCAGCGCGCATTCGTCCCCGCCCACCGTGCCGCAGCCCGACAGAAAGCCGTCCAGTGCGCGCGGCGTCGGGTAGCGATACAGCGCCGTTACCGCTACCGTCCTGTCAATCGTCCGGGCCAACATCAGCGACAGGTTCACGGCCGCGAGCGAATCGCCGCCATGGTCGAAAAAATTCCCGTCCGGGCCGACATCGTTATCAAGCAGCACGCTGCGGTAGCAAGTGACGATCCTGTCGAGCATGCAGGCTTGCGTGCCTGGGGCTTCCGCTTCAGCCGGCGCCCACAGGGCGGACAGTTGCTCAGCGACGCGCTTGCGGTCCACCTTCCCGTTCGGCGAAATCGGCAACGCCGGCAGGCACAGTACCAACTGCGGAATATGCGTCATCGGCAGGTGCCGCGACAAGTCCCGCCGCAACTGGCGCACGTCGATCGCAGCCGGTGCCGCGTAGGCCAGCGCCAGGCTGGCGTCGCCCCCGAATTGGGGACGACCACCGCCATCGCGTCCTGCACCTGCGGGAAACAGGCCTTCATCGCCAGCGAAACTTCCCCCAGTTCGATTCGTACGCCACGCACCTTGACCTGGTCATCGGTCCGGCCGCCGTATTCCAGCATGCCGTCGGCGCGCACGCGCCCGATGTCGCCGGTGCGGTAGACAAGCTCGCCCGGCAGGTCGCGAAACGGGTTCGGGACGAAGGCGCGCGCCGACAGTTCCGGCATGTTCAGGTAGCCCGCGCCGACGCAAATTCCGGCCACCGCCATCTCGCCGAACTCCCCCTCCGGCATCGTCTTCATGTCCGCATCGACGATCCTGACGTAGGTGTTGTCGATCGGACGACCCAGGGGGATGTGCTCGCCGTCCTCGTCGCGCACTTCGTGGAACACCATCCCGATCGATGCCTCGGTGTGGCCGTAGGTGTTGATGATCCGGCAGCGCGGCATCAGGCGCCGGAAGGTGTGCACCGAGGCCGGGTCGATCTCCTCGCCGCCGATCAGCACATTGCGCAGGCTGGCCAGCCTGACGGGGGCGACACTGCCATTCTCCAGTGCGCGTACCAGCAGCTTGAACAGCGTCGGTACGAAATCGGTCATGCTGATACCGTGGCGCGAGATGTCGGCGACGACTGTATCGATATCCCAGTGGTCGCGCCGCTCGGGCAGCACGGAAACACTGCCGCCGGTCAGTGGCCACAACATTTGCCAGATCGACGAATCGAACAGCGGCGCGCTATTCTGGTACACCACGTGCCCCTGCCCGAAGCGGCGCGTCATGTAACTGAAACGGTTGACCAATCCCGCATGATGGTTCAGCGCGCATTTCGGAGTGCCGGTCGAGCCGGAAGTAAAAAAACCGTACAACAGATCGGCGCCTGTTGGCGGCGCAACGCCCGCATCGGCCTGGCCGACAGGCAATTCGACGTCGATCCCGTACAGTTGAAGGCCCGTCGCCGCAAGCGCCGCGTTGTCGGCGCCGTCGCCGATGGCCAGGCGCGCGCCAGTGGCCGCCACCACCGCCTGCAGCCGCATCGCAGGCCAGCGCGCATCAATCGGAACGATGACAGCGCCCGCTATCATGACAGACAGCCAGGCCAGCGGCAGCTCGACGCCAGTGGACAAGGCGCACAACACCATGTCGCGTGGCGCCACGCCGCATGCCGCAAGGCGCACCGCATTGGCGTTGGCCGCCGCCATCATGTCCGCATAGCTGATGCTGCGCGTGCCGCAGGTAACGGCGATGCGGTCGGCGTGCGTGCGGGCAGCAGCGCAGATCATTTCGAGCACACTTTCGGCACCGGACAGGCGTGCGTGGTCAATCCCGTTTACGAGCATGCTGAAACCCTCAAGAGAAAAGCTGGATTAAACGGGGCGCCTGGGCGCCAGGATGATGCGAATGGCGGCGACACTGACGGCAAAGCTCATACCGACGCCGATCACTGAGAACGTCGAAATGGCGAGTCGTCCGTCGAACAGCTGCAGTACGATGCTGGCAAGCGGCGCCGCGGCAATGACAACCATAGTCAGGAACGGGGAACCGAGCGTGATGCCGCGCTGGAGCAAAACCATCGGTATCACCACGCCGACGCTGCACAGCGTGGCGATGATGGCACTGTCGCGCATTGCGGTAGCCAGCAAGGTGCCGTTCCAGAGCGCATACACACCGGTTGCCGCGAGCAGCAGATAGAAACGGTGCGACATGACCTGGTCGGTGCGAAAACCGCGCGCGCTCAGGCGCTTCAGGTACACGGTACTGAGGGTCATGAAGTAGCCACAGCCGACTGAGGCCGCCGCGCCGAGCGCGATCCTGCCCGGATCGAAGCCGCTGACGGCAGACTGTCCCGTCAGGCTGCCATAGAACAGCACCGCGCCGCCAGCCAGGAAACCGCCTGCGAGTGCCCATCGCGGGCCGGCCGGGTGCTCACTCTTCTTCTCGAAAGCGATCGCCACGAAGGGGCCAACTGAACACATCAGCGTGGCGGCGACCGCCGGTTCCATATTGGCGTAAGCAACATACATCAGAATCCAGCTGGCAGCCGTCGAGAGGTTCAGGGCGGCCAGCTCGCGCCAGCCGAGGCTCAGCGCCAGCACATTCGCTGGTCCGCGTCGCTCGCGGTAACGGCGAACGCCATGGAACATCAAGGCCGCGCACAGGAAGCTGAGGAAAGTGAACGCGGCGATATCTATCTGCTGCAGCAGCATGGCAGCGGTCACGCCGTTGGCTGCGGCAAGGATTGCATAGGCCGCAACGAAGCACAGTGCGGCGACCGGACGGTAGTTCGCCGTCGCCGGCAAGATGGCGGTGGTTTCGCGCTTCATGATGGGTTTCCTCGCTATGCGAATTCGGCCTGGCAGACCGAGAACATGCGCTTTGCCCGTTCCAGCGCGCGGATGGTGTCGTAATCGCGCCGCAGCACGTCCTGGTCGGCGTGGCTCAGGTACACCACGCCCGGGATCGAGAACAGATCGGTCGTGCACCTGATTTCATCGCCCGGAATCGGCGTGTGGAAATGGCAGGCATACGAGGCCAGTTTGCGCACCGCCTCGAAACCGGAGACGTCGTCGACGATGCCTGCCTGGTTCGAAATGAGCGCCACGCACATCACGTGCCTTGTGAGTGTGTAGGGTTGAGAGAGGCGGCGCAAGAACGCTTGCGGGTCGCAGCAGCGTTCAACGGCCAGCGTGATCTGGCTCGCGCCAAGCGCGTCGATCACCGGTTGCTCCAGCATGCTTCCCTGCAGGCGCGCGCCGGTTTCGATCAGCACGGGTCCCAATTCGGTCATCATCACTTCGGAATGCGCGGGTCCGTTGCGCAGCTCCAGCGCGTCGAGCACTTTGCGCATGTAGCCGGTCAGGCGATTCTGGACTTCCCCCGTGGCCGCCAGCAGTTCCTCGCAGTCGTAGATGTTCGATGCGCCCGGCATCACCTTGCGGCGGTCGATCCAGATATCGGAAAAATAGTGCTGTCCATCGATCGAAACGCTGTTGACGACATACTGGGTGCCACGCAGAAAGGTCTGCGCCAGCACATGGGTGTTGATCTCGCCCATGCGGTTGCGCTGTCCGAACATGGCGCCAAAGGCGCTGCGCAGCTGGTCCGGGCTATTACAGAAAAAAACGTTGTCGTTGCCAGCGCTGGCAAGCGGTTTGACCACAATCGGCCAGCTGGCGCGCTGCCCGGCCCAGTCGAGCAGAGCCTGCAGGTCATCGGTGCGAAGGCAGGCGGGCGTCGCCAGACCGGCCTTGGCGAGCGCGCGCGCCATGTCGTACTTGTCGCGCCGGCTGCGCGAACTGGCAACGGGATTGCCGGGCAATCCGAATTGCGCCGCCAGCAGGTCGGCCAGTTCCACCGCAGTCTCGGTGCCGGCCATCACCCAGGACGGCTTCGCGCCAGCGAACACAGCCTCGATCCGTGCCAGGCAATCGGGCAGGTCGCGATAGACGATATTGACGGTGAAGTCGTCCGGCCGGAAGCCAGGCAGAAAGTCCGCCGGGATCGTCTGCGTACTCTGGACGTGTATCGACGCGACGCCGCGCGCGCGCAATTTCGGCGCGAGCTCGGCACCGGTTGAATAGGCGTCGACGATCAGTACGAATTTATCCTGCATGGTGAGCTCCGGTCAGACCGCACAACTCGTGCGCCACCAGGTCGGCGTGATTTTCGCGGGTGCGGATCACGCGCGCCTTGCCACCATCGACCATCACTTCCGCCGGACGGCCGCGCGAGTTGTATTGGCTGGCCATGCTCATGCCGTAGGCGCCGCAGGAATAGATCGCCAGCAGGTCGCCACCACCGAGCACCGGCAGTGCATGGCCAAGCGCGAAGTAATCACCTGTTTCGCAGATGGGGCCGACGATGTCGATCGCTTCGAGCCCCGCGTCGGCGAGTGCGTCTTCACGCGGCAGCGCGGTCCAGTGGCCGCCGAATCGGTTGAAGCGGGCCGGCCAGATCACGTGGCTGGCGCCATATAGCGTCGGGCGCAACAGGACGTTCATGCCCGCATCGACGATCGCGATCTTGCGCTCCCATCCCTGCTTGATGTATTCCACCGTGGTCAGCAGGATGCCTGCGTTGGCGCTGATCGAGCGGCCCGGTTCGATGATGAAATGTTTGCCGCGCGCCTTGAGCCCTTGCAGGCGCGTACAGATCGCGTCGCCCATGTCAGTGAGCGAGCAGACCGGCTTGGCTTCGGTCCGGTACTGTGCCGGGAAGCCGCCGCCGACGTTGATGAATTCGATCTGGCGCCCGCCCGCCTCCAGGCGGTCGACCATCTGTTCAACCTTGTCGATCGCCGCCAGATAGGTCTTGGCCGCCGGAATCGGCGAGCCGAGATGGATGTGGATGCCGACCACGTCGACGTTGCTGTAGCGGCCCGCCTCGAACAGCACGTCGGCGCGTTCGATCGGCACGCCGAACTTGGTCTGGCGTCCGCCGGTGGAGGTTTTTTCAGGCGTGTCGGCGTCGGCAACGTCGGGATTTACGCGGATTGCCGCCTTGACCCGCTTGCCTGCGGCGCTGGCCACGGCGTCGATGCGCAGCAGTTCGGCCTCCGACTCGGCGTTGAAGAGGAATACCCCCGCGTCGATCGCCTGGACCAGTTCATCGCGCGACTTGCCGACACCGGCGAACACGATCTTGTCGGCGGGCGCGCCCGCCTTGAGCGCGCGGAACAGCTCACCGCCGCTGACGACGTCGAGCCCGCAGCCCTGGTCAACCAGCAGCTTGAGCACGCTCAGATTGCTGCAGCTCTTGACCGAAAAGCAGATCAGCGGCGCGATGCCGGCGAAGGCGTTCTCGAGCACCGCGAAGTGGTCCCTGAACGTCTGCGCGCTGTACACGTACACAGGACTGCCGTGTTCCTCCGCGATGTGGCGGGCGGCCACGCCCTCGATATGCAGTTCGCCGTCGACGTAATTGAAGTAGTCCATCTGATTTTCCTAAGAGTGTTCATGAGGTCGCGCTACAGCGCCGGACAACAGCCAGCCGCCCTGATGCAGGTAGTCGACGATTTTTTGCGCGCATTCGGCGGCCGGCATCGTGGAGGTGTCGAGCGCGATGTCCGGGAGCTGCGGCGCTTCGTAAGGCGAGTCCACGCCGGTGAAGTGCGGCAGGCTTCCATTCCTGGCCTTGCGGTACAAGCCCTTAGGGTCGCGCGCCTCGCATACGCTGAGTGAAGCGTTGACGAAAATTTCGACGAACTGGTCCTCGCCGATCAATTCGCGCACCAGTGCGCGGTCGCGGGCGAATGGCGAAATGAAGGCCGTCAGCACGATCAGCCCTGCATCAACGAACAGCTTGCTGACCTCGCCGACGCGGCGGATGTTCTCGATCCGCGCCTGGTAGCTGAAATCGAGATCGTTGCACAGGCCGTGGCGCACATTGTCACCATCGAGCACATAGGTCAGGTAGCCGCGCTTGAACAGGCTCGCTTCAACCAGGCCGGACAGCGTGCTCTTGCCTGCGCCGCTCAGACCGGTAAACCAGAGCACGCAGGGCTTCTGGCGCAGACGCTCGGCGCGCATCGAACGCACGACCGGAAAGGCCTGCGGGGTCAAGGCCGGCGCGCCCGCCTTCAGCTGCGCGCTCATGGGTGGCGGCCTTCCGCCTGCTGCTTCAGATATTCATAGAAGGGCAGGTTGGCGCGATAGAAGTCGCGCAGCAGTTCGTGGTTGTCGACCCGCGTCGCGTACCGACGTTCGATCAGGGCGATGCCCGTGCTGTTGGCCGCATCCAGATGCCAGCGCCGGGTGCGCTCCCACACGTCCAGATGGCCGCCCTCCCAGCGCAGCGAGTCAGGCATGTGCGCCAGTCCGGCGCTGGCGCAAAAGCGCGCCATCGTCCCGTCGGGGTCCGCGGCCAGTTGGTCGGCGTCGACGAATAGGGGCGCGTTGTGCGATTCAGCCCGCACCAGCTTGTAGACGCGCGCCAGGTGCTCATAGCCCACTTCGGCGCAACGCAGGTCGGGGTTGATGTGGTAGTGCGAGTTGATGACCTTTTCCGGGTCGCGCAGCATGAACACGTGGGTGGCGTCGCGCAGGTACGCCGTCCCCGCCAGCACGTCGTCGTAGGCATACTCGCAGGTGTCCTTGATGAACACCTGGCCGTCGCGGCGCAGCAGCTCGACGTAGTCGAACAGCGCCTGTGCGCTGTCGACCTGGTGCGCCGGCGCGCCCGCGCGCTTGTCGAGATAGTGGCCGCAGGCGGCCAGATCGCACAAGGGCTCGTGCAGGATCGTGAAGTCCGCGCGCGCGGCGACGATCCGCACGAACGCGGTGGACAGCGATCGCGGCGGCGCCCACATCACGAACAGACGCTTAGGCATATAGATGTTCATCCTTTCATCCTCGGGCGCCGGCGCTTACGCTACCGCTTCGGTAATCCACTTCTGCCCGCCATGGGCGAATCGGAACTGCTGCGCGGTGAAGCGCGACTTGCTGTAGTCGCGCACGCGGTCGACCAGGTAGGTGCCTTTGAAGGCGAGCATCTCGACGACGCCGCTGGCGTTCTCGGTCAGTTCCTCGGCACTGGCCAGGGCGATCTGGGTCGCCGGGTCGTACAGGCGTCCCGCATAGGTCTGGCGCGCGATGAAGGGCGACAGAAAGCGCATCAGCTCCCAGCCGTCCTTGTCAACGGTAGCCTGGAACAGGTGGCGCGCGGCGGTGCCGAGCAGGTCTAGGCCCGGGGACTCGTACAGGCCACGGCCCTTGGTGCCGTTCATCCGGTTTTCCAGCACGTTCTTGAGCACTACGCCGTTGCGCCCGGCGATCTGGTTCGCCATGGCGATGGCCTGGTAGGCACTGACGGCCTGGCCGTTGATCTCGACCGGCAGACCGTTCTTGAAGACGATCGTGCAGCGCTCCGGCTGGTCGGGCGCATCGGCTACCCGCACGCCCATGATCGGCGCGATTGAGTTGGTCGAATTCGACAGCAGCTCGACTTCGCGGCTTTCATGCGACACGCCACCGAGGTTGGCGTCGACCGAATGGTGTGCCTTACTGCGCATCAGCGCCTGGTCGGCGTCGGCCACGAAGTCGCCCATCGCGGCGCGGGTGCGAAAGCGGTCCGATGTCGTCGGGTCTTCCCAAGGCGAGAACGGGATGATTTCCGGCGCAAACATCTTCAGGTAGTAGGTAAAGCGGAATTCGTCATTGCCGCCATGGACCGCGCCGTGCGCCAGCACATTGCACTGCTGCGAACGCAGGGCGGCGACCAGGCCCTTGACTGTGACTGCCCGCGCGATGCCGGTGGTGTTCCAGTAGCCGCCGTCGTACTGGGCCTGGGCCCGCACCGCCTGCAGGAATACCTGGGCGATGTCTTCCTTGAGGTCGATGACCCTGGTGCCTTGCATCAGGTCGATATTATCCGAGCAATAGGCGTGCGCCTCTTCGCCCGGCTGGCCGATGTCGACGATGAATTGCTCGTAGCCGACGCCTTCTTCCTTGAGGCGCTGGGTGATGAACAAGCTGACCAGCCCCCCCGATGCACAGATGCCAATCTTCTTGCCTTGGAGTTCAGCGAATTTCAAGATAATGTCCTTATGGATGCTGCGATGGATGAAAACGGGCGCATAGCCCCCGCTGGAGTTTGCTATTGCGACCACCAGGTCGGCTCGCGGTCCCAGCGGTGCTGGCGCAGTAGCCGGCTCAGGGGCTCGGTTAGCGGCCCGAGCTCTGAGCACGCGAGGTTGGCGTCCACATGGGCGATCGAACGCATGCCGGGAATGACCGTCGAGACGGCGTCGTTGTCCAGGATGAAACGGAGGGCTGTTTGCGCCAGCGGGGCGTCGCCGGGCAAGGCGGCGCGCAGGGCCTCGACGCGGGCGACGGTGGGCACCAGGTTCTCGGGCACGAAGTAGCTGGCCCGCCAGTCGCCCTCGAGCCAAGTCGTGCTGGCGCTCAACGCGCCGGTCAGTGAGCCTTCGTCGAACGGCACTCTGGCGATGACGCCGATGTCGAGTTCGCGGCACAGAGGGAACAGCTGGTCTTCCGGCGCCTGGTCGAAAATGTTGTAGATGACCTGTACCGAATCGATCAGGCCCGTCTTGAGTGTGTCGATCACGTTGAGCGGCTCCCAGCGGTTGACGCTGATGCCGACCGCGCCGATCAGCTTGGTGCGCTTGAGCTCGTCGACCGCGCGCATCCAGGACTGGTCGTTGGCCCAGGCATCTTCCCATACGTGAAACTGCAACAGGTCGAGCGAGTCCGTACCCAGAGCCGCGAGGCTCTTCTCGACGTACTCTGCGATATGGTCGGGCGGAAAAATGGCGTCGAGGCGGTCGCCGCGGCGCGACGGCCATGCGCGGTTCTTGGGCGGCACCTTGGTGGCGACGTAGAGCTTCTTGTGCGGATGGTCGCGCAAGGCGGCGCCGAGCATCTTTTCGCTGTGGCCGCGGCCATAGATCCAGGCCGTGTCAAAGAAGTTGCAGCCGCTCTCGATGGCGTGGTGCAGCGCTTCCATGCCGGTGCGGTCGGAGGCGCCGGTCCAGCCGCCCTCGCCCCAGCGACGCCCCACATCCCGTAACCGACATCGGAAACTTGCCAGTTCATGCGGCCAAAGCGACGGTATTTCATCTTTTCTGCTCTTATCTTGTACTTCGAATAAATACATTATTACCGGAATGGCAGCGTGAAGAAAATATCAATATTTACGCGTACTATTCATTTCTGATATGCTCTTATGCCACTTAATGCAGAATGGATAAACGTGATGGACTTCAGTTTTCGCCATGTCGAGGTGTTCTGGGCGGTAATGACGAGCGGCAGCGCGACCGGCGCCGCGGCCATGCTGCATACGTCCCAGCCCACCATCAGCCGGGAATTGAGCCGGTTCGAAAAGCTGTCGCAACTGACGCTGTTCAAGCGCAGCGGCGGCAAGCTGGTGCCGACCGAACATGGCCTGATGCTGTTCGACGAAGTGCAGCGCAGCTACCTCGGCCTGGAACGGATTGGCAATGCGGCAGAGGCGATCCGTCATTTCCGGCACGGGCAGATCGCGGTCGCGTGCTTGCCCGCGTTTTCCAGCACGCTGCTGCCGCGCGCGAGCCAGCAATTCCGCAGCAAGTTCCCCGGAGTGAGTCTCAACGTCACGCCGCTGGAGACGCCGGCACTGCAGGAATCGCTTACCAGCCAGAGCTACCATCTGGGGCTGACGGAAGATCCGGGCACGCCGCAGGGCACGCGCTTGGAGACTTTGCTGGTGCAAGATGTGGTCTGCGTGCTGCCGGTGGGGCACGCGCTGTGCGAAAAACGCGTACTGACGCCGCAGGATTTTTCCGGCCAGGACTTCATCTACCTCGCGGCCGCCGATCCGTACCGCAAGAAGGTCGACAGCCTGTTTCGCACCACGGGGATAGAACGGCGGATGGTAGTGGAGACACACAGCGCGGCGGCTGTCTGCGCGACCGTCAATCTCGGGGTCGGGGTTGCGATCGTCAACCCGCTGACGGCGCTGGAATATACGGGCCTAGGCTTGCAGATCCGGCGCTTCTCGCACTCGATTCCGTATTCGGTGAACATGGTCACCCCGCTGTTCCGGCCGGAATCACCCGGCATGGCGCGGTTCGTCGACGCGCTGCGCGAGAGCTGCCGCCAAATCAGCGAGGAACTACACGCGGTGATGGATTAAACCAGACCTGACCCCGGTGTTTTCGTCAGCCGGACAGCGCCACCACTCAGGCCGTGACGTTTTGCGCCCAGGCCAGCGCCTGCAAGTGCATCCTGTTCACATCCTCCGGGCTGATGTCCAGCGACGACGCCAGCGACGCCACCAGGTTCGAATTCAGCTCGCATGCCTCGGCCAGCGCCAGGTAAGGCCCGTAGGAGCCGCCACGCGTCAGCAGCGCGCGCACCACTTCGTCCGGTAGCGGAATGGTGTCGAGCACTTCCTTCATCGGCAGGCCCAGCAGGCGGTCAAGCAACGAGAACATGCCGCACACGAACAGGTTTTCGCCCTCCCCGCGCGGCATGAACTTTTGTCCCAGCAGCTCGGCCAGGCGGCCGCGGATGACAGCGGTTTCCATCAGCACCGGCGAGTAGCCGCTGGAGCTCGCGGTGGCCAGCAGCAGGGTCAGCCAGCGGTACAGCGGCGCATAGCCGAGCATCGTGATGGCCTGGCGCAGCGACTGGATCTCGCGGCCGGAACCGAAGCCGGCGGTGTTAATGAAGCGCAGCAGCTTGTACGACAATGCCGGGTCGCGCTTGAGTACGCCTTCGATCCTGGGAATGTCTTCGTTGTTCTGCACCATCGTCATCAGCTGCAGGATGATGGTCTGGGCCGGGTTCATGCCCTTGACAGGGTTGCCCGGGCGCGGGGTCAGGTGCAGCTTGCCGACGAAGGCGTCGAGGCCGAGCGCGGCGCAGGCGTCGAAATCGGCCCAGGTGGTCACCGGGCGGCCCACCATGCGCACCGATGCCTGCTTCAGCGCGGCGTAGGTGCGCGCCTGCGCGGCCACGTCGGCGCCGGAGAAGCGCACTTCGACGTAGGAAGCGCTGCGGCCGATATGCTTGCCCAGCTGGGTGACGTCGCCTTCGCGCACCGAGATGCCGACGCCGCCCGCGCGCAGGCCCTGTACCGCGGCCAGCGTGTCCGGGTCGGACAGGTCGCCCGCCCTCAGCGTCAGCACCGTGCGTTCCGGCGGCATGTCATGCAGCGCGTCGGTCGACAGCATGGCCGGCACGGCGTCGAGGAACAGCACCTTGTCGCGCAGCAGCCAGCCGCGCTCTTCGTCATTGACATTCTCGGCCACGAAGCCGACCAGGGCTTCCATGTCGGCGTCGGTGGCAAGCTGTCCCGCATGCTGCTGCCACGACAATTCATAGCCAATCACGCGCTGCTTCGGATCGAGCAGCGGTTCGCGAACGATAAAGTTTGTTTGATGCATGGTTTGCTTTGCCAGTGATGCTAGGGGTCGGCCGGCGGACTCGCGTCCGACGCTCGCTTAGAAGCCCAGGCTGTCCAGCAGGTCGTCGACCTGGCCCTGGTTCGAGACCACGTCCTGGCCGGTCGGGTTGATCTGCGGACCGTTGATCAGGCCGTTGTCGAGCTCGCGCTTGACTTCGGCAGGCGCGAAATCGACCAGCAGCTGCACCAGCTGCTGTTCCAGGCCCTGGGCGATCGTGGTCACGCGCGTGATCACCTGCCCGGTCAGGTCCTGGAAGTCCTGCGCCATCATGATGTCCATCAGGTGGCCCTTGGTGGCGCCTGCCGCCAGCTTCGACTGTTCCAGCTGGGCGATGGTCTGGCTGGCCAGCGCGCGCCATTGTGCGTCGCCGCCGGGGCCGTCCAGCAGTGCCTGCCACGACGACGCCAGTCCCGCCGCGCCGGACGTGATCGTGTCCTGCAGCGGGCTGGCCGCGTCGGTGGCGTTGAGGACTTTTTGCGCGGCCTGTTCGGACAGGCGCGCCACGTAGTCGAGGCGGTCGCGCGCGTCCGGGATGTCGGACGCGGCTTTCTCGATCAGCTTGTCGAGGCCCAGTCCGCGCAGGCTCTCGTGCAGCGCGCGCGTCATGTGGCCGATCCGGCTCATGAACTCGTCGTGCACACCGGCGTCGCTTTCCGCGGCGCCACTCCCGAGGATAGCGCCCACGGCGTTGTGCTCAGCCATTTAAGCTCCGACTTTTTCGAGTTTCTCGAAAATCTTGTTCAGCTTCTCGTCCAGCGTAGCGGCCGTGAATGGCTTGACCACATAACCATTGGCGCCGGCCTGGGCCGCGGCAATGATGTTTTCCTTCTTGGCTTCCGCGGTCACCATCAGTACCGGCAGCTTGGCCAGTGCCGGATCGGAACGGATGTTCTGCAGCATGGTCAGGCCATCCATGTTCGGCATGTTCCAGTCCGACACCACGAAGTCGAACTGCTCGCTGCGCAGCTTGGCCAGGGCCATCACGCCGTCTTCAGCCTCGTCGACGTTGGAGTAACCCAGTTCCTTCAACAGATTACGGACAATGCGGCGCATCGTCGAGAAATCGTCCACTACTAAAAACTTCATCTTTGGATCAGCCATAATTACTCCGTTGATTCTCTTACTCTGTTGTTGATGGGCGCTGCCACGACATTGCAGGCCTAAAGCATAGCATTTTTGTTGCTCTGAGCGAACAAAGTGACCGCAAAAAAACACCGTCGCACTTAAACGCGCAACGCCCTGCTGCCCTGCGTTGCAAGATAATTAAGGACCATGCCGGGCAATGCTGTCAAAGCGCCAACTTCATGGGCGGCGCCCAGCGCGATCGCCTCGCGCGGCATGCCGAACACGACGCAGGACGCCTCGTCCTGGGCAAAGTTGTACGCGCCAGCAGCCTTCATTTCCAGCATGCCGGCGGCGCCGTCCTTGCCCATCCCGGTCAATATCACGCCTACCGCGTTTTTACCGGCGGACAGCGCAGCGGACCGGAACAGCACGTCGACCGACGGCCGGTGCCGGTTGACCGGATCGGTCTGCTCGACACGGGTCACGTAGTTGGCGCCCGAGCGGGCCAGCAGCAGGTGCGAGTGGCCCGGCGCGATGTAGGCGTGGCCGGGCAGGATGCGCTCGGCGCCGGCCGCTTCGCGCACGCTGATCTTGCACAGCGAATCGAGCCTGCGCGCGAACGAGGAAGTGAAGCCTTCCGGCATGTGCTGGGCGATCAGGATGCCCGGGCAGTCGGACGGCATCTGCATCAGGAATTCGCGGATCGCCTCGGTGCCGCCGGTCGACGCCCCGATGATGATCAGCTTTTCCGACGAGGTCAAAGGATTGCGCAGCGCCGGCAAGGCGCCGCCCGGCGCCGCGCCGCTGGCGACGGTGCGCGCGCGGATGCGCGCCTTGGCCGCCGCGCGGATCTTGTCGGCGATGAGGTCGGTGTATTCGCGCATGCCGCTCTGGATCGAGATCTTTGGTTTGGTGACGAAGTCGACCGCACCCAGTTCCAGCGCGCGCATCGTGATTTCCGAGCCGCGTTCGGTCAGCGACGATACCATCACCACCGGCATCGGGCGCAGCCGCATCAGCTTTTCGAGGAAGTCGAGGCCGTCCATCTTGGGCATCTCGACGTCCAGCGTCAGCACGTCCGGGTTGGTCTGCTTGATCAGCTCGCGCGCGACGATCGGGTCGGGCGCGACGCCCACCACTTCCATGTCGGGCTGGCTGCCGATGATCTCCTTCATGACGCTGCGGATCAACGCGGAGTCGTCCACGATCAGTACCTTGGTCTTCATATGGCTGGCTTTCAGTATGATTAGAACAGGTCGATTTCGCCGCCCACCGGCTGGACCTTGAGCCTGCTGGCGTAATCGAGTTCACGCCGCGCCAGCGTGTCGTTATGGGTCTGCATCAGCTTCTTGACCATCACCTTGCCGGTGCGCGGGAAGAAGTACACCTTGCGCGGATAGATGTCGTTCAGGTCCTCGGCCAGCACGCGGATGCCCTCGGTCTTCAGGAAGTTCATCACGAAGGCCGAGTTGCGCTCGCCCACGTTGATCGCGGTAAAGCCGCGCAGCACAGCGCCGCCGCCGAATACCTTGGCTTCCAGGTTCTCGCGCCGCGCGCCTGCCTTGAGCAGGTCGTTGATCAGCACTTCCATCGCGAAGCTGCCATAGCGCATCGATGCCGACACCGGGCTGTGCGGGTCGCCGCCGCCGTCGGGCAGCATGAAGTGGTTCATGCCGCCCAGGCCGGTGGCGCGGTCGCGGATGCAGGCCGACACGCACGAACCGAGCACCGTCACGATCAGCATGTCGCGGCTGGTGTAGTAGTACTCGCCCGGCAGGATCTTGGCGGCGTCGCAGTCAAACGTCCTGTCGTAATAGACGTTCGTGGCGAATTGTTCTTTCGAGTTCATGGGTCAATCTCATTTCGCTGCGACTATCGGGAAGCGGCACGGGCGTCGAGCTCGTAAACCGTTTTGCCACGCAATTTCAAGGATTCCGATACGTACAGGAAATTCTCCGAATGGCCGGCGAACAGCAGCGCGTCCGGCTTCATCAGGGGTACAAAGCGCGCCAGGATCTTGCGCTGGGTCGCCTTGTCAAAATAGATCATCACGTTGCGGCAGAAGATCACGTCGAACTGGCCGTTCAGGGGCCAGCCGTCGGCCAGCAGGTTCAGCTGACTGAACGTCACCAGCTGGCGCAGTTCGGGACGCACCCGCGCCATGCCTTCGTGCGCCCCCTTCCCCTTCAGGAAAAAGCGGCGCAGGCGCTCGGGTTCGAGCTTGCCGATGCGCTCCATCGGGTACACGCCGTTGGCGCCCACCTGCAGCACGTTGGTGTCGATGTCGGTGGCGATGATCTGCACCGGCGGCGCGAGCGTGTTGAAGGCTTCGCACACCGTCATCGCGATCGAATACGGCTCTTCGCCGGTCGAACTGGCCGAGCACCAGATCGTGATCGGCGCGCCGCGCGCCTTTTTCTTCACGTGCTCGGCGAGCAGCGGGAAGTGGTGGGCTTCGCGGAAGAACGAGGTCAGGTTGGTGGTCAGGGCGTTGGTGAACGATTCCCACTCCTCGCCCAGGCGGCCGCTTTCCAAATCGTCCAGGTAGCGCTGGAACGAGGCGATGCCGGTCGCACGCAGGCGCCGCGCCAGGCGGCTGTATACCATCTCCTGCTTGCTGTCGGCCAGCGAGATGCCGGCGCGCTGGTAGATCAGCGCCCGCACCCGTTCGAAGTCGCTCCGCGTGAACGAGAATTCCTTGACCGTTTCCTGCTTTGATGGCCCCACGTCATTTCACCTGTGTTCAATTGCCCGGCCGCCGAATCGCGGCCGGTGCCGGCATTTAAGCGGCCATCTTGTCGATCAGGCCCATTTCGCCCGAGGACATCAGCTTGTCGATGTCGACCAGGATCAGCATGCGCTCGTCGATCGTGCCCAGGCCGATCATGTAGTCCGAGTTGAACGCGCTGCCCATTTCCGGAGCCGGCTTGATCTGGTCCGGGCTCAGCGTGGTCACGTCGGAGACGCTGTCGACCACCATGCCCATAATGCGGCCGCCGATATTGAGGATGATCACGACCGTGAACTGGTCGTAGGTCGGGGTGCCCAGGTTGAACTTGATGCGCATGTCGACCACCGGGATGATGATGCCGCGCAGGTTGATCACGCCCTTGATGAATTCAGGCGCGTTGGCGATGCGGGTCACCGCTTCGTAGCCGCGGATTTCCTGCACTTTCAGGATGTCGATGCCGTATTCTTCCGAGCCGAGGGTGAAGGCCAGGAACTCGCTGCCTGCGCCATCCTTGGCGTCGCCGGTCTTCATGAGGTTTGCGGTGAGGGACATGGTGTACTCCTATCTGCGTGTTGGATAAAGGTAGATTTACGAAAAAATGGTGTCGCCGGCCAGCTGGCGCGACGAACGGATCAGGGCCGAAACGTCCAGGATCAGCGATACGCCGCCGTCGCCCAGGATGGTGGCGCCGGAAATGCCGGTGACCTTGCGGTAGTTCGATTCGAGGTTCTTGACCACCACCTGCTGCTGGCCGACCAGCTCGTCGACGAACAGCGCCGACTTGCGCCCGTCCGATTCGAGGATCACGACGATCCCCTCGCACGGGTCGGTGAAGCGCGGCGCGATGTCGAACATCTGGTACAAGGGCACCAGCGGCAGGTATTCGCCGCGCACCTTGAGCACGCGGCCGCGGCCGGCGATGTCGCGAATATCCTCGGCGGACGGCTGCAGCGACTCGACCACGAAGCCGAGCGGCAGGATGTAGATCTCTTCGCCGCAGCGGATCGACATGCCGTCGAGGATCGCCAGGGTCAGCGGCAGCGAGATCGACATGGTGGTGCCGAAGCCCTTGGCCGAACGGATCTCGACGCTGCCGCCCATCGCGGCGATGTTGCGCTTGACGACATCCATGCCGACCCCGCGGCCCGACACGTCGGTCACGGTTTCGGCGGTCGAGAAGCCGGGCGCGAAGATCAGCTGCCAGACCTCGGCGTCGCTCATCGCGTCCGACACCGCCAGCCCGTTCTGGGCAGCCTTGGCCAGGATGCGCTCGCGGTTCAGGCCGGCGCCGTCGTCGGCCACTTCGATGACGATGTTGCCGCCCTGGTGCGAGGCCGACAGGAACAGGCGGCCGGCGTCGGTCTTGCCGGCCGCGCGCCGCACTTCCGGCATCTCGATGCCGTGGTCGATGCTGTTGCGGACCAGGTGGGTCAGCGGGTCGACGATGCGCTCGATCAGGCCCTTGTCCAGTTCCGTGGCGGCGCCGTTGGTGATGAAGTCGACCTTCTTGCCAAGCTTGCCGGCCAAGTCGCGCACCATGCGCGGGAAGCGCGAGAACACGAAGTCCATCGGCATCATCCGGATCGACATCACCGCTTCCTGCAGGTCGCGGGTGTTGCGGGTCAGCTGGCTGACCGAGGACAGCAGGCGCTCGTGCACCATCGGGTCGAGCGCGTCGCTGCGCTGCTCGATCATGGCCTGGGTGATCACCAGTTCGCCGATCAGGTTGATCAGCTGGTCGACCTTCTCGATCGACACGCGGATCGACGACGACTCGGCGCCCTGCGGCGGCGCGGGGTCCTTCTTGCCGGCTGCCTTCTTCTCGGCCGCCTCGATATCCTGGCTCGCAACCGGCGCGGCCTTCTCGGCCGGGCGTGCCGCTGCGGCGGCGGCGCGGATCTGCTCGATCGGCTGGAAGAAGCCGTAACCACGCTCGTCGTCGGACATGCCGTCGTCGGCGGCGGCGGGCTCGTCGTCGTCGTCGAAGAAGCCGTAGCCCTGGTCGCTCTCGACCTTGGCGCGAGCGGCGTCCTCGATCGCACGCTGTTCGGGCGTGAGCGCCGGCGCTTCGAAGATCTTCAGGTCGTCCGGGTCCAGCACGAACGAGCAGATCGCGATGATGTCTTCCAGGCTTTCATGGGTGGTGACGATGATGGCCGAGCGCCCGCCTTCGATCGGCGCGACCTTCACGCGGCCCATCAGGCCGACTTCGTCGGCCAGCGCGTTGACGTCGCGCTGCTCGACCTTGGGCAGTTCGATGCGGAAGCGGCGCGCGCCTTCGCCCACGGCGGCCTTGCCGGCGCCCTGCTTCGCGAACGAAGCCACTACAGCATGCGGGGCGGCGGCAGGCAGCGCGGCGCCGCCGTCGGCGGCCTGCGACAGTTCCTGCAGCATCATGCGCACGTCGGCCACCGCGTCCTGGTCGACGTGGGCGCCGTTGCGGTGTCCGTCGAGCTGCATCTTGAGGATGTCCTTGGCCGCCAAAAAGGCGTCGACATGCTCCGCGGTCAGGGCCATTTCGCCCTTGCGGATTCGGTCCAGGAGCGATTCGAGGATGTGCGTTACGTCCGTCATGTCGGCCAGGCCGAAGGTCGACGCACCGCCCTTGATCGAGTGCGCGCTGCGGAATATGGCGTTCAGGTCCTCGGCGTCAGGCGCGTCGATGTCGACCGCCAGCAGCAGCCTCTCCATTTCAGCCAGCAGTTCCTCGGCTTCATCGAAGAAGACCTGGAAAAACTGGCTTATGTCGATCGTCATGATGAGACTCCATGCATTTCGCGATGCTTCATTGCTCGTGCTCCCGGCCGTCGATCAGCTGATTACTTTTTTCACTACTTCGATCAGGCGCTGCGGGTCGAACGGCTTGACCAGCCAGCCGTTGGCGCCGGCCGCGCGGCCTTGCGACTTCATGTCGTCGGACGATTCGGTGGTCAGCATCAGGATCGGCACCTTCTGGTATTCCGGCAGGCCGCGCAGCAGCTTGATCAGCGACAGGCCGTCCATGCGCGGCATGTTCTGGTCGGTCAGCACCAAGTCGACCACCTGCTGCTTTGCCTTTTCAAGGCCGTCCTGGCCGTCGACCGCTTCCACCACCTGGTAACCGGCCGCCTTCAGGCTGAAAGCGACCATCTGGCGCAGGGAACTGGAATCGTCGACTGCGAGAATTGTCTTTGCCATATATATGTGCTCCTGTTTTTGTTCGAATCGGGATACTGTCCCGTGGTCGTTAAACGTAAGACTGCGCCATCAAAACAGCTCGATGTCGCCACTTTCCAGATGATGCTGATTGACGGATTTGCGCAAGGCGGTGCGCAGTTCGAGCGACTGGATCGCCAGCGCCATGCCCACCTTCCCCAGCAGGTCGGCGATCTCTTCGCTGCCGCTGTCGGGCAGCAAATTCTCGCCGTGCGTGCCGACCGTGTCGAGGAATTCGCGCAGCCCGGTCACGCGCTTGAGCGTGCGGTCGAGCAGCTGGCTGGTCATGTCCTGGAACTGCATGCTGGTGATCGCGGTGTTCACGTGCACGCCGATCTCGCCCGTCATCGCGCCAAGGCGCGCGCTGTCTTCGGCGCTCGGGGTACCGCCGGCCAGCAGCAGGTTGATCGTGCCCTGGCGGTCGTCCACCGCGCTGTGGATCGCCATGAAGCTGGTGGTCAGCTTGCCGATCGCCTCCTCCAGCAGCAGCTCGGTCTGGCGCAGGTCGGTCTCGACCTCGGTCAGGTGGCGGCGGCCGTGGTCGGACACGCCCGACAGCAGGCGCTTCACGTGCGAACCCAGAATTTTTTTTCTTGTCATCGGCATCTCCTTCCGTCCCCTTTCTCTACTGCGCCCGGGCCGCGGCCGCCGGCGCAGGCGCCGCTGCCGCCGATGGCGCCAACGCCGTTCCTGCTGCCGCCTGGGCCACCTGGGCTGCCGCCACGGGCTCGGCGTCGACCTCGATCGCGGCGCTGTCGCGCATGACCGCTTCTTCGGTTTTCTTGTTCATCACGATGATGCTGATGCGGCGGTTGATCGGGTTGAACGGGTCGGCCTTGTCCAGGTGGGCGGCGGAGGCCAGTCCCACCACGCGCATGATCTTGGCGTCCGACAGGCCGCCCATGATCAGCTCGCGGCGCGAGGCGTTGGCGCGGTCGGCCGACAGTTCCCAGTTGCTGTAGCCGGCGTCGCTCATGTACGGGGTCGAATCGGTATGGCCGGACAGGCCGATCCTGTTCGGCACATCGTTCAGCACGATCGCGATCACGTGCAGGATCTCGCGCGTGTAGGGCTGCAGCTCGGCGCGCGCCAGCTCGAACATCGGGCGGTTCTTCTCGTCGACGATCTGGATGCGCAGGCCTTCGCTGGTGAAGTCCAGCAGCAGCTGGTTCTTGTACTTCTTCAGCAGCGGGTTGGCCTCGATGGTCGCTTCCATCTTCGCCTTCAGGGCTTTCAGGCGCTCGCCCTCGGCCTTCTCGACCATCGCCTTGGCGGCGCGCAGGTCGTAGGTCTTGTTCTCCGGGGTCATCTCGCCGCGCTTGACCTGGCCGGTGCGGCGCGACAGGTCGGTGCCGCCGCCCTGGATCACCGACGAGCTGTCGCCGCTGCCCGAGCCGCCCGACATCGCCACCTTCAGCGGGGTCTGGAAGAATTGCGAGATGCCGTTCAGGTCGCCCTTGGTGGTCGAGCCGAGCAGCCACATCAGCAGGAAGAAGGCCATCATCGCCGTCACGAAGTCGGCATAGGCGATCTTCCAGGCGCCACCGTGGTGGCCGCCTGCCGTCTTCTTGATGCGCTTGACGACGATGGGGCGCAGGCCTTCATCCGCCATAGTGGCTCCGGGTAGTCATGTGGGTTGTATCGGCAAGGACTGGAATGCAGCCCTTACTTCGCCTTCGATTTCTTGATGTGCTCTTCCAGTTCGGCGAACGAAGGGCGCTCGGTCGAGTACAGCACCTTGCGGCCGAATTCCACCGCCAGCGCCGGCGCGTAGCCGTTCAGGCTGGCAAGCAGGGTGATCTTCACGCACTGGAACATCTTGGCGTCTTCTTCCAGCTTCTGCTCCAGCAGGCTGGCCAGCGGGCCGACGAAGCCGTAGGCCAGCAAGATACCGAGGAAGGTGCCGACCAGCGCCTTGGCGATCAGGATGCCCAGTTCGGCCGGCGGGATGCCCACCGATTCCATCGTGTGCACCACGCCCATCACCGCCGCCACGATACCGAAGGCCGGCAGGCCGTCGCCCAGCTTGGCGATCACGTGGGCCGGCACCGCGCCCTCGTGGTGATGGGTCTCGATCTCGTTGTCCATCAGGTTTTCGATCTGGAAGGCGTCCATGTTCCCCGACACCATCAGGCGCAGGTAGTCGGTCATGAATTCGACGATATGGTGGTCGGCCAGCACGCCAGGGTATTTGGAAAACAGCGGGCTCTCGGCCGGAGTCTCGATGTCGCCTTCGATCGACATCAGGCCTTCCTTGCGAACCTTGGACAGCACGTCGAACAGCAGCGACATCAGTTCCATGTACAGGTCCTTGGTGTGGCGCGAACCCTTGAGCACGGTCGGCAGCGCCTTCATGGTGGCCTTGATCGCCTTGCCGTTGTTACCAACAAAAAAGGCGCCGAGCGCGGCGCCGCCGATCATGACCAGCTCCAGCGGCTGGAACAGCGAGGCCAGGTGACCTCCACTGGCCGCAAAGCCGCCAAACACAGAAGCGCAGACGATGACGTATCCGATGATTACTAACAACAGGAACTCCCAAGGATTTTTTGTTCTGGAGGATGCGATGCGCGGGGTGCGGCAGACAGCATTCGACTCAATTATTTACGTACGGAACCACAATAACTTGAGAATGGACACCGGGCAAGTAAAAAGCCCCCTATTGTCGTCTAAAAGTGCCATGCGTAAATATTTGAACGACAGCCTTTTGGCTGGATGCTAATATCCGGCGCTTTTTCCGTTATCAGGAATTCATAACTGACCAGCATCGACCCGGGTTGCATCTCCCTGCTGCATTTGCGCCAGAGCGCCCCCATCGCGGCCGGCGACAGGTAGGCGAACACCACGTCGAAGCCGGCGAAGTCGAGGTGCTCGTAGTCGCCGCGGACGAAGCGCGCGCGGCTGCCCGACAGCCAGGCGCGCAGGCGGCTGGCCAGCCACGGCAGCGGCGCCAGCTCGATGCCGGTGAAGGCCGAATCGGGCCGGCGCCTGGCCAGCTCCAGCACCAGCCCGCCCAGCCCGCTGCCGATGTCGATCATCGCCACCGGCCGGCCTTGCGGCAGCAGCCGGGCCACCTCCTCCCACACCGGCTTGCCGGACGGGTAGTAAGGCACCTGGGTGCGGAAGGTCGACCAGTACAGGGCCAGCAGGAACAGGAAGGCGGCCGCGAACAGCCAGCTCGGCAGCGCTGCTTGAAGTGCGCCGTACAGCGCCAGCGGGAACAGGAACTGGATCGCGCGCCACCATGGCGCGAGGCCGCGCCACCACGTGAGGGCGGCGGCGGCCAGGCCGTGGATGGCGGCGACGCCCAGATAGGAGACGGAAACGCCGGCGCGCGCCAGCAGGAACACCGCCGCCAGCATTGGTGCCGCGGCGCCGGCCTGGATCAGCAGCGCCTGCAGCGCGGGGGTACGCCAGATACGCAAAAGGGCAAGGCTCATGCCCTGCCCTTTACGGGAAGACGGGGATTGCGGCGCATCAGGCGGCCAGCAACGCCTCGGCATCTTTCGACTTCTTGGTCTTGCCGGCACGCGAAGGCATGTGGCACAGGCCGCACAGGTAGCCCTGGTTCAGGTCGAGGCAGTTGACCACGAACTTGCCCGAGCACTTGTCGCAAGGGGCGACGGCCAGCATCTTGCTTTGGAAGAAACGCACCAGGGTCCAGGCCCGGGTCAGCGACAGCACCGGCTCTTCGCCCGGCGCAGGCGGCATTTGTTCGAGGTAGAGCTTGTAAGCCTTCATCACCGCGTGGATGCCGGTGGCGCCGGCGTAGTCGACCAGGAACTTGTGGATGTTGACGAACAGCGAGGAATGGATGTTCGGCTGCCAGGTCAGGAACCAGTCGGCCGAGAACGGCAGCATCCCTTTTGGCGGCGACATGCCCTTCAGTTCCTTGTACAGCTTGAGCAGGCGTTCGCGCGACAGCGAGACTTCGGTTTCGAGCAGCTGGAGGCGGGCGCCAAGCTGGATCAGTTCGATGGCGAGCTGGATTTCCTGGGCTTCCGACACGACGCTTTTCTTGGTCATTTTGCTACTCTCCGACTTTGAACTTGTTAATGCTGCTACAACGACTGCAAGAATCAGGCGATTTCTTCGACCGGCTGGCCGGCCATCAGGATCGCGGCGTGCGACTGGGCCAGGGAACGGTCTTTGTTGTAGTTGGTCAGCATCGACAGGATGGCGCTGTCGTCGAAGCGGAAGCGGGCCAGCATCATGTTGCCGCCGGCGAGCTTCAGGATCTGGGCATTGCTCATGCCTTCGATGAGGTCGGCGATTTCAGCGGAAATGCCGAGGCGGAAGATTGCCGTGACCTTGTCGGCCCGAATCATCTGCTGCGCAAGCATCAGGTAGCTCAGGTTTGCATCACGAATTTCCGCCATCATGTCATTCGCCGTCATTTCCATCTCCTCGATCCGTTTAAGCTGGCTCTTTGTTTGTGTTGCCAGTGAGATATATTCTGGACTCAGGGCAACAAATCGAGAATAGGCGGGGATCTGTATTTTGGACAGGAGAATGACGAGGCCGACCCGTAGGAGTTCGTCTGACAGAACCCTTCGAATCTTGGTGACTCCCCTATGAAAAGGGGCTTGGCAAGTTGTATATGACAGTACAAAAAGCTGCCGGCCTGCGGCGCGGACTTTTTGTCGTCTTGCACCGTTTACGTCAAGGCTTCGTGGAACTTTAGGCTTAACTTGAAGAAATTTTTAAAAATCTCAACAAGCATCCAAAGCGCCTCGTCTGACTCTTTAACGGCTTGATGTTCCAGAACTTTAGGGGTTTACACGAAATTTTTTGAATTTCTTTCAAAAAGTTACGAATTACCCCGCGCCTGACACGGGTAACGGCCCGGCTCCGGGAAACTTTGGGGTTGGTCGCAAGAAAATTTGAACGTTTTTGCAGGCGGCCTGGATGAGAGGCGAATTCCGATACAAAACTATGGCAAAAACACAAAAATAGGTATCGCTTAATGGCGGTAGCGGGCGGATTCTTGGTACACTCCCAGCACTTTGCAATGGAACAAGGCGGCACATGAGCACCAGACAAGACTGCGTCGCGCGCGACGCCCGGGACGCCCTCGCGCCACTGCGCGGGCGCTTCGACCTGCCGCAAGGCGTTATCTATTTGGACGGCAATTCGCTGGGCGCCCGCCCGATAGCCGCGCTGGACAGGGCCCGGCAGGTGATCGCCGACGAATGGGGCACCGGCCTGATCCGCAGCTGGAACACCGCCGGCTGGTTCGACATGCCGCGCCGCCTGGGCGACCTGCTGGCGCCGCTGGTCGGCGCCCGGCCCGGTGAAGTGGTGGTCACCGACACCACCTCGCTCAACCTGTTCAAGGCGCTGGCCGCCGCCGTCCACCTGCAGGCCCATGGCGCAGGCAGCGCGCGCCGGGTCATCGTTACCGAGCGCAGCAACTTCCCGACCGACATCTATATGGCGCAGGGCCTGTCGGCCTGGCTCGACCGCGGCTACAGCGTGCGCCTGGTCGACAGCGCCGACGAGATCGCGGCCGCGGTCGATGCCGATTGCGCGGTGCTGATGCTAACAGGCGTCAACTACCGCACCGGCTACCAGCACGACATGGCGGCCCTGACCGCCCACGCCCACGCACAGGGCGCGGTGACGGTGTGGGACCTGGCCCACTCGGCCGGCGCGGTGCCGGTCGACCTGCACGCGGCCGAAGCCGACTTCGCGGTCGGCTGCACCTATAAATACCTGAACGGCGGCCCCGGCGCCCCGGCCTTCATCTGGGTGCCCGAGCGCCACCAGGCCGCCTTCACCCAGCCGCTGTCGGGCTGGTGGGGCCACGCCGCGCCGTTCGCGATGGCGCCCGACTTCGCACCCTGCTCCGGCATCGGCCGCGCCCTGTGCGGCACCCAGCCGATGGTGTCGCTGGCGCTGGTCGAATGCGGCCTCGAGGTGTTCGCCGAGACCACGATGGAGGCCATCCGCGCCAAGTCGCTGGCGCTGACCGACCTGTTCATCGACCTGGTTGAACAGCGCTGCGCCAGCCACCCGCTTGGCCTGGTGACCCCGCGCGAGCATGCCTCGCGCGGCAGCCAGGTCAGCTTCACCCACCCGCACGGCTACGCGGTGATGCAGGCCCTGATCGCGCGCGGCGTGATCGGCGACTACCGCGAGCCGGCCATCATGCGCTTCGGCTTCACGCCGCTGTACACCAGCTTCGCCGACGTCTGGGACGCGGTGGAGATCCTGCGCGATATCCTCGACCAGCGCGCCTACGACGTCAACGCCAGCCGCGGCGCGGTCACCTAGCCTGAACCACGGAGAAAAAACCGCCATGTCCACCGACGATAAAAAAGACCCGGCCTCCTGGCACGGCGCCAAGATGGATTTCACCGAGGCGATGAGCTACGGCGACTACCTCGGCCTCGACCAGATCCTCACGGCCCAGCATCCGCGCTCGCCCAACCACAACGAGATGCTGTTCATCATCCAGCACCAGACCAGCGAGCTGTGGCTCAAGCTGATGCTGCACGAGATGCACGCGGTGCGCGCCAACCTGCGCGCCGGCGAGCTGCCGCCGGCCTTCAAGATGCTGGCGCGCGTGGCCCGCATCATGGACCAGCTGGTGCATGCCTGGGACGTGCTGGCCACCCTGACCCCGCCCGAGTACTCCGCGATCCGCCCTTACCTGGGCGCCTCGTCCGGCTTCCAGTCGCACCAGTACCGCGAGCTCGAATTCATCCTCGGTAACAAGAACGCCGCGCTGCTGGCGGTGCACACCAAGACCACCCACGCCTACGAGGTACTCGAACGCGAGTTGCACGCGCCGTCGGTCTACGACGAAGCGATCATGCTGCTGGCGCGCAGCGGCTTCGACATCGCCGCGGATCGCCTCGACCGCGACTGGACCCAGCCCACCGTGGCCGACGAATCGGTCAAGGCCGCATGGCTGAGCGTGTACCAGCAGCCGGACAAGTACTGGGCGCTGTACGAGCTGGCCGAGAAGCTGGTCGACCTCGAGACCGCGTTCCGCTTCTGGCGCTTCCGCCACGTCACCACGGTCGAGCGCGTGATCGGCTTCAAGACCGGCACCGGCGGCACCGCCGGCGTCAGCTACCTGCGCAAGATGCTGGACGTTGTCCTGTTCCCCGAATTATTTTCGCTGCGCACCGCGCTTTAATCTCCTGCACAGTTATCGATATACCGTGCCGCGTTGAATAAAACACGGTACGGCATATTATCTCCCCTACTCAGCCATATTCGCGCACGGATAATCGGCGCGCAGCATCCTGATTCTCGCGGATAACATAGAAGTGTTTGCGCGGAATTATTCCAAACGCCGGTCCATTGCCTACACCGAATATGCATAAGCCCTGCAACGGCGGCCCGTATGCGATTGTTGCATATTCGCCGCGTATTCAAAATAAAGTAAGATCGACAAAGCGTGCGGCATCGGCGACAGGTATAGACTTGGTAACGCCAAACTCGCCAGGACGAATAAGAATACGCAGGCGACTATTCTCATGAACCGGATTTGCAGTGCTGCATAAAAGCCGCGCCTTGTGCTCCGTTCGCCCGGTAAAGTTAATAATAAGCCCGGCCTGCCTCCGCATCGACCGCGTTAGCGCACATCCGGATTATCTGGGAAACGCCTCTAGCATGAGCATCAAACGTCTGCTTTGCATTTCGCCGGCCGGAGCCGGCGCGGTACAGTCGGCTTGCGGGAAACTGCGCGGCTGGGACCTGTGCATCGTGTCCTCGATCGCCGACGCCTCGCGCGCGCTGCTCCAGCAGCGCTACCTGGTCGGCATGGTGCTCGACCGTGGCGGCGGCCACGACACCGAGGCGCTGTGCGCCTTCCTGCGCATCCACTGGCACACCCGCTGGGTCGGCGTGTTCGAGTCCGGCACGATGCAGCAGCCGGCCTGGCGCGACCTCGCCAGCGACCACCTGCACGACTTCCACACCCTGCCGGTCTCGCACCTGCTGCTGAACCATACGCTGGGACACGCCCACGGCCTGGCCGACCTGCGCGAACGCGCCGCGCCGGCACTGCGCTTCGACAGCAGCCGCGCGCTGACCGGCGAAAGCCCGTCGGTGGTACGCCTGCGCGCCCAGATCCGCCGCATCGCCAGCGTCAGCGCGCCGGTGCTGATCTGGGGCGAAAGCGGCAGCGGCAAGGAAGTCACGGCGCATGAAATCCATTCGCACTCGCCGATGTCGGACGGCCCTTTTGTCGCCATCAATTGCGGCGCGATGCCCGCCAGCCTGATCCAGACCGAACTGTTCGGCCATGAGCGCGGCGCCTTCACCGGCGCCGCCAAGGAAAAAGTCGGCCTGATCGAATCGGCCAACGGCGGCACCATCTTCCTCGACGAGATCGCCGACCTGCCCAAGGACCTGCAGGTCAACCTGCTGCGCTTCCTGCAGGAGAAAACCATTTACCGGGTGGGCGGCACCCGCAGCATCCCGGTCGATGCGCGCGTGATCGCCGCCTCCCACATCGACCTGCAGGACGCGGTCGAGCGCGGCTCCTTCCGCGAAGACCTGTATTACCGCCTCAGCGTGATCCCCGTCAGCGTGCCGCCGCTGCGCGAGCGCGCCGACGACCTGATGCAATTGGCCGAGCACTTCTTCAGCCAGTACTGCGACGAAAAGAGCCCGCAGCTCAAGGGCTTTTCCAACCGCGCGCTGCAGGCCATCCGCAGCCACGACTGGCCCGGCAACGTGCGCGAGCTGATCAACCGCGTGCGGCGCGCGATGGTGCTGGCCGAAGGCGAGCTGATCACGCCCGAGGACCTGGGCCTGAACCACATCGGCCTGGGCCCGGTGAGCGGGGGGCTGGACACGTCGCGCGCCAGCGCCGAGCGCAACATCATCTGCGCCTGCCTCGAACGCACCGGCCGCAACATCAGCAAGACCGCGCGCGAACTGGGCGTCTCGCGCGCCACCCTGTACCGCCTCCTCAGCAAGCACAGCATCGGTGTGCGCGCCGCCGGCTGATCCATGCACGGCGGCGCTGCTCGGCCCTCCCCCGCGCGCAGCCGCCGGCCGTCTCGCCACTGAAGCAATCGTAGGACTAAACCCCGCATTTTCCCGCGCTGTACAGTGGAGAGCCCGTGCCACCCGTCCCTGAACGCGTTCGCTGTTCCGTCGAAGCGGACAGTTGCGACACAATTTCGTCTCAGTTTTGAGACAGTCCTTGGCAACAGAATAGCCGTCTGGTAATCGAATCGGGGCAAATGTTGTATTAGCTTGGTCTGGCTTGTGAAAAATCAAAGAGTTAGCCGTGCTTTCGTGGCTGGCACCTTCCTTGCTAAAGGAACCATTGCTCGGTCGCTTAAGGCGAGCTACTCAGACACTCAACCACGGGAGGGGCTTTTCATGAACAAGACATCTATTGCGGCCGCAATCGCACTCACATTTTCCATGAGCGCATATGCAGCCGATCCAACCAACACGACCGGGTCCGGAGCCATCGGTATTAATAACCAGACTGCGACGAACTCCGCAGCCCAGGGCGGCGGGGGCGCATCGGCGGCACAGGGCTCGACTGCCAACCAGAATAATAATTCCAACCAAAACAACGACAACAACAGCAACCAGGGCAATACCGACAACAGCAACCAGAACAACGGCGATGGTGATGCCGATGCCGACGGAGCGGGCGCAGCTGCCGCCAACAATGGCGCAACGGCCACGTCGAACGTGGCGAATGCCTTCAACAAGTCTTCCGCGACTGCGACCAGCAAGCTCAACGGTACGGTGAGCGGCAACGACATCCACCATATCGGCAACGTGGCCAAGAATTCAGGCGATGCCAACGGCGGTAAAGGTTACGGCGGCGACGGCGCCAAGGGCTATGGCGGTGATGCAAAGGGCAATGGTGGCGACGGCGCCGCAGCTTACGGCGGCGATGGCGGCAAGGGCTCGAAAGGCGGCTATGCAAGTGGCGGCAACGCCACCAATGGCACGGCTGAGGTCGGCGATGCCTACGGCGGCGACGGCGGTAAAGGCGGCCGGGCAACTGATGCCACTACAGGCAACGGCGGCCGCGGCGCAGACGGCGGCAACGGCGGCGATGGCGGCCGCAGCGGCAGCGGTACCGGAGGCGCAGGTGGCGACGGCGGTTACGGCGGCAAGAGTTCCGGCGGCGATGGCGGCGACAGCTATGCCAAAGGCGGCAACGGTGGCGACAGCGGCAAGGTAGGTCGCGCCGAAGGCGGCGACGGCGGCAGCACCGGCAAGACTAGCGGCGGCGACGGCGGTTACGCCGGCGGCGGCGGCGATGGCGGCGACGGCGGCAAGAGCGGCAAGATCGGCAGCACCGATGCCTCCGCATCGAATGGAACCTACTCCGGCAAAACCAACGGCAGTGACAGCGACGCCAGCACGAAAATCCGCGGCCATGACAACACCGGCGGCACTACCAGTGCCGGCGGTGGCCAAACCGAAGGTGGCGCAGCCACGGGCGGCGATGCCGCAGCGACTTCCGGCGCAGCCGACACCGGCGACGGCGGCGCAGGTGCTGAGGGTGGAGCTGGCGGGACCGGCGGCCGCGGCGCAGCGAGCACCGCCAACGCAGGTAACGGAGCATCCGGCGAAGGCGGTACCAGCGGCAATGGAGGTGCTGGCGCTGGGGTAGCAAGTACCTCAGGCGATGGCGCTGATTCAACGGGCGGCGCAGGCGGCAGAGGCGCAGCCGGCGGTGCAGGCAGCTCGGCCGGCGGCGACGGCGCTGAAGGCGGCAATGGCGGAAACGGTGGTCAATCCGGCAGCGCCTCCAATACTGGCGGCGCTGGCGCACGCGGCGGCGATGCCGCCAACGGCGATGCGTCCAACGGCTCGCCAATTGGCGGCGATGCTGACAGCGGTGACGGCGGTGCTGGCGGCGACGGCGGCGGAGACAACACCGGCGGTGACGGCGGCAATGGCGGCACCAACACCGGAGGCGACGGCACCGGCGGTAACGGCGGTAACGGCGACGGCGGCGCGGGCGGTAACAACAGTGTGAATGCAGGCAGCTTCGACATGTCGAACACCATGACTGGCACCGCCCAGTCGGCTGCCGGGATCATGCAGGTGAGCCAGAACAGCGGCTTCGCGTCGCTGATCCAGCAAAGCGTTAACGTGCAGTCCAATCTTGCAGTAGGCCAGTAACAAGGCCGGCGGCGCAGCGTTCGCGCTGCGCCGCCCTAAGCGCGCCGTCCACGGGCGGCGCGCGCATCTGACGGGAGCCATGATGAAAACATCGAACACAGTTGCGGCGCTGCTGGCGCTGGCACTGGGCGCGCCCGGGGGCACTTTCGCCGGCCCCGGACCAGAGCCCATGCAAGGCGAAGCTGCCGCACCCGCACCGGCAAAGGCACCCGCGCCAGCGGACGATGCTGTCGCACGGGCCGCCAGGGCCGAACCCGAAACCCGCCTCGACGAGGAGCGCGGCGGCGATTCGAACGTGTCCACCGTAAATAACAAAGCCGACCTGAGTGGCGTGGTCACCAACAATACCGCAATCAACGTGGTGACCGGTAACAACACGATCGATTCCGGCTCCTTCGCCAACATGAGTGGCATTCCCATGGTCATACAGAACAGCGGAGCCAACGTCCTGATCCAGAACGCCACTGTCGTCAACCTGCAACTCAGATGATGATGCCCTCCACAGTTTATCCGGCCCTGCTGACGCTGGCCCTGGCAGCGCCAGCCCAGGCCATCGAATTCGGCGTCGGCAGCCTTCAGGTCAAGATTCCGCTGACCTCCATCAAGCAGGCGCGCATGGCCACGACCACGCGCCAGCAGTTCGACTTCAGTTGCGGCTCGGCCGCGGTCGCCACGCTGATGACCTATCACTACAACCGCCCTGTCACCGAACAGGCGGTTTTCGAACAGATGTTCCGCGACGGCGACAAGGCCAAGATCCGCACCCAGGGCTTCTCGCTGCTCGACATGCAGAAATTCCTGGCCTCGCACGGACTGCGCGGCGACGGCTTCCAGCTTCCGCTCGCGAAGCTGTTCGAGGCCAAGCTGCCGGCGATCGTGCTCATCTCGGACAAGGGCTACAACCACTTCGTCGTCATCAAGGGTACGGCCGACGGCCGCATTTTGCTGGGCGATCCTTCCAGCGGCACGCGCGTCATGCCGATCGCGCGCTTCCACGAAATCTGGAAAAACAAGCTGCTGTTCGTCATTCACGGCTACAAGGGCATGCCCGCGTTTAACGGCGAGGCGGACTGGCGCTCGGCGCCGATCGCCCGCCTCGACGATCCACTCAACAGGACAGGCCTGGATGTGGCAACGCTGCCGCGTTTCGGGCCGGGAGAATTTTAGGGGAATACCATGGCCACACATCCGAGTCTGATTGGCGCGGCGCTACTGTTAGCGTTCGCGCCTGCACTCGCATCCGATCCGGGATGGGAACCGGTATCCGCCGAGCAGCTGGAGGAGACCCGCGGCGGATTTACAACACCCAGCGGCCTCGAACTCTCGCTTGGCATCGAGCGCCTGGTCAGCATCAACGGCGCGGTCGTTGCGCGCACCTCGATCCAGATCGCCGACGTCCGCGCCGTCAGCGCCAGCGAGGCGATGAAGGCACAGGAGGCGCTGGCGGCGACCACTCTGATCCAGAACGGCGCCGGTAACATGTTCAGCGGCGACGGGATCGCCGGCACCTTTATACAAAATACATTGAGCGACCAGGTAATTCGCAGCGAGACAGTGATAAGCTCTACCGTAAACAGCACTTCGCTGCTCAAGGACCTCAACTTCAACCAAAGCGTTCGCGACGCCGCACTGAAGTCCATCGGCACCCTGTGACGCTTCACAAGGAGACAAACGATGCATCGATCCCCCGCCTGGCGTTTGAGCTGTGCCGGACTTTCCGCCGCCCTGGTTGTCTCCGCAAGCCAAGCACAGGTCGCGGCGCCGCCCCAGGCGCTGACGGCCCAGCTGGAAAAGCTGCGGGCACAGCTTGACGAGCAGCGGGTGCTGATCGAACGGCTGTCGGCGGAGCTGGAACAGGTGCGCGGCGCGGGCGAGGAAGCGCTGGCGCAGGAGCGCGGCGCCGGCCAGGCAGGAACAGGAACTGGCGCCGCACCGGCATCGGCGCAGGTCCCCGCGGCGCAGGAGTCAAGATCGGCGCCGCCGCCGGCGCGGCCAGCCGTGGCCCAGAAAGACCAGCCGGTCGGCCAGCCCCCACGCAAGGACACCCGGCCGCCCGAGGTGGCGCCGCTGTTCGAACAGCCGGGCATCCTGACGCAGCAGGGAAAATACATCCTCGAGCCGTCGCTGCAGTACGGCTACGCCTCCAACAACCGGGTCGCGCTGGTGGGCTACACCATCATTCCCGCCCTCCTGATCGGCCTGATCGACGTACGCGAAGTCAAGCGCAACACGATGACCGGCTCGCTGGCCTTACGCACCGGCGTCAGCAACCGCACCGAAGTCGAAATACGGGCGCCCTACGTGTACCGATCCGACTCCACCGTCAGCCGCGAACTGTTTACCGGCACCGCGCTTGAACGGGTGTTCGCCACCAGCGGACGCGGCCTGGGCGACATCGAAATCGCCGCGCGCCACCAGTTGAACGACGGCGGCGCCGACAAGGCCTACTACCTGGCCGGCTGGCGCTTCAAGAGCCGCACCGGGCGCGACCCGTTCGAGGTAGTGACCGACTGCCAGACCCGCTGCCTGGGCCAGAACGCCACCGGCACCGGCCTGCCGCTCGACCTGCCGACCGGCTCCGGCTTCTATTCCATGCAGCCCTCGGTGACGTGGCTGTTCCCGTCCGACCCGGCGATCTTCTTCGGTACCGTGAGCTACACCCACAATTTCAAGCGCGCCGACGTCAGCCGCACGGTGCTGAACGGCGAAAAGGAACGGCTGGGCAAACTGGCCCCTGGCGGCGTGGTCGGTTTTAACTTCGGCATGGGCCTGGCGCTCAACGACAAGGCCTCGGTCAGCATCGGCTACGACCACAGTTCGGTAGGCCGCATGAAGCAGAATGGCCTCACCGTTCCCGGCTCGGTGCGCACCCAGCTGGGCACGCTGCTGGTGGCCTACTCCTACCGCCTGAGCGACAAGCGGAGCCTGAACGTATCGGTCGGCGCCGGCGTCACCCGCGATACGCCGGACGTATCGCTCACGGTACGTCTCCCTACCACCTTCTGATAATTCGCGTGAGGGGCTGGCGCGCTGGTTTGGCCGTAAAAGTAAAGCGACGTATAACGACCAAACCAGCGGAGGCAGGATGGAATGCTGGCGGGCCTGTGGAATTCAGGGCCGCAGCACTGGCAAACGCTGTGGCAACGCCGGCATCCGGAATGGCAGCGCGCCCGCAGAGCCTGGCCTGCGTGGCGGTGGCCAAGTGGGCTGCCTGCGGCTCGCCGTTGACGATCGCCGGCGCTTTCCTGGTGGCGCCAAGCGATGTCGACGCGCCGTCCTATCCGGTCGAGGCGACCGGGTTCCAGCCGATGCCGATGGAGCGGCTGCCCTTCCCTACTTTAATGGTGGCCAGTTCGAACGACGAATACGTGACCATTGAACGCGCGCGGGCGTTCGCCGCGGCGTGGGGCAGCAGGCTGGTGGAGATCAAGGATGCGGGCCATATCAATGGCGCCAGCGGATATGGGGAGTGGCCTGAGGGCGAGACGATGCTCGAGGAGTTCTGCGGCCAGATCGGCACGCCGTAACGCGACGAGCCAGTTCTAAAAACGCCCTTCCCGGGTTACGGGAAGGACGCCATTCCAGACTTTACTTCGCCAGCAGCATCTCGTTCAGGCGCTTGACGAACGACGCCGGATCGGCCAGCGATCCGCCTTCGGCCAGCAGCGCCTGGTCGAACAGGATGTGCGACCAGTCCGCGAACTGGCTGCCTTCGGCGTTCTCGTACTTCAAACGCGTCACCAGCGGGTGGTTCGGGTTGATCTCGAGGATAGGCTTCGACTCCGGCGCGTTCTGGCCGGCGGCCTTCAGCATGCGCAGCAGGTTGCCGGACAGTTCATGTTCGTCCGCCACCAGGCAGGCCGGCGAGTCGGTCAGGCGGAAGGTGACGCGCACGTCCTTGGCCTTGTCGCCCAGCGCCGCCTTCATCTTCTCGACCAGCTCCTTGTACGAGGTCTCGGTTTCTGCGTGTTCCTTCTTCTCGGCTTCGTCCTCGAGGCCGCCCAGGTCAAGCCCGCCCTTGGCCACCGACACCAGTTCCTTGCCTTCGAACTCGGTCAGGAAGGACAGCATCCATTCGTCCACGCGGTCGGTCAGCAGCAGCACTTCGATGCCCTTCTTGCGGAAGATCTCGAGATGCGGGCTGTTCTTCGCCGCGGTGTACGATTCGCCGGTGACGTAGTAGACCTTGTCCTGGCCTTCCTTCATGCGGCCGATGTACTGGTCGATCGACACGGACTGGTCGCTGCTGTCGTTCGCCGTCGAGGCGAAGCGCAGCAGCTTGGCGATGCGGTCCTTGTTGGTCGCGTCCTCGCCGATACCCTCTTTCAGCACCTGGCCGAACTCGGTCCAGACGGTGGCGTACTTGTCCTTCTTGTCCTGCTCGTCGGAGTTCGCCAGTTCTTCCAGCATGCCGAGCACGCGCTTGGTCGAGCCTTCGCGGATCACCTTGACGTCGCGCGACTCCTGCAGGATCTCGCGCGAGACGTTCAGCGGCAGGTCGTTGGAGTCGATCACGCCCTTGATGAAGCGCAGGTAGGCCGGCATCAGCTGCTCGGCGTCGTCCATGATGAACACGCGCTTGACGTACAGCTTGATGCCGCCGCGCTTGTTGCGGTCCCACAGGTCGAACGGCGCATGGCTTGGCACGTACAGCAGCTGGGTGTACTCGCTGCGGCCTTCGACCCGATTGTGGGTCAGGGTCAGCGGGTCCTGGAAGTCGTGCGAGACGTGCTTGTAGAACTCGTTGTACTGCTCCGCGGTGATGTCGGCCTTGTTGCGGGCCCACAGGGCGCTGGCCTGGTTGACGGTTTCGAATTCGTCCTTCATCACCGTTTCGTTCTTTTCCGCGTCCCACTCGTCCTTCTGCATCAAAATCGGCAGCGAGATGTGGTCGGAGTACTTGCGGATGATGGACTTGAGCTTCCACGACGACAGCAGCTCTTCCTCGCCGGCGCGCAGGTGCAGGATGATGTCGGTGCCGCGCGACGGCTTTTCGATCGCCTCGACGCTGTAGTCGCCCTCGCCGGACGACTCCCAGCGCACGCCTTCATTGGCGTACACGCCGGCGCGGCGGGTTTCGACGGTGATCTTGTCGGCCACGATGAAGCCCGAGTAGAAGCCGACGCCGAACTGGCCGATCAGGGCCGCGTCGGCCTGCTGGTCGCCGGACAGCTTGCCGAAGAACTCCTTGGTGCCCGACTTGGCGATGGTGCCGAGGTGGGAAATCACTTCGTCGCGGCTCATGCCGATGCCGTTGTCGGAAATGGTGATGGTGCGCGCGGCCTTGTCGAAGGTGACCTTGATCTTCAGTTCGTGGTCGTTGCCGTACAGGGCGTCGTTGTTGATCGCCTCGAAGCGCAGCTTGTCGGACGCGTCGGACGCGTTCGAAATCAGTTCGCGCAGGAAAATCTCCTTGTTCGAGTACAGGGAGTGAATCATCAGTTGCAGCAGTTGTTTAACTTCTGCCTGGAATCCAAGGGTCTCTTTTTCGGCGATTGCCATATTTTTCCTCATATGAAACTAAATGGGTTAAACGGATTGCAGCCATGTTGGGATGGCAACGACTGATTTCAAGGCTTGCCGAGCTTCTTGTCTGGCAGCGCCCGATCTGCCATTGGGCTTGCCAAGCAAGACCTCACCTCCCCCCTGGATTATCGCCGACAAGATGCCGAGCGCGATGCCTGCGCGCCCGTCTCCCGGATCGACATGGCGACCTACCGTCCCGGAGCGATCGCCCTGGTACAACCTGTCAGAACTAATAGGTAGTGCTTGGTTGACTCAGGATGCAGAATCGGAACGACTGGAGTTTTCCATGGGAGGTAAATATGCTCAGGATTATCAGGATCAAAACGCTCATTATTCTGGCGTTAGGTTTTCTCACCGCGCTTTTGCTGGCCATCGGCAGCATGGGAATATACAGCGTAAATAACACGGCGGATCAGCTGAAGAACATCTCGCTCAAAGATGTAAAAGCGGTCGCCATGATCGAAAAAGTCAGGTTCAGGATGGAGGTCAATCGCAGCCAGATCCTGCAGACACTTCAGCATAATCCTGTAATGGAATGGTCGAAACTTCACGATCATCCGACATCGATTCACTCCAAGATCATTTCCGAAACGAACAGCGAGATCAACCAGGTATGGACGCAATACGTCGCCAATATCAGATCGCCGGAAGAAAAACAACTGGCCGATGATTGGTACACCAAGAGCGGCAGACTTGGCGTCGATGGCATTGCCGCAGCCAGTGAGGCAGTTCAGGCAGGCAAGTGGAACGATGCCCAGCTGGTTCTTATTCGGGTGATCAACCCAACTTACCGAAAATCGGATGTGGCTTTGCGCACATTGTCAGACTTCCTGGAAAAGCGGGCACAGACCGGCGGCGCGGCAGTCAACGCGAACATCAAAGATACAGGCTACCTCATGATAGGCGTGCTTGTGCTAGGCGCCCTGCTCGCCGCTGCGGTTGGCACTCTGCTGGTTCGTGGTATTACGGCGCCATTGAATCAATCCATTGAAATAGCGCGCCGGGTAGCCAAAGGCGATCTTTCCGGCCACATCGATGTGCCGTCCACGAATGAATTCGGACAACTGCTGCAGGCGTTGAAAGACATGAATTCCAGTTTGTCGAACATCGTTCACAACGTGCGCACAGCTACCGACACGATCGGCACCGCCTCCAGCCAGATTGCTTCTGGCAATCTCGATCTGTCGTCCCGTACGGAAGAACAGGCCAGTTCGCTGGAGGAAACCGCTTCCTCGATGGAACAATTGACCGGGACGGTCAAGCAAAATGGCGACAACGCTCGCCAGGCCAATCAATTGGCACTCTCCGCATCCGAAGTGGCAGTCAAGGGCGGCTCCGTGGTATCGGAAGTGGTGGACACAATGAAATCGATCAACGAATCCGCCAAGAAGGTCGTCGACATCATCGGCGTCATCGACGGCATTGCGTTCCAGACCAATATCCTCGCATTGAATGCGGCAGTCGAAGCGGCACGCGCCGGCGAACAGGGGCGTGGATTTGCCGTCGTTGCTTCCGAAGTCAGGAATCTTGCGCAGCGTTCCGCCGCTGCTGCGAAAGAGATAAAAATGCTGATTGGCGACTCGGTGGAAAAAGTCGACGTGGGCGCCAGGCTGGTAGATCAGGCCGGGGCCACGATGGAGGAAATTGTCGCCAGCGTTAAACGCGTCACCGACATCATGGGCGAGATCGCGTCCGCCAGCCAGGAACAGAGTGCCGGAATTGAACAGGTGAACCAGGCCGTGAGCCAAATGGATCAGATGACGCAGCAAAACGCGACGCTGGTCGAGCAAGCTGCGGCGGCGGCCGAATCGCTGGAGGATCAGGCGAGAAACCTGGGACAGGTTGTCAGCGTATTCAAGCTGGCCGACCAGAAACCTGCTGCGGCGCCGTCGGCGCTCAAAATGATTCACGCTCCGCAAGCCGTCACGCATAGCGCGACTGGCACCGCGCATGCGAAGACGGCCAATCGTAAATCGCTGCTTGGGAGGGCCCGACGGACCGCAACCGCCTCTTGAGCGCACGCCTGCCAACCAACGTAGGACTGACGAGGAGACTTTATGATGTCCCGCCCCAAACGGTTGTTCAGCACGGAGCCGCATGCCATCCTTGCGCTGGAGGACGGTTCGATTTTTCATGGCATCTCCATCGGCGCGGTCGGACATACGGCAGGAGAAGTCGTATTCAATACTGCGATGACCGGTTACCAGGAGATACTGACCGACCCCAGCTACAGCAAGCAGATTGTCGCGCTGACCTATCCGCATATCGGCAATACCGGTGTTAACCTGGAAGACGTCGAGGCATGCAGGGTCCATGCCGCCGGCCTGATCATCAGGGACCTGCCGTTGCTGGCATCGAACTTCCGTTCCACGCAAACGCTGTCGGATTACTTGAAGCAACAGGATATTGTCGGTATTGCCAATATCGATACGCGCAAGCTCACCCGCGTCATTCGCGAGAAGGGGGCCCTGAACGGCGCCATTCTGGTGCAAGACGACCGGTCCGCGACAGCTCTCGAACTCGCGCGGTCCTTTCCCGGCCTGGCCGGCCTGGATCTGGCCAACGCAGTATCGACCGCAAGGCCATACGCCTGGAGCGAAGCAGAGTGGAAGCTTGGCGAGGGCTATGGGGAGCAAACGTGGCCCAAGTTTCATGTGGTCGTTTTCGATTATGGCGTCAAGCGCAATATCCTGCGCATGCTGGCGGAACGCGGCTGCCAGCTCACCGTAATGCCGGCACAAACGCCTGCCTCGGAAGTGCTGGATCTCAAGCCTGACGGCATCTTCCTGTCGAATGGCCCCGGCGATCCACAACCGTGCGAATACGCCATCGCGGCGACGGAGGAATTGATCGAGCGCGGAATTCCGACCTTCGGTATTTGCCTCGGGCACCAGATCATGGCCCTGGCATCAGGCGCGAAGACGCTAAAGATGAAGTTCGGCCACCATGGCGCCAACCATCCGGTGCAGGATGTCGATACCGGGCAAGTACTGATCACCTCGCAAAACCACGGCTTCGCCGTTGACCCTGTGTCCTTGCCGGACAACTGCCGCGTCACGCATGTTTCGCTGTTCGACGGCTCGTTGCAGGGCTTGGCCCGCACCGACAAGCCGGCGTTCAGTTTCCAGGGCCACCCGGAGGCATCACCCGGTCCGCAGGATATCGCTTACCTGTTCGATCGATTCATTCATTTGATGGAGTCCCACAAACATGCCTAAGCGTACCGACGTCAAAAGCATTCTGATCATTGGCGCCGGTCCGATCATCATCGGCCAGGCATGCGAATTCGACTATTCCGGCGCGCAGGCGTGCAAGGCGCTGCGCGAGGAGGGCTACAAGGTCATCCTGGTCAACAGCAATCCGGCGACCATCATGACCGATCCGGAAATGGCGGATGTCACCTACATCGAGCCGATCACCTGGAAAGTCGTCGAGCGCATCATCGCCAAGGAGCGTCCTGACGCGATCCTGCCGACCATGGGCGGCCAGACCGCGCTGAACTGCGCGCTCGACCTGCACCGCCACGGCGTGCTGGAACAGTACAAGGTGGAGCTGATCGGCGCGACGCCGGAAGCCATCGACAAGGCCGAAGACCGCTCCAAGTTCAAGGAAGCGATGACCAGGATCGGCCTCGGTTCGGCACGCTCGGGCGTGGCGCACTCGATGGATGAGGCGTGGGGCGTGCAGCGCGAACTGGGCTTCCCGACCATCATCCGTCCTTCGTTCACGATGGGCGGCACTGGCGGCGGCATCGCCTACGACCCGGAACAATTTGAAACCATCTGCAAGCGCGGCCTGGAAGCGTCGCCGACC